>CAZRTM010000116.1:0-12074 GCA_964602995.1 uncultured Ardenticatenaceae bacterium
CAGGATGACGCATTGCATCCGCAGACTCCGTTCGAGGTGACGCGTTGCGTTCGGCGTCCTCTGCTACTGTTGCAGTTCGCGCATGGCGCTCTCTACCGATGCGTCCTGGTGCAGAAGCGCGGCGACGGCGGCGGTCATGGCCTCGGGGTCATCAGCCTGGAAGATGTTGCGTCCTATGGCGACGCCGCGCGCACCGGCGTCCAGCGCGGTGCGGATCGTCTCCAGCATGGTGCGCTCGCTGCCTTTGCGCGCACCGCCCAGAATGACGACTGGCACGTAGCAAGTTTGCGTCACGTGCTCGAAGCCGGGAGCGTAGGGGATTTTGACCCAGTCTGCGCCCAGCTCAGCGCCCACGCGAGCCGCGATGGCGATACTTTTTGCCGTGCGCAACTCAGGGGCGCTGTCAAAACCGCCGGGTACCATTTCGCCCATCACGGGCAAGCCCCAATCGTGCGCCTCGCCGATTATCTGCGCCATGCGCTGGAGCGACTCCTTTTCTTCAGAGCCACCGGGAAAGGCAGAAACGGCCACGGCGTCGGCGCCCAGGCGCAGGGCATCCTGCACCGTGTAAAACTGGGCGCCCTGACCCATGTCTCCCAGCACAGTACCGCCGCCATCCAGGCGTAAGATAAGTCCTAATGAAGCAATTTCTTGTGCAAAGCGGCGAGCAGTGCCATAGGTGGTAAGGATGGCGTCGGCGCCGCCGGCGACGATGCGGCGTAGGGTCAGACCGGGTTGTTCCATGCCCTGCGTGGGGCCGTCGATCATGCCGTGATCAAAGGCAACGATCAGGGTGCGGTTATCGCTGTTGAATATCTGTGCAAGTCTGCGTGTTGTAGGCATAGTTGTCTCCCTAGATAAAACGCACACGTCCATCCCGGCGTGCCCCACCTTCTGCGGTGACGCCTCCATTTTCCCTGATATAGGTGATCAGCTCGTTACGAAGGAAAAGGTGGGGATCCAGGTGTGGTAGACGATTGAGATCAAAAATTTCTGGTTCGTAATAGCGTCGCGCCAACGTTTCCCAGGAGCGAGCTGACCGGCGTGTGAAGTTGCTGGAGGCCATAAGGAACGAATGGTCCCACTGCTCCTCGATTGGCCGGCCGTTGATGGTAATGTCCTTTGCGCGGGCTGCGGCTCGCGATGAGCCTAACTCGATGGTGTAGCGCACATGATGGCTGAATTGCAGGAAGCCACGTTCAGTGTGGGGCTCATCCGGCCGCCCGGTACGGTGTGCGTTGTCCTCAAGCAACTCTTGTAGCTGCCGGCCTGTCAACCAGTAAAGGCGAATAACATCTGGAAAGGGCATGAGGCGGAACCAGTCGCTAAAGACCAGCTCTTTGCCAACGGGTAAGCCACTGCGAATGCAGGAAGTGTCAATGGCGGCGAAGTCTACATTGTGGCCGTGCGCCCGTGTGCGGGATACGAGGGCGCCGGTGATGAAGTTAGCCAGCGCCGACTCTTCGCTGCTGAATAAGTTGCGAACGGCGTAAGTGGTTAGATCTGGATGGTCGTCGACCCTGCCCAATGGTTCCACGAAGTACGGCCTGGTTTTCTGCACAATGGGCCGTATGAATTCCTCTTCGAATTTCTCATCGACATGAAGGTCGGCTGTCGCTGTGAGGCGAGTGTTGGTGACAGCGGCGCACCCATTGCGCAGCATGATATCCACCTCGCCCAGAAAATTGCCCAGCGTACCGGCCTGGACGATGGGAATACCGTTGACAATGTTGTTGGCGGTCAACCCCTGTTCGTTGAGGACATCGTGCGTGTGACCACCGACGATGAGGTGGACAGAACCGGGTGTTAAGGTCTGTGCCAATTCCAGGTCTCCGGCTCCGCTGACGCTTACCGTGGTGCTATGCTGGCTATAACCAAGGTGGCTAAGGATGATAACCACATCGGCCAGGGGGCGGATGGCGGGCAAGATGTTGTGAACCACCTGGATGGGGTTGACTACATGCAGGCCAGAGTCGCGCTGGGGTTTGACAGCGGCCGGTGTGCTAAGCCCGATGATAGCAATTCGTACACCCTGGACTACGAAAAGAGCAGCCGGATAGTACGCGCCCTGCAGATAGCGAGAGCCGAGCAAATTGGCGGAGAGGATTGGGAACTGTGCATCGGTGCGGATGGCGTGAGCCAGCAATTCTGAACCCATGTCCAGGTCGTGGTTGCCGATGACACTGGCATCGATGCCCCCTTTTGAATAGAGGTGGTAACCAGCGTGCATCTCGTAGCTGTGCGGATCTTCACCCAGTAATTCGTCCAGTACCGTGCCTATGAGGTCGTCGCCGGCAGAGAGGGTCAGTATGGCCATATTTTCTTCCGCCCTGGCCTGTGCGCGTAACTGGCGTATCCGGTGAATGATGCGCGAGAAAACGGGGATTGGCGGATTGGTGTGGAAGCGAATGATATGGCCGTGAAGATCGTTGATGTGCAGTACCTTCAGGCGAAATACAGTGTCGTCAAGGTCGGCGCGTTGTTCCGGAAGCGTCAGACCCGGCGCAAGCGCCAGCCGTTGGATTGGCCCTTGTGTAGCATCTCCTTCAAAGAGAAAAAGTTCAGCATCCCTCAGTCCCGTGGGGTTAGGTGTTCCACGAATGACCTTCAGGACGGGTGTTCCACTCAAGAAAAAATCTCCTCGTTGCTTTTTGCAGGGTAGCGCGATGGTGCGCGCTAAGAAAAGTAATGATCATGCTACCCGCATCAGCATATCCCGGTTGATGGGGTAAATGGGAGGCTCTCCGGCAAAAAAGCGGCGTAGCTCTTCGACGGCCAGCTTTCCCATCCGGCTGCAATCTTCAATGCATCCGGCAGAGTGCGGGGTGACAACAACGTTTTCCAGGCGGCGGAGCGGGCTGTCAGGAGCAGGCGGCTCTGGGTCGGTCACGTCCAGGAAAGCGAAGAAGCGGCCTTTCTCTAGCTCCGCCACCAGCGCCTCTTCGTCAATCAGGGCGCCGCGAGCTGTGTTGATCAGCAGCGCGTCATCCCTCATCAGCGACAGGCGCGTTGCGTTGAGCATATGGATAGTCTCTTTATTAGCCGGGGCGTGCAGCGAGACGACATCGGAGTGTTGCAGAAGCTCTTCCAGCGTCACCTTCTCTACACCCAGCTCTGCAGCCTCGGTATCGGAGACAAACGGATCGTAAAGCAGCACTTTGGCCTCGAAGGGCCGCAACAGGTGTATAACATGGCGGCCTACGTTGCTGGCGCCGATAATGCCTACTTGCTTGCGATAAAGCTCGCGCGACGGCCACCATTTCGTTTCACGCCAGCCACCCTCGCGTACGTGTCGCGCCAGGGGCCAGATACGCTTCATGCCCACGATCATGAGGCCCAATGTTGTTTCGGCTACATCCTGGGCCAGGGCCAGACCGGCGCTTGTGACTTGAATATCTCTCTCCCAAACCGCGTCGGAGACGAACCGTTTGACACTGCTCCCCATGTGGGCCATCGCTTTTAGACGAGGGGCAGCGGCGATGAGTTCGGCATCCAATTGCGCGACGCCCCAACTGGTAATACAGGCGTCGGCCTCGGGCAACAGAGCCAGTAGGGCTTCCTTGTCCGCCGGTTCCTGGCCCTGGTGGTGACTGACATGCGCGAATGCCTCCAGCGCCTCCCATGCCTCTGCGTCAAACATCCGCTTGTAATGGTTCTTGCCAATGGTGATGGCGACAGTTGGTTTCTCCACAACGATATCCTTTCGATCGATTCGCAATAGTTAGCTCTTGACGGCGCCGCGTGTTATTCCTTCCACAAATTGCTTTTGCGTCATTAAGAATAGGAGCAGTATGGGAATGATGACGAAGATGCTGCCGGCCATGAGCAGATTCCAGCGATTGCTGCCTTCCTGAGTCTCCTGGAGATAGGCAAGGCCGATGGGCAGCGTACGCATGGCGACCTCGTTCGTCACGATCAGGGGCCACAGGTAGTCGTTCCAGCGGCCTACGAAGGAGACCAAACCTACGGCGGCCAGCAGGGGCCGGCTGATCGGAGTAACAATGCGCACCAGGATCTGGAAATGGTTGGCGCCGTCAACTTTTGCCGCGTCTATCAGATCGCGCGGCAAGGTACGGAACTGCTGTTCCAGCACAAAGACGGGAAAGGCATGGGCTGCGGGAGGGATGATCAGCGCCCAATAGGTGTTGATCCAGTCCAGTTTGCTTAACAGGATGTAGTTCGGCACCAGCTTCATCTCTAGTGGAACCATCATGGTGGCCAGCACCAGCAGAAAAAGGAACCGCTTGGCCGGAAAGCGGATGTAGACAAAGGCATAGGCCATGAACGCCGCGAAGACGACCTGCAGCACAGTCGTAGCCACACCGGTGACGATGCTGTTGAAGTAAAAACGGCCAAAGGGCGCTGCCTGCCACGCATCGACGAAGTTCTCCAGGCGGATCTCCTGCGGCAACCAGCGTGGGGGATAGACAATGACCTCCTGTACCGGCTTGAGGGAGGTGATGATCATCCAGAAAAAGGGTAGGCCCAGGATGATGGCGACAACGGTTAGCAGGGCGAAAGGCCAGGCAGCGCGCACACCATTGAGTAGCCGGGTGCGGCGGATCGGTTCGCTACGTTCTCGTCTGGCCAGCGAAGGAACTTGCATAACTATTCACCGTAATGAACCCAACGCTCCGAGAATTTAATCTGGAAGAGCGTGATGGCGATAATGATGATAAAGAAGTAGATGGCGAACGCTGAGGCATAGCCAGCGCGGAAGTTACGGAAGGCCAGTTGGTAGAGGTGGTAGACGTACGTGGCTGAGTCAGGGTAGATGGGACCGCCCTTCGTCATGATGGCCACAACGTCAAACGCCTTGATGGCCTGGATAAAACCACTGACCATCAGGAAGAAGATGACGGGCGTCATCAGTGGCAGTGTAATATGGCGTAGTACGGAAAAACCGGAGGCGCCGTCCACCTCAGCGGCTTCGTAGTAGTCACGGTTGATGCCCTGGAGTCCGGCCAGGAAAAAGACGGAGGAAAAACCGATCTCCTTCCAGATGCCGACGATGATGATGGCCCAGAGGGCGAGTGTGCTGCTGGAGAGCCAGCGCGGGCCGGCCACACCCAGCAGATTATAAACGTGGCTTAACGGTCCCAGGCGAGGGTCCAGCAACAGAACCCAGACCAGCGCTGCCGCCGCCGTTGTTGTGATATGTGGTGTGAAAGCGATGGTCCGGAAAAAGGGTTGGCCCGGTACTTTGCGATTGAGCAATAGCGCCAGCAAGAAGGCCAGGCCCTGCGCAATGAGCACGACGCTCAGGGCATAGGTCAGAGTGTTACCGAGGACCTCCCAGAAGCTGGGATCTTCTAAGAGACGCCGGTAATTGGCCCAGCCCACCGCAACGCGGTTGGGGGTCAGGAAGTTCCAGCGCGTGAAGCTCAGCATAAAGCTGTAGATGATCGGCCAGTAGGTGAATACAGCGAACAGAATGAAATTGGGGGCGATGAAAGCCAGAAACGCGAGCCATTCATGCCGGTTTCGCTTCAGCGTTTGCAGGAGACGCCTAAACCAGCGCTGCATAGTCACATCTCTCCCGTAGGTTGGGAGAGGCCAGCCTGTGAACTGGCCTCTCCCAGTTTTGAACGCCGAACCGCAAGTCGCAGCCGGCTAGATGTAGATGTTGTTAGGGCGCGAAGATCTCTTCACCGATTTCTTCTTCAGCGCGGGCATCTGCGGTATCCAACGTTTCCTGTACGTCGGCTCCTTCGATGAAAATCGTCTGCCAGGCCCAGTCGAAGTTGGTGCGTACTGCTGGCGAGAAGTTAGCTGAGAAGTCGCCACGCAGGTAGGGTATCGCCTCGTGGAGTATGGCGAAACGCTCGTCTTGCAGCAGGTCACCGGCGGCTTCCTGGGCCTCTGGTGTCCAGGCCGCATAGCCACTACGCTCAGCATAGTAGGCCAGGCTCTCGGGCGAGATCATGAATTTGACGAACTCCCAGGCAGCGTCACGCTTCTCTTCGCTGGAGGAAGAGATCATGGCGATGCCGCCGCCACCGGGGTTGTACTCACGTCCTGCGGCTCCTTCAGGATAATTGGCTACGGCCGGTGTAAAGCCGACGGAGTTGGCGAAGATGTCTCCAAACGGGGCGGGCGAGTCCAGAATCATGGCCGCCTGACCGTTCATGAACATACCGCGATGACCGCCAGAGGCATCATCAGGCAGGATGGCCGCTTCGTCCTGGATCAGCGCCTGGAACTCGCTGAGCACATCAACCACAACCGGATCGTTGAGCGTGATCGTGGTGTAATCTTTGTTAGTGATTTCGCCACCCTCAGACCAGATGGTGGAGGTCAAGGCCCAGGAGAACCAGCCGGGGATGTAGGCAACGCCATACCGTTCAACCACGCCGGAATCATTGCGGACGGTCAACTGGCGGGCATAGTCGTAAAACTCGGCCCACGTTTGTGGCGGCCCATCCAGCCCGGCTTCTTCGAACGCGTCTTGATTGTAGTAAAGGACGGGGACTGAGACGTTGAAAGGCAACCAGTAGATGCCGTCGTCGAACTCTCCGGCGGAGAGCAGGGTGCCCGGCCAGCTGCTTGTGTCTACACCGTTGGGGCCGTCCATATACGGCTTCATGTCCACAAGCACGCCTGATTTGTAAAACTCCATGATCTCGAAGGTTCCTAGCTGGCTGACGTCGGGGCCGCCACCGCCGGCAAAGGCGGTCAGGATGCTGGTGGCCAGGTCGCCATAGTTGCCCTGGAACTCAGTGCTGACGCGAATGCGGTCTTGCGACTCGTTGAACATCTCGACTAGCTCAACCTGCGCATCACCCGGGGGGCCGGGGAGCGTGTGCCAGTAGGTAAGCTCAATTACCTCTCCTGAGGCTTCTTCTGCTGCCTGTTCCTCTTCCTGTACTGGTTCATCGACCACCGCGCCACTATCCTGTGTCGGCTCTGGATCGTTGCCCGCAGAGCTGCTGCAGGCGGCGAGGGACAACAGGATGAGGAGCAGGGCCAGTATACGTAGGGTTGGCTTACTACCCATCTCTCACTCCTTATATTTCAATTTTAGGGGCTAACTCAAATTGATGTATGTGTGCCTGAATATGTCGGAAGACGCAATCACCACCTCCTTAGCCCGCAGCCGTCCGCGAAAAGTGCTGGACGCCAGGAACGGGTTCTGAACAGTTGACGATTACGCCGCGCGCGCGTGTGCTCCGACATACCACCCGCCGCTCGCACGGTCTAGCCGGTTAAGCGATTTGATTGTAAAGAGGTTTGTTCTCGATGTGGTTTATAATATTTGTGTAATAGCGCGCGCGCTCTCTTGCGGAGGCGCTGAGAGATCCAGCAGCAATATGTGGTGTTAATAAGATATTGTAACCTGTTTTTGCCAGATGGATAAGTGGATTTTGTGGCTGCAGCGGTTCCCATTCAAATGTATCAAGCGCCGCGCCACCCAACTTGCCGCTGCGGACGGCGTCAGCCAGGTCCTGTTCGTTGATCACACTGCCGCTGCCGCTACTGACAAGGCACGCGCCTGGTTTCATCATGTCGAAAAAACGTTTGTCCAACCATTGATCTGTCTCTGGGAAGTATGGTAAGAGGTTGGCCACAAAGTCACTGCTGGCAAATAAGTCGTCAACATCTACGTACGTCAGGTTTAATTCTTCTTCTAAGGTTGTAGGTAGACGGCGACGTTTGTTATAGAGGAGAGTGACGCCCCAGTTCTGGAGCCGGCGAGCCATCTCAACGCCGATCTCACCGAAGCCGAGGATGCCAATCGTCTTTTGCCAGAGGCCATCAACGCCCTCGCGAGCAGACCAGTTATAGGCGAAGGTATCTTCATCCGTGCGCTTGCTTTCTCCCCATTCCGAGCTGGCTTCCAGAGCAATTGCTTCTGCTTCGCACATTTTTTTGCTGAGAGCCAACATTTGCAGGATGACGTGTTCCGCTACACGGATGACAGGGCCTACCGGCCAGTAAGTAACGCTGACACCCGCCCGGCGAGCGGCTTCCACGTCGATATCATAGGTAAGGGAGCCGAGGCGCAGGATCAGCTTGAGTTGCGGCGCCGCTTGAATAATCTCCTCGTCAATCGTTCCCACTCGCTCCGAAATAAGATAATCGGCATGTTGCAGATGTGCCATCAGCGTTTCTTTATCCGGGGCCTGAAGCATGGTAATCTTCAGGAACTCGGGCGCAGCCTCGAGGGCTGTCTCTTGATGGCGATGGGAGCGTTCAGTGGTGAAGACAAGGTTGTAACTGTTCATGATTGAGGTGTGGCACATTCTCGCGAATGAATTATGGGGCAAAATGTTATCCCACAGGGCTAGGTAAGTCAAATAGAACTTTACTATTTCCCTGTCAGTGAACTCACGCTGTGAATGTTGTGTAGTATTACTGTACGCCGTCGCGCCGGCTGAGAAACCCGTGAGATAGGCCACTTTTTTAGCGATGGCGCCTGTGGGTGACTATATCCTATTCACAGGCACTCTGGCGAAACGGACAGGAGGATAAGACACACGATGGATGTTCTTGAGCAAGAAGAAGGCTCCGTAGAACCACGGGGATCGGTAGGAGAGGTGGCGCGGCTGGCGTTGCGGTTGGGCTTTACCGCATTTGGGGGGCCGGCGGCGCATATTGCGATGTTGCATGATGAGGTGGTGACGCGGCGTAAGTGGGTGAGCGAGCAACGCTTTCTGGATTTGATAGGGGCGACGAATTTGATTCCCGGGCCTAATTCGACGGAGATGGTGATTCACGTGGGGCATATTCGGGCCGGATATGCAGGGTTGGTGGCGGCAGGGGTGGCGTTTATCATGCCCGCGGTGGCGATCGTGCTGGCGCTGGCGTGGCTCTACGTGGAGTACGGCTCGACGCCAGCAGCGGAATGGCTGCTGTATGGCATTAAGCCCGTGATTATCGCCGTGGTGTTGCAGGCGCTGTGGGCGCTGGGGCGCAGAGCAGTCCAGGGGCCGTTTCTTGCGGCGGTGGGTATTGCCGTTTTCGTGCTCTATTTGTTGGGGTTAGATGAGCTGTTGTTGCTGTTTGGTGGTGGGCTGCTGGTCGTGTTGGTGCAGTATGGGCGGCGGCGCTTTGCTGATCGGTCGGGCATGGCGGCGTTGCTGTTGCCGTGGCTGGGGCTGGGATTGCCAGGAGCAGTGCTGCAGACGGTTCCGGTAAGCCTGAGCCGTCTTTTCTTGCTTTTTCTGAAGATCGGCGCGGTGCTCTATGGCAGTGGCTATGTGTTGCTGGCGTTCTTGCGCAATGACCTGGTGCTCAACCTGGGCTGGCTGACAGACCACCAACTGTTGGATGCGGTGGCGATTGGACAGTTTACGCCAGGCCCCGTGTTTACGACGGCGACATTCGTTGGCTATGTGGTCGGCGGTTGGACGGGAGCAGTGTTGGCGACAGTTGGCATTTTTCTACCGTCTTTCCTCTTTGTAGCGGCCATTGGGCCACTGATTCCACGTATGCGGGAGTCGGCCCTGCTGGGGTCGGTGCTGGACGGCGTGAACGTGGCGGCGATGGGGCTGATGGCCGCGGTGACCTGGGAGCTGGCGCGGGCGGCCATAGTTGATTGGCTGACAGCGCTGCTGGCGATAGTAGCCGCGGTGTTGCTCTTCCGCTACCGGCTGAATTCGGCCTGGCTGGTGCTCGGCGGAGCCATTGTGGCGCTCGTCTACTACCTCCTGCTCGCTTAGGGCGCTGTTAACCAGAATTTTGAAAGCTGCTGTGGCCGGTCTCTTCATTATTGCTGTGGCCGGTCTCCCGACCGCGCCACCGGCCTTATGAAGTAGCGGACGCGGTCAGGAGACCGGCCCGAGCCATACAAAAACCAACTTAACAGAGCACTTAGGGCGCTGCCTCTGGGCGCAAATCAGTTTGCTGCGCGGTAGAACATGGCCAGGATACCTTTGATGGCGATGAGTATGGCCATGATAAAGGTCGCATTCTGTGGCGCGCTGATCCAGGTGGGGCCTACGTTGAAGAAGACGGCGATTCCCAATAAGAGCAGAATCGTGCCCAGGACGTAACCGGCGATGTGTAGCGGATTCCACCAGCCGTAGGTGGCGCCGCGACTGAGTGGTCCCATGGCGCAGATGGTCATGCCTACAAGGAACAGGGTCCAGAACATGACGTTGTCGCCGATGCCGAATCGCTCATTGAAGCCGAGTACGGTAGCGATTATGAGGAGGAGGGCGATGAGGGCTAACAGGTTATGGGTGAACGTGCTGCGTTGCATAGAAACAGAGATAGTATTCATGGCAGACTCTCCTTGTCAGGTGTCATCAATAATGCATTGACGGCTCCGGAGCCAGGTTCACGTCTGTGAAAGGCCCAGAAGCGGTGGTAGCGTGCTGGTCCACTCGTGAATGGCGTCCCAATCACGGTGGTCCCCTTCTTTCCAGACGCCAGACAGGACGGCGAGGCGGAACTTGAGCCTGTTGCCCAATGAAGGTATGCGGTCGATGTCCAGTGCTCCGGCGAAGAGACCTTCGCTGACCGGTCGCACGCGAGCGCGTACTGGCTGCATCCACTCAACGACGGCCTGGCGGTAATTATCCGCGCCGGACATGGCCATTGTGATACAAACCAGGAAGGCGGCAAAGGGCTTATGGTTGAGAGCCGCCTCGTTCTCCTGGATGAATTGTAGGGCCTCGGGTAGCCACTGGCCCTCTTGAATGGCGCTGCCGGCGACGACTGCGCTGTAATCGGCCAGCTCTTTCACCTCATCTACAGGCATTACATCAACCTCTGCGCCGCTTTCAGCCAGCGTCTCGCCGATGGCCTGGGCCACGCCGGCTGTGGTGCCGGTGCGGCTGGCGTAGGTGACCAAAACTTTCTTTGACATGGTGAACCTCCTGTCTACACAGCGAGCGCTCGTTGGTTACATCCCTTCCGCTCGCTTGCCTATTTCGAGGAGCATTTTGCGTTCCATGATAAATTGGACGAAGTAGGTCAGTTTGATCGGTAGTTCTGGCTCAACGGCCATGCGCGAGCGCAAGAGGAGGCGGGTGGAGCCATCGGCCTGTGGTTCGAGGACAAACTGCCAGGTGTAAAAGCACGCTTCGTCTGGCTGATTTTCCATGCCGAAGCAGAGGAGCACGGCGTGGTCCGGTTGCAGCTCGCGTACGTACAGGCCAGGACCAGGGTTCAGGATGTAATCTTCCGGCGTGAAGCGCCAGAAATCGCCCACAGTGACCTCCTGATAGGCGGGAACGATGGTGTCTACGGTGTGTACGTTGAGGCCGAAGAGGTTCTCCAGCCAGTCGTAGCTATACATGCCGCCACGATCAACGCCCAGTTGTAAGAGCCACGGATAGATTGCTTCTGGCGTGGCACGGATGGTCAACGCTTTGGTGGTCTGCATGTTGGCATTGGGAACCATGTCATCGCCGGGCAATGTTTTCTGGCGCTCCTGTGGGGTGGCGCCCCAACTGCTCATCCAGGGCCAGAGAAGAAAGAGGTTCAGTAGCGTGCCGCTAAGAAGGAAGAGGCAGAGGCCCAGCAGCCAGGGCCAGAAGCGTGACACGGTGCGGATGCGACTGTTCCTTGTAAGGGTCAAAGTTGGTGTGGCCATTAGATTGCTCCTTTTTATACTCAGGCCGTAAGCAAAGCGATTAAGATGCCTGCACTGAGCGTGATACCAAGCACGTAAAGGGGGTGCAGGTAAAGGACCAACATAACCAGGGAGATGGCGCTTCCCAGAATAGCCAACTGCCGCCACAGTTCTTGTGGCAACAAGATGTCGAACAGAGCCAGACCTGAAGCTATCAGGAGTAGACCCCCTGCGAGCCAACCGAGGGCGAAGAGCGGTGAGAATAGTGTATCTGGCAGCCTGAGACCCGAGACCAGCCAGGACTCACCCAGGTTGGTGGGCCACCAATCCAGCCAGGAAGGATTGAGGATCGGTTCGCCAGGGCGGAATGAGCCAAGGGCAATGGCCGTTGTGATCAGGCCGTGGACGATGAGGATGGCAAAGAGGATTGTGTTCATTTCATATGCTCCATGAGTTGTTTAGCCTTTGTCCCAGGCTGGTCCCTGTTCTGGTTGTTTGCGCCGCAGCCTGTCGACGGTGATTCCCTGGCCGAAGACGGCCCAGAGCAATGCGG
>CAZRTM010000117.1:0-11955 GCA_964602995.1 uncultured Ardenticatenaceae bacterium
CATATCGGCGCGCTGCCGCAGGCTCGCCGTTACCTGATCGCGGCGCTGCTGCTCTTCGCCTTCACCGTTGTGCTGTGGCAGGAGTGGTCTTACCAGGGTTATCTGCAACTTCTGGCCATGACCGCTGCCTTTGCGATGGTGTTGAGGCGCAGCGGCGTGCAGGAAAAGGCAAAGGGGCCTGGCTACAGCATGGCCGCGCAACGAGGCGGAGCTGACGCTGCCTGACGGTTATTTACCCTGCCACTGCGCGCGCCGCTTCTGGATGAAGGCGTCCATACCCTCTTTCTGGTCCTCGGTGCTGAACAGCATATAGAACAGCCGCCGTTCGTGGGCCAGGGCCGGCTGCAGCGGCATTTCGAACGCGGCGTTAATCGCCTCTTTGACCATGCGTACGGCAATGGGGGCGCGGGCCGCAATCTCCGCCGCCATGCGCATCGCCTCGTCCAGATAGCTTTCCACGGGCACCACGCGGTTGGCCAGGCCGAAACGCACGGCCTCTTCGGCGCTCAGACGGCGGTCGTTCAGCACCATCTCCATAGCCAGCGCTTTGCCCACGGCGCGCGTCAGGCGCTGGGTGCCGCCGGCGCCAGGCATCACGCCCAGGTTGATTTCAGGCTGGCCCAGCTGCGCCGTCTCGCTGACGACCATCATGTCGCAGGCCATGGCCAGCTCGCAGCCGCCCCCCAGAGCGTAACCAGAAACGGCGGCGATAATCGGCTTGCTGATGCGCTGCAGGCGATCCCAGTAGTCGATGAAAGGGTTGTTGAGCATGTCCACCGGCGTGGCCTCGGCCATCTGCTTGATGTCCGCCCCCGCGGCAAAGGCGCGCTCGTTGCCGGTGACAATCAGGCAACCAACCTCGGGGTCCTTGTCAAACTGTTCCAGCGCATCAATCACCTCGCCCATCATCTCCCGGTTCAGGGCGTTCAGGGCCTGGGGCCGGTTGAACTGAACCACGCCCACGCCGTTTTCTTTGCGCGTCAGAATTGATTCGTACTCCATGTAGCCCTCCTTTGGAAAGTGGAATTTAGAAAGGGGAAATTGGCAAAGGGAAAGCGTCGCCAGGTTCAGACACGGTAATCTTCTTCCTCGCTGGGCCAGAGACGCCAGATGAAGATGATGTAGAAGGTGCCGGCGACTAGATAGAGGTTTTGTAGCTCCTGGATAGCCGGGAGCGCCTGGGGCAGCAAGATGTGCCACGTGGTGAGGCTCTGCATGGCCTGGATGATGACCATGCCCAGAATGCCACCGGTGCGCAGGCGGATGAGGCCGTAGAAGACGCCCCAGATCAGGAAATAGAAGATCGCCGGGTAGCTGCTGATGAGCCTTTCATCAAAAAGGAGGTAACCGACCAGGCCAAAGAGCAGGCCGCTGCTGAGGGCAGCCGTGAGCGGACCGCCCCAGTCGGCGACGCTGCGGAAGACAAGACCGAAGGTCCACAGCTGTAGGGAAAGCGCTTCAAACAGGAACAGGTAGAGGAAGGTGCCGCCGAGGCCAGGGGCCACCAACACCTCGGGATTGCTGCTGACCAGGAAGAGGCGCGCTGCAAAGAAGACGACCCACCCCAGCGTGGCAAAGCCGATGCTGGCGTATAAGGCCCGGTGCCCACGCAGCCCCAGCGCGGGCAACCCATACCAGAAAAGGCCCAGCACCAGGCTGGAAATGCCGAGGGCGGCAAGCAGGATAGAAGCCCCGGCGCGTTCGGTGGGGTCAATGGGACCTGGTCCACCCGGCAGATTGCTGACCACTGTTGCGGCAATGACAGCAATGAGCGGGGGAACGGCCAGGGAAAGGATGACTCGAGTAATTGGGGGTGGCAATTGTCTCTGTTCTGGTTGCATTGTGGACCAATTGTAGCACTTGTAACACTGTTGTCATAGCAACGCATTGCGGCGAGTGGGTGAAGTTGTGTGACGTTGCTGGGTGCTGAAGATGAAAAGGATCTGTGACCGTCGCCTCTCGTTAGACAGAGAAAGTGAAATCAGCTATAATGAATATCGTCGAGCAAATAGTCTGCAGCCCCGCCCTACCGCGGGGTTTGTTTGTTCACATTCCCCTATCTCGCATTGTAAAGAACGGAGAAGGATTATCGTGATAGATGATAATGTTGTTTACGTTACTCAAGAAGGTCTGGAGAACATGAAGGCAGAGCTGGAGCATCTGAAGACGGTCAAGCGACTGGAAATTTCAGAGCGCCTCCAGGCAGCCATCTCCCAGGGCGACCTTTCAGAGAACGCAGACTATGATTACGCCAAGCAGGAACAGGCCTTCATGGAAGGTCGTATCAGGGACCTGGAAGACGCTTTGCGAAGGGCGAAGGTGATCAAGGATGGCGGTCCAAGCGACTCTGTGCGCGTTGGCAGCACGGTGACCGTCGTCGAAAATGGCTACGACAACGAGGAAACGTACCGCATTGTAGGCGCGCAAGAGGCCGACCCCAGTAATGGCTATATTTCGAACGAATCACCGTTTGGGCGCGCCTTGCTCGGCGCGAAAGTGGGCCAGGTTGTCACTGTGGAAACGCCCGGTGGTGGCCTGGAGCTATCGATTAAGTCGATTGAATAAACAGAAGTAGAAATCGGGAGGCAGGCGTTGGCAGCAACCCCTTCCTCTTTTAGAGAGCAGCCGCGCGGCTGCTCTTTTTTTTGCCACTTAGCGCCTGCGCTGTGGCTCTGGTTATCCACAGTTATCCACGATTTATCCCCGGCCGCCTGGGGGAATGGTGCATAGGAGAGGCGGTTATCCACATTTTGTCCACAGTGTTAAGGTTGAGAGGAACAGCGGAACACGGGGAACCACGGAGAGGGAGATTGGAGATTGGAACTGAAGGAGACATCCGATTTCTTGGAGAAATCGGATGTCTGGGTAATCAGGGGAGTGCAGACAAATCCAGGAGGACGGAATCAGCGCCGGCACTGGTGAGCAGGCGCTGGCCGCTCTCGGGGTCGTAGAGGCCAAGGCGTAGTTGGTGGCTACTTTGCGGTGTAAGGGGCAACAGGTGGCGTTGCAGGAGCAGATCGCCCGTTTGCCAGTGCTCGGCGGGGGCGCCCAGGCCATCGGCGTTGCCTAGTAGCGCGCCGCTCTCGTCCAGGACGTGGAGGAAGATGCGCCGTGGGCCATCCGGCTGTTGAAGTACGCGCCAGTAGGTGACCAGCTCGCACTCACCCGCCCCGTCGGCCTGGCAACCGTCGCTGGCGTCGTAGCCGAGAAAGGTAACTTCATCGCCGAAGTGGACGTTGTGCGCCACCGCGGGTTGTAGCGACAGAGACGTAGAGAGATGATAGGAGACAAAACTGCCCTGCTCCTGAGGCGAAAGCTGCGTCTGTTCCAACGCGCTCTGCAAGGCCGCAGGGAACGGCAGAATGGCCGGGCGCACGATGAGAGCGGGCTGGGCAGAGGAAGCAGCAGGGATAAGCAGCGATTCCTGGGGGTTGAAGTAACGCAGGGCCAGATCGTCACGGCGCAACGTCAGGGCCATCGTCGGCGGATCCATCGTGTCCGGCGTCCATCCGCCGACCGCTACATTCCGAACATCCCCGTTCTGATCGAGAAAGCCGGCGGCCTCTGTCAGCGCTTCTTGCCACACAAATTGCACTTCCTCATTACCCGGCCAGGTTATGAAGGTCGCTTCAACCGTGCGTCCAATATGAAAGAAAAAGAGACCGCAAACCACGAGCGGGATAATCCATTTGTGCACCCCAGCTGTGGATAAACCCATTTTTTCTGTGGATAAGTATCCCAAATTGTGCATAAATATGGCCGGTAAAAGGGTGAGAACCGGCAGGATATTGATAATACGAATGCTACTGGGTGCATCTATAGTGAGTATACTGGGAATAGATGACGTGAATACCCAGAGTATAAGGAATAGATGTCGCTCATCCCTTACGTTTAGCAAGCTCACAAGAAGGCTTAGGTAAAAGAGCAACGCCAACGAGGGGTCAAAAACAGGCATTCCGGCCACATTTTGCCGCCAGAGGGGGTCTCCGGCGAAGCCAAACATGGCCAGGATATCCACAGAGTTATCCACAACCGGGTGCAGCTCCCCCTGCAACAAAGCGCGTAGAGGGGCATCCACTTCGGCCACACGAGACTCAATACCGGGATTCGTGAGGAGGAAAATGACCAACGGCGCGGCAACAATGACGAAGCTAAGCCAGAATAGCAACACGCCGCGCCACTGCCGGCGCAGGGTCTGGCGGTGGAACAGGGCCAGGCAAAGGTGGAACAGAAAGTAGAAGATGGGAACGGCGCGCGCCGCCATGTAAGTGTGCATGCTGAGGCCGGCAAGCAGGCCGCTGA
Organism: uncultured Ardenticatenaceae bacterium; assembly: GCA_964602995.1. GTDB lineage: Bacteria > Chloroflexota > Anaerolineae > Promineifilales > Promineifilaceae > JAAYYY01. Next base: position 4,303 of record CAZRTM010000117.1, read on the forward strand.
GCAGATAGAAGCGCAACTGCCCGCTGCTTGCGGACGGAGGACGTTGCTTTGACTTTGAAAACGGCCAGGCGCGCCACCAGAAATAGGCAGACAGGGTCGAGAGGAAGGGAAGCATAATGGCGCGCAGGCCCAGGCGACTGTAGAAGACGGGCCAGAAGAGGACGGCCAGAAAAAGCGTCGCCATTAGCGCTATGCGAAGACCAAATAGGCGACGCGCCAATGTATGGGCAGCGGCTAGCCCCAGCAGGCCCAGAAAAGCCGCCGGCAAGCGCAAGGCCAGCGCATGATCACCCAGCAGAGCTACAAACGCAGCCTGGACGTAGTGAAACGCCGCTTCGTGTCCATAGGCTTCTGTGAAGTAGATGGCGTGCTCGCCGCGCAGAATGGCGCGGTCGATGAGCCAGTTGGCAACCTCGTCGTGTTCCAGCCCCGGCGGCGAAAGGTTGTTCAGCCCATAGAGGCGCAACGCCGCTGCCACCAGCAACGCCACCACCACAATCCACCGCGCCTGAGTCCGTGATAAGCTGTTCATTGTGGCCTTTTTTCGCCACGAATTTCACGAATTCTACGAATTGGGAATGTAAAAATTAGTGAAATTCGTGTAATTCGTGGCAACATCTTACACAAGATTCAGGCGGGCTGCGAGGGGCGCCGGGAGCAGGGATAGGAGGATGTTGCGTTCCTCTTCGCCGAAGACGCGCAGGAGCCAGAGGCCGGCGGGATAGATGAGCAGGCCCAGGCCCACGGCCAACGCCAGGTGGATCTGAGCGCCCAGCCACATGACGGCGAGCATGGCGGCGGTGATGAGCACCGGCCGCCATAGCAGGCGCAGCCAGCGCACAGCAGGCATGCGTTGCTTCAGGTAGACGTTGAATATGACCAGCAGAATTATCTCTGAGATGATGGTGGTGATGGCAGCGCCCACGTAACTGAACTGCGGCAGGAGAAGCAGGTTGGCGATGAAATTGAAGCCGACCCCGGCCAGGAAGGCGCGCACCTGGATACGTTCCAGGCCCAGAGCTATGAGCATGTAATTGGTCACGCTGTTCAGCCAGCCGATGGGGATGGACCAGATGACGATTTGCAGCGCCAGGCTACCGTGGGGCAAATATTCAGGACCGCCCAGAACCCCGATGAGCAGGGGCGCGAGCAGCGTGGTGACGGCGGCAATGGGCAGGGCAATGAGCACCATGATTTTGAGCGACATACGGAAAGTGCGGCGCGCATCCTCCATGTCGCTCTGAATCTGGCGCGAGATGACGGGGAAGAGGGCAAAGGTGAAGAAGCTGGGAATGACGTTGACAGCATTGACCCACTTGAAAGCGCTGTTATACCAGCCCACAGCCTCGTCGCCGTTAATCTGCCGCATCAGGGGCACGTCGATGAAGAAGAAAACGGTCGCCAGCAGGTGATTGAGCATCAGCGGATAACTCTGGACAACCATGATGCGCTGCAAGGGAAAATCGATGGTCCAGGGACCACGCAGCTCGAAATTACGAAACGCGGCAAAGCCCAGGATAGCCAGCGTAATAATGTTGACAATGATAGAAACGGCAGCCAGCCCCACAAACCCATAACCAAAAACCAGCGCCATGACGCCGAAACCAACCTTCAGAATGGTGGTGATGGTGGCGATGGCTGCGGGCGTTTCGGCCGTCTCGTAAGCATAGAAGAGGCCGGTGAAGCTCTGGCCCGCGCCGGAGAAGATCATGCCTACCATCAGCAGCAGGATGGCAGCGACGGCCTCCGCGCCAAGCGGATTGCTGCCCAGGTTGACGCCCCATAGATAAAGGAAAATCGGCAGACCGGCCACGATGCTGACGCTCAGGCGCAGCACGATGGTATTGAGCAAATAATGGCTGGCGCGGCTCCTGTCCTGCGACACGTCGCGGATGATCAGCGTGTTCAGGCCAAAATTGGAGATAATCTCGAACCAGCCAGCAACGGCAATGGCATTGGCGTAGCTTCCGGCGTCGGCGGGGCCTAGAACGCGCAGGTAGAAAGCGGCAAAGAGGAAGTCAATGGCGCGGTTGAGCAAATTGAGCAGGGTGGGTACCAGGCTGTTCTTGGCAATGCTGACCGTGTTGGTCATCTCAGTCTGCGGGTTGTAGAAGCGACGCCAGCCCCAGACACCAAAAGCGAAGAGCAGGACAATGCCGGCCATGGCGCTGACCAGACCGCCCAGCTTGAACGTCAGAGGGCTGTAACGGAAGCGCACAGTCCAATCGCCCGGCTCCAGCAGCACGCCGCGGAAATTGCCGTCCACACGATATAGCGATGCCTCTTCTTCAGCAGGTGGCTCGCCGTTACCATCGGGCTGTGTTGCCTGAGGCCGCACGAACACCGTCCAGCCGGGGAAGTAGCTGTCGGCCAGCACCAGCCAGGAAGGTTCCTGCACGCTGGCGTTAACCGTCACCTCGATATTACTGTAGCCCACAATCTCGGCCGCGGTGGCTGAACCAGGCTCCGGAGCGCCCGCCTGGGCCAGAGAAGGCGGCGCCTCGTCCCCACGCCAATCTTCCTCCTGCACAATCACGTGCTGGCGCGGGTCCTGCTGCAGCATCGCTTCATAGGGGTCGGCAGCGAGCACGGTGGCCTGTTGCGGCAGGGTGAAGGCGCGCGGCGCCACGGCCAGATTCTCGTAGACGTTCAGATTCTCGCCCTCCCAGACCAGCTCCAGTTTGGGCAAATCAACCTCTTCGGCGGTGACAATGTATTTCACCCCCAGCAAATCCAGAAGCGGCGAGTTGAGAGCGTCCAGGGTAACAATAGGCTGGATGCGATTGAACAGCAGTTCATTCTGCGGTTCGATGGCTTCCATATACTGGACATATTGGCGGGGAATGACCGAATCATAGCCGCGCACGTCCTGAATGCCGTAAAGCCAGGGCGTGTTGGCATTGAGCGGCTTATCGCCATGTGGCGTAAAGGTGGTCATGCGCCAGTGGCCAGGTTGCTGCTGCAGCCACTGCACAAGCTGCGGGCGGTAATCGAACAGAGAGGGGTCCACGGCGCTGTGGAAGCCGAAATTAGCCAGCAGCAAGTCCAGCCCCACGACGGCCAGCGCCAGCAAGGACCACAAGGGGCGGCGTGCCTTACCGGGCAGATAGAACGGGCAGCGGCTGACGCGCAGGACAGCGCCGGAGGCGACGAGAGCGCCGGCCAGAATCAGAAAGTTGCGTAGCTGGTAGCTGTAAAAGGCACGGGCGCTGTCGAAGGCCTCGGGCGCTTTGGCCAGGCCCAGGAACACCTGTTGCACCAGAGGCTCAATGTTGTCATAGAAAAGCCAGGAAAAGAGCAGCCCGGCCAGGAGCAGGACGCCGGACCAGAAGGCGAACCCGGCCAGCCCGGTAACGGGCGAGGAGCTTCCCCAGAGCAGCAGCGGCTGCAGCCAGCGCGGAGGGCGCGAGTCGCTTGTCCAGCGGTGGGCATCGTGCCGTTTGACGGCTCTCTCCTGGCGCGTGGCGGCGAGGTAATCCATGCCATAACCGGCCAGGGCAGCAACGGCCACGGAAAGGGGGAAGACCCAGCGGAAGGGTGAATGTAGCTGGTTGATGCCGGGCAATCCGTAATAAAGAATGGCATAGAGCGGCGTGCCAAAGATGAAGGAGAGGGAAAGGAGGGCGAGGACCAGAAAGAAGAGAATGGCCGACCGCCCGCCACGGGAGCGCCGTCGCCAGGAAACCAGTCCCAGCACCGACAGGAAGAGGGGCAAAATACCCAGGTAGATGCCGCCCTCCACGTAGTTCTTGATGCCCCAGCTACTGGTGCCGGCGCCGTTGGGATTCGGCTCGCCGTAGTAGTTGGTCTCAAGGAAGACGCGCTCACGGCTGAAGGCGTCTACGTAGCTGTGGTGGGCAGGGTTGCCGAAGAAGTTGGGCACGGCCAGCGTCAGGACGCGCCGCACAGGAAAGGCCCAGTTTCGCACCTCGGCCAGAGAGGCTGACCCTTCACGGAAGTTGTTCTGGCCCACTTCGTAGAAGGGGATGAACTGGATGCTGCCCAGCATCAGCCCCAGCACGACGAGGCCCGCCAGCCAGCCAGCCGTCTTCACAGCGAGCAGTTGTTTCTGCCGCGGTTCCGGGTCGCTTTCAGCACCGGAATAAAAAATGCGCGAGAGCAGCCGCCAGCCGGCAAATCCGGCCATGACCAGCAGAGTGTAGTAAGTAATCTCGATATGGCCCGCCAGAATCTGGCAGCCCAGCGCCACAGCCCCCAGCGCCACCCAGGGCAGCGTGCGGCCCGCGCCACGCGGGGAAGTGCTGGCGCGGATGGTCATCTCGATGCAGGCCAGGAGCAGAGGCAGCCAGAGCGCTGCTCCCAGAATCATGGGGAAAACGGCAGCGCTGACCAGTATGAAGCCACTTCCCTGGAAGATGAGGCCGGCGAGCGCGGCGCTGGCACGGCCCATGCGCAAGACGCGCGCGAAAACGTACATAGAGATGCCGGCGAGCCAGAGCTGGCTGACGGTGTACCAGCCGTAGGCCGCGGTCAGGGGCAAAACCAGAAAGAAGATGCTGAAAGGATAGTAGGCTGCGCTCTGGCCCGTGGCCAGAAAAGGCGAGCCGCCAAAGAGGTAGGGGCTCCAGAGTGGAATCTCGCCCAGGGCCAGACTTTCGCGGATGAACTGCCGCCAGACGTAGTTTTCCAGGATGAGGTCGCTGATGAGCGTGTTGTGCGGACGGCCTACGCCCAGCTCGGCGGCGGCTCCGGCCCAGGGCTGCCATTGGAACAGGTTGTCGAAGGGCACCATCGTGGCGCCGCCAAGGGTAACGTCTGCAAACAACAATAGTGGCAGGATCATGAATCCTGCCACAATGAAAAGGTCACTTTTATAGCGACTGAGGCGACTCATAAGAAATTGCAACGCAGCACGGATTGGACGCCGCGATAAAGGCTAGAGGTTCCGCTCTACGTTGGGCCTGGCGCTGACCGGCGCCGGCAAGGGCTGGCGCATCTCAGGCGTCAGGTGGCGATATTGCCACAGTACGAGCCAGGTGCGTAGCGCCGCCTCGACTTTGATGGGGATGGTCAATTTAGAGCGACCGATACGGCGATCCTCGAAGTAGATGGGAATTTCCTTCACACGGTATCCAAGCTTCTCAACAATATAGGCCATTTCAAACTGGAAACTATAACCGTGAGAGCTAATTCCATCAAGATCAATGGCTCGCAACACATCGGCGCGCCAGCATTTGAAACCTGCTGTGGCGTCCTTGACACGAAGGTTGAGCAAGAGGCGGGTGTAGATGGCGTTGGCCCACCAGCTCAGGAGGTAGCGGCCTGTTTCCCAGCGCTCGTCAATCTGTCCCCCATTAACGTACCGTGAGCCTACGACGACATCATAGTGCCGTAGCTCCTGGAGCATCTCCGGAATGTGTTCAGGCGAGTGGGAAAAGTCGCAATCCATCTGGATGATGGTGCCTACGTTGCGCCTGAGGGCATGGCTGAAACCGGCGACATAGGCAGCCCCCAACCCCTCTTTTCGCTTGCGATGCAGAACTTCCAGGGCGCCCGGTCTCTGCCGGGCCAGCTCTTCCGCGACCTGGCCTGTGCCATCCGGTGAGTTATCGTCCACCACCAGGATGGAGAGGCCGGCAATGTTCAGCGCCCACAGCTCAGCGGCCATCAGCGGCAGGTTGTCCGCCTCGTTATAGGTGGGGATGACTACGATGACTTCAGGCATGTTGTTCCCCCTAAGAGTCAGGCCAGCACATCCCCTGCCTACCTCAAGGGCTAGCCCAGCAGGGTGTGCAGTGCCTCTCCGATTTCATTGATGCTGTTGAAGTTGCCGTCTTGCGAGTTGAGGCAGGCGACTTCCACTGCCAGCCGCTCCTTAGCGCCCTCAGCCAGGCGCTGGCGGTCGATGGCGGGATAGAAATAGGGCACCGAAGATTGCAGGCGCGAGCGACAACGGTGCGCCAACTCCTTACAGTTGGTCAGGTCAGCCAGGATAATGAAAGATTCAGCGTTGACGTGTCCCACAAAGTGGTCCTTACCGTCACCTTCCTGGATGGCGTTGGCAATCATGAGGCTGATGGCGCGCGTAACGTCGTCAGCAGCGACGAAACCATAGTGGTCGCGGAATTTGTCCAGCCCACGCACAGCGGTGAAGACAATGCCCCATTCCGCTTTCTGCATGTGCGCCTCCAGCTGTTCTTTGACCAGCGGACCTTCGGGCAGGCCAGTGATTGGATTGTGCAGCGATTGCAGTTGGGATCGGCGCAGAGCATTGCGGACACGCAGGCGCAGCTCCTGGATGTCGAACGGTTTAGTGATGTAATCTACCGCGCCCATCTCCAGGCCCGCCAGCCGGTCACTGCGTTCGCGGCGCTCGGTGAGGAAGATGACGGGCAGGTGCTGGGTGCGACGGTTCTGGCGCAAGCGGCGACAGACTTCGTAACCGTTGATATCAGGCAGGCGAATGTCGAGCAGCACAACGTCTGGAACATCTTCCTGAATCAGCTTCACCGCCTCTTCGCCCCACGTTGCCGTGCCAATGTCGTATCCCTGTGCCCCAAAGAAGGCACGCAGCATGTCGGCTACTTCGACGTCATCTTCCACGATGAAGATTTTGTTTTGTGGGTCGGCCACTGCTTGCTACCTTTGATGATGGCGCTACGATGCTACGGTCGCTACAGTCTAACGGATAGGTTCCTTATCAATGCGGAACACACCGGTCTCCGCCCCCTGGCAAATACACTCAAGCTCCTCCACGCGGAATTCGAAACCACCGCTAACCCAGCGCAGCGTCTCCTGCAAAATGCCAACGGCGACGAAACCGACCGGGCGGTCGCAGTTGCTGCGGCCCCAACACATGGAGCAACGGTCGATATAGTAAAGGAAGTAATCACCGTGGTCTTCGACGCGGCTGGTCTGGTCGCTGAACTGGGTAAAGATGCGGGCCACGGCCGGGACGCCGATGCGTAGCTTGGTCTTCAGGGGTAACACCTTGAAGGCCAGGTCGCCGACGCCGGCCAGCGCGCCGAACCCTTTCAGGCCACGGCTGAAAATGGCGCGACCACCGCGCAACGCCAGACCGCGCCCACCGCGGGGTCCGTAGATATCTTCAAGACCCTGGTTGATGTTCGAAATGTGGGCAAAATCAAACTCTCGCTCCAGATTGTCAGGAGGCAGTTCATGGATATATTCGCGCAAGTCAATCAGGTTTAGCAGGGCGTTCAAGCCATTGCGCCCCATGACTTCCTCCAAAGCGAGCAAGAAAATGCGGGCCATTTTGTTGGGATAATAAAAGCCGCTTGGCGGAACTAGATCTCTCACCAATACCTCCACCAACACCAGTAGTCCGGTTGTTGTCCATCTGGAAGAAAGTAGAAAAAAGAAAACGCTGACGTGACAAGTATAGCAAGTGCCAAATCTTAAAACAAAGCAAAGCTATAGGAAATATCGGTTATGTGGCAAGGGTTTTCATGAGCGCAAGGGGCGCCGAAACCAGAAATGGCCCTGGAAATAGTGCTTTCTTAAGTCACATTGCGCAAACGCCATCCTGACGCGTCATCCTGAACGGAGTCCTAACACCCCCGTCATCCTGAGCGGAGTCCCATCCCCCCGTCATCCTGAACGGAGTCTGCGGAGTGAAGGATCTCAACCCCGACACGCGAGAGATTCTTCGGCTGTCGCCTCAGAATGACG
>CAZRTM010000118.1:0-1633 GCA_964602995.1 uncultured Ardenticatenaceae bacterium
TCATGTAGGCAGGTGGCTCGGTCGGGAGACCGGCCACAGCAATAATGAGACCGGCCACAGCAGTATTCAAAATTCTGGTTAACAGAGCACTAAGGCCGGCTGCCAAGCGTCAACGACAGCGCCACTTCTTCCTCGCCGCGCAACACCACCAGCTCTACACTCTGACCGGCGCTTGTGTGGAATGTCAGATAGCTATTGAAGTCGCCAAAATTGTTTACCGGCTGGTCGTCGATGGCCACAATCAAGTCGCCGCCCCTTCCCGTCTGTGGGTCAGCTCCTCGCAATCCAGCCGCAGCCGCAGGGCTATCTGGCGCCACCTCAATCACATAGGTACCCTGCGTCTGTGTCAGGCCATATAGTTCCTGATCGGCCAGCGAAATCTCATCATCAAAAGTTGCGCCAACATAAGGGTATTCGTAACGGCCCGTCTCGATCAGGACCGGCACAATTTTCTCCACCGCCTGCACCGGAATGGCAAAGCCCACACCCGAGTTCGTGCCTGTGAAGCTGGCAATGGCCGAATTGATGCCTACTACCTCACCATTCAGATTCAGCAGCGGCCCACCCGAGTTCCCAGGGTTAATCGGCGCGTCAGTCTGGATCACGCCAGGCAAGGAATAGGTGCTCTGGATACCGATGCGCCGTTGCGAAGGTAGGCTGCGCCCCAATCCACTGACAATGCCCAGGCTCATCGAACCGGCCTCACCAAACGGGTTGCCAATGGCCACTACAAACTGCCCCACCTGTAGGCTCTCGCCATCGGCCAATGGCAGCGGCGAAACGCCCTCTGGCAAGGCCTCAATCTTGAGCACGGCCAGGTCACTATCCACGTCCGTTCCCACAACCTCCGCCGCATACCGTTCACCGCTGGCGAACACCACCTCAATGCTATCACCGCCGGTGACGACATGGTTGTTAGTCACAATATACCCATCCTCATCATAGACGAACCCGCTGCCGCTACCGGTCGGGGGCACGATGATAAAGACCACCGAGGGGTTCGTCTGCTCATACACCTGCACCAGCGTTTCCTGCAGGTCACCCTGCACAATGCCAGGCAGAATTTCATCCACAGGGACAAGGCTCGCCGTTGGCTGCGGTTCGGCCGTCGCCGTTGCCGGGGAAGGCGGAGTCGTTACCGTAGGGCGCGGAGCCGCCTCCGTTGGCGCCACCACCTCCTCCGCCTCGCTCCGCAGTTGGCTAACCACCGTTGCCACAAGTGCATCCGTATCGACCGTCGGCGCCACACCTTGACCCTGATTGCCACAGGCAACCAGCACTCCCAGGAGGATCACCAGCCCCATCACATGCGCTACTTTCTTTTGCATCATGAGTTGCCACCTTTTCTCGCTTCGCGCGGCCTGTGCGCCAGCGCAATCAGTCACTTCACCTTCCCCACCAGCGGGCTATAAGCCTGCCAGACCCCATCTCTTTCGATCATCTCGTTTATCCCCACGCCAAACCGGGATACCTCGGCAAAGGCAGCGCCATCCTGCTTCGCTGCATAGTCATAGTCGAGGACATGAATCGTAGGATACGCTCCATAAAGGCTGATTTGCCTGGCAAACGCCAATTCCAGCGGCCCCATATGTTGAAGCAACAGCTCCGATTGATCGGTTAGCAACACAGCGCG
>CAZRTM010000118.1:1733-11896 GCA_964602995.1 uncultured Ardenticatenaceae bacterium
TTTAGCGAGCCGGGCACGCTGGCCACCTTATAGGAACGGCGGTGTAAAGGCCAGGCCTGTAATCTCAGGCCAATCGTCGCCTCGCTTTCGTCCAGCAGAACACGCACGTCAATATCTGCTATGTCTGAGCTATCCACAAGCTTCCAGCCGTACTGTTCCACAATACCCGCGGCAACAGTGTCCTGAATCTCATAGCGAGAGTAGTTGCGGCTCCCCAGATAGCTTGCGGTCACATAAAAGGAAACAGGCTTCCCCACACTGCGCACGCTGCGGACTGCGCCCAGGGCGCTATCCAACGAGAGCCGGCCCACCTCCGCCCGCAGCCGTTGCAGGGCGCTGCGCCGGTGATCCATTCCGTCCACATGGCCGGCGTAAACGTAGATGTCATCAACACTTCTCAGCTCAAGGAGCTGGGTGGGATGTCCCGCGTAGTCAAAATGGATCACCCGGTGCCCGAGGAATTTGAGATTGGCCTGGCCCAGCCAGTCCAGCATATCAAGCCAGACAATTTCTTCCAGACCCGCCGTCGTTCGGGCAAAGTAGTGCATCAGGTTGCTCAACGCAGCCCATCAGGCGCCACGATGCCAAAACGGGAATGCAGCACGCGCACAAACTCGGCTTCGTCTTCTAACGTCTGCTCCTGCCGCCTACCATTCTCCGTTGTAATAAAGCGCAGGTCGCTTAACGTGATGCGCCCCTGCGCTGTCGCCACTGTGCAGACACGGCGCTGCGTAAAGTGCGACTCTGGCGAGGTCTGGTGGAAATGGCACATCTCGGCATAGTCGGCGTACTCATATGGTTCCAGCCTGAAACGGTACTGAGCCTTCCACTCGCCCATGCCTTCGCGCTGCCACAGGGTGAGAAGGTCACCCTCAGCATCGATGCGGTACGTCCGCTCACCATCTGTCTGCTCTCCCCGGTAATCCAGAAGCAGAGGCTTCCGGAACGAGTTGCCAAAGCCAACGTCAACCAGCCATCTCTCCGGCAACGGGCCAGAGACCATCAGCGCCATGTGGTCGAACGGTGGCCCAAATCCGTCACTTCCCATGACCTCTGCCGAAAGCATCGTAACCTGGAAGCCTGATTCCCGCAGCAGTGCTGCAAATAACCCGTTCAACTCATAGCAGAAACCGCCACGCCGCCGGGTGACGATCTTATCAAAAAGCGCCTCGTCGTTGAGAACAATCGGTTCATTCCAATGAATGCTCAGATTTTCAAACGGCGTCGTCTGCAAGTGCGCGATCTGCAGTTGGCTCAATGTCTCGGGCGAAGGAGTCAGCGGACCCCCATAGCCGATCCGCTCCAGATAGGCGTCAATATCAATCATATAACGTTTCTCCTATTCACGTCAGACCCTCTATCGTAAGCGTATTCGACAGAGCAGGCAATCATCATAAAATTGAGGCGTTACCGGCGTTTCTTCAAGAAAGATAGTCGCAAGAGGAAGCACCCCATGCCCCAGCTTCTGACACGCTCACAACTACAGCAGCTCCGTCTCGCAGCTCAGCATCTGGGTGAGCAACGTGCAACCGGCGTGGCAGCGCTGACCAGTGCCCTGGTCGCCATCCAATCCCAGGAGAAACCGTCCTCCATTCTGGCCATCCGCCCCCGTACCAAAAAGATCAGCGCACGCGACGTCGAGCAGGCGCTGGAGTCAACTCGCACCATCGTTCGCACCTGGTGTCTGCGTGGCACGCTCCACCTCATCGCCGCCGCTGACGTTCATTGGCTCCTGCCCCTGGTTGCGCCACGGCTGCTCAAGAACCTGCAGCGGCGCCACCGGCAGCTAGGGCTGGACGACGACACCCTGACCGCCGCCACAAAGCTGTTCATGGCCGCGTTGCGCGAACGCGGCCCCATGACCCGCGCCGAGCTGGGCGCGCTCCTGGAGCAGAACGGCATCTCGGCAGAGGGCCAGCGGCTGCCACACCTCATCGGCCGTGCGGCGCTGTTGGGCCTACTTTGCCACGGCCCCGAGCGCGACGGCACACAAACGTACGTGTTGCTGCAGGATTGGCTTGAGGACGCACCCACGCCGGTTGAGGATGGCTGGACAAAGCTCGCCGCTCGCTACCTCGCCACTTACGGGCCCGCATCAGTAGATGATTTCGCCACCTGGTCCGGCGCGCTCAAAAAGGACGCCCGCGCCGCCTTCGACGCCCATCGCGCTGACCTCATTGAGTTCGAAGCCGAAGGCCAGACCCTGTGGCTGCATCAGGCGCAAGCCGAGGCACTACTGGACACCCTCGACCCATCGCCCCCACGCGCTCACCTCATCCCCGCTTACGATCCACTCCAATTGGGCTACCAATCACGCGACTGGTTCGTCCACCCCCAATTCGCGCGCCAGATTCACCCCGGCGGCGGCTTCCTGCGCCCCACCCTGCTCATCGACGGCGAAGCGGCAGGCACCTGGAAGCTCACCCGCCGCAACAACGCCCTGGAAGTCACCGTCACCCCCTTCACAGAGATGAGCAGCCAACACCTGCCCCTGCTGCAGGCGGAAGTGGATGACCTTGGGCGATTTCTAGATGCAGAGACCACTCTGCACATCGTGGGGATGTAGGGCACACGCCTTACTACTCCTCCCCCAACAGCAACTCCACCAACCCCATAAGCTGCCCCATTCCATCCCCATACAGATTCACCAACGCCGGCACACTGGGCAGCCGCAGCTCATCATAGGGCAGATGTCCTGAGACGATGATCACCGGCCGGTCCTGGGCCAGCAGGGTTGCTGCCAGCCGTTCCTGCCCTGTGTCGCCTCTTTGTCTATAGTGCATAACGCTATCCCATAACACGAAGACGGCGGCATCGGCCGTCACCAGCTCCTGCAGCGCCTGTTGCTCAAGAAGCTGAGGACTGCCGCTCAGATTGGGATCGTAAAACAACTCCGTTACGCTTATACCGCGCGCCGCAAACTGTTCGGCCAGGGCGCTCCACCCATCCCCGACTTCGCTGCCAGAGTTGAGCGTCAGCGGGCTGATGAGCAGCAAGTGCTGAGGCCGTTGCGGCAGTGGAATCCATTGCGCCTCATTGCGCACCGTGCGCACTGCCGCCGCTCCCAGCTCCAGCGCCTGCTGCTGGTGCACGTGCTGCTGCGGCAATACCGGCCCTTCCGCCACCCACGATGAAAGATCATACTGCTGCTTAAGCCGCAACAGACGGCGCAGCGAGGCATCAATACGCGCTTCGTCCAGCCGTCCGCTGTGTACCGCGCCGACCAGCACGTTCACCAGGCGCTGCGAATGGTCAGGATCGATAGTCAGCAACAGGTCGTTGCCTGCTTCCACAGCCATCAGCGCTGCCTCTTCCAGCGTATAATGGTCGGTAATGGCCCTCATACCCATATCATCGGTCATCACCACGCCGTCGTATCCCAGTTGTTCGCGCAACAGGTCAGTCACCACCGCGTGCGAAAGGCTGCTGGGCCGCCCCGATGGGTCCAGCGCCGGAATGTTCAGGTGCGCCACCATCACCGCCCCCACGCTGTCCAATGTGGCCATAAACGGTGGCAGCTCTACCTGCCACAGCTCCTGAACAGAGGCATGAACCGTTGGCAGCTCGAAGTGGCTATCGGCGTCAACCCGGCCGTGTCCCGGAAAATGCTTGGCCACAGCAATCACGCCCACGCCCTGTTGGCCGTCAATAAATTGAGCGCCAAGCTGCGCCACGGTGACCGGATCCTCACTGAAGGAGCGCAACCCAATGACCGGGTTAGCCGGGTCTACGTTCACGTCCAGCACCGGCGCGTAGTTCATGTTTACGCCCAGGCTATACATCTCCAGGGCCATCGCCTGGGCCATGGCAAAGGAGTGCGCCGGGTCACCCAGCGCCCCCATCGCTCTGGCGCTGGGAAAAAGTGTCAGCCCTGCTTCGGCGCGCACAATGTCGCCCCCCTCATGGTTCCAGCCAATAAACAATGGCAGTTGCGAGCTGCCTGTTAAGGCCGCTTCCTGCAAACCGGACGTCAACGAGCGTAGCTGCTCTGGCCCTTGCAAATTGCGCTCCAGCAGGATGACGCCGCCAACGCCCATTTCCGAGACCAGATGCCACGCCACGGGGTCCACCGCTGGCCCCGGCAGCCCGACCATAATCATCTGCGCCGCTTTCTGTTCCAACGTCAGGCGTTGCAGCGCCGCCTCGATTGCCGCATCAGAGTCGGGTAAGGAAGCTACCGGCGAAGGAACGACAGTGGCGCTCGCTTCTGTTGGCGTTTCTGCCGGCGCCTCGGTTGACTCTGTCACCAACGTTGGCGTTGGCATAGGCTTCAACGTCTGCACCGGCGCCAGGTTGTTTGCAGGAAGCGTTGCCGGCGCGACCACTGTGACCTGGGTAGCGTCAGAACCACCACCTTCCAGCCCTCCGCCGCCAGACAACCGGCAGCCAGTGGCAATTAACACAATCCCAAACGCAAGGAGGGGTAAAATGAGCACCTGCAACCAGCGCCAGCTCACAATGGCTCCCCTATCATTCTATATGCAGTCATAGTAATTCAAATGAGCCAGTGAGTCATCAATGGTTCTATTGTAGAAGCTCTATATTAAGCCATCACCTACGCTTCCCCAATACTTCGCTGACGCTCACACCACCGCAAACTTTTCCTGTCCACCGTCTACCCATCTGTGCCCCAACCCCTCACCAGGTCGCATTTGCAGAAGTAACTGAATGGTTCCAAAATAGCTCTACAGTTGCTTAATCTTTTTTAGTCTGGAGCACGATCACTATGACAGAAATGGGTGAAAAACAGCCCTCCACTCAACCCGAAGTTCACGATCCAGAAATCCTGGCGCAGGCTCGCGCCATCCTCGAGAGCGCCGAATCGGCGCGCGAGATGGCCCAGGCCGTTGTCGACGCCGTCGAGCGCAACGAAGAATGGCGTGGCAAGCGCTGCATCAACCTGCTGGCTCCCGAAGCGCCTACCAGCCCCACCGTGCGTCGCCTGCTCGCTTCCGAAATTGGCACCCGCGCTGCCGAAGGGCACATTGGTCGCGTCAACCGCTGGTTTGCCGGCACCCAGCATATTGACGAGGTGGAATCCCTCTGCGTTGAGCTGTTGAAGAAAGCATTTCGCTGCAACTACGCCGACCACCGCCTCATGGGCAGCATGCTGGGCAATCTCACCGTTTATCACGCTCTGGCCCAACCTGGTGATCGCATCATGTCTGCTGCTCAACCCTTTGGCGGCCACTCCAGCAACCGCTCGGACGGCCCGGCCGGCACGCGTGGACTGGAGATTTACGACGTGCCCTTTGACCCTGAGCGGCTGGACGTCGATCTGGACAAATTCGCCGAAGAAGCACAACGCATCCGGCCTGCGCTCGTGGTCCTTGGTATGTCCATGACCCTCTTTCCCCTGCCCGTACGCGAGATGAGCGAAATCATCGGTGAGTGGGGCGGCAAGCTGGTCTACGACGGTGCGCATCAGGCCGGCCTGATCGCCGGTGGCCAATTCCAGGATCCGCTTAACGAAGGCGCGGTCGTACTCACAGGGTCCGCCGGCAAGACGTTCAGCGGTCCTCAAAGCGGCATGATCATGTGGAACGATCCCCAACTCACCGAACCGCTGACCGAGGCGATTTTCCCCGTGCTGGTTGCCACTCACCAGGTTAACCGCGTTGCTGCCCTGGCCGTCTCCGCCGCGGAGATGCTGGCCTATGGCAACGTCTACATGGGCCAGATTGTGCATAACGCCCAGGCGCTGGCTGCCGCCTTAGATGAACGGGGTATTCCCGTGCTGGGCAAAAATCGTGGCTACACGAAGAGCCATCAGGTTATCGCCGACGTCAGCCAATTCGGAGGCGGGCTTGACGTGGCTCACCGCCTGGCCGAGGCTAACCTGATTACGAACAAGAACCTGATTCCCAGTGATGATGCGCAGAATTGGGATCATCCTGGCGGTCTGCGCATGGGCACCATCGAAGTGACGCGGCTGGGCCTGATGGAAGATGATATGGCCACCATCGCCGATTTCATTGCTCGCGTCCTCGTGCACAATGAGGATACAGGCTCCGTGCAACGGGACGTCGTCGATTTCCGCCTGCCTTACCAGAATTTCTACTACAATTTTGACAACGGCTGGCCGCCGGATGAGCAGTAGTTCATCCGGCCCTTATGGCCAGGTATCATTACTACTTAACAATGACCATCTAACAGGCACCGAGAGGTACTCCCCTATGACCTACGATCTCGTTATTAAGGGCGGCCGCATCGTCACGGCTGATACAGACTACATTGCAGACGTTGCTATCCAGGGCGAGCAAATCGCCGCCATTGGCAACGACCTGCAGGGCAAGCGCGAAATCGACGCCCGCGGCAAGCTTGTCACACCCGGCGCCGTGGACGTGCACGTACATATGCAAATGCCCATCGGCAACTTCATCTCCAGCGATGACTTCTACACCGGCACGCGGGCCGCGGCCTTTGGCGGCACCACCACCATCATCGACTTCGTCGAGCCACTACCAGATCAGCCCCTTCTGGAGGCATTGGCCGACCGCCGCGCCGAAGCCGACCCCCGCGTCACCATCGACTACGGCCTGCACATGACCATCGGCCCGGAACAGATGAAAATGCTGGACCAGGTGCCTGAGGCCTATGATGCGGGATGCGCCAGCTTCAAACTGTACATGGCCTACGACTTCCGCCTCACCGACGACGAGCTGATGTCTGCTCTGGAAGCAATTCGCGACGTCAACGGCTGGCCCGTCGTCCACGCCGAAAACTGGGACATCATCCAGGCCCTGGTGGCCCGCAACCTGGCGGCCGGAAATACCGAAGCCCGCTGGCATCCCCGCTCACGCCCCGCCCTGATGGAGGGCGAAGCAGCCGGACGCGTCATCGACATCGCCACCCTTGTCGGCACGCGTCTGCACATTTTCCACATCACCTGTGACGACGTCGTGCAGCACATCATCGCCGCGCGCGACCGCGGCCTGCCCATCACCGGCGAAACCTGTCCCCAATACCTTTTGCTCACACAGGACGTCTATGATCGGCCCGGCGTCCTCGGCACACTGCCTGTCTGCTCACCCCCCATCCGCGGTGTAGATTCCCAGGAAGCGCTGTGGCGTGCGTTGGGTCGTGGTGACCTGCAGGTCGTGGCTACCGATCACTGCCCCTTTAAGCTGGCCGACAAAGAAACAGGCCTCGAAGATTTCAGCCGCATCCCCGGCGGCGTGCCCTCCGTCGAAGTACGCTTCCCTGCGCTTTATAGCGAAGGCGTCCGCCGTGGCCGACTTACCCTCAGCCAATGGGTTGACCTCTGCTGCACCACTCCTGCACGGCTGGCCGGCCTGCAGAAGAAAGGGCAGATTGCCGCAAGATATGACGCCGACCTGGTCGTCTTCGATCCCGAAAAAGAAGTGGCGGTTAGCACCGATTCATTACACGAAGCGGTGGACTGGACCCCTTACGACGGCATGACCCTGCAGGGCTGGCCTGCCGTCACCATCAGCCGCGGCGAAATCATTGTCGAAGAGGGAGAATTCAAAGCGGAACCAGGTCGCGGGCGCTTTGTGCAACGCTGTTACGGAGAAGATGGCCCCTGACCCCTTCAATACCACAATACCCGACGCAACCAGATTGTGGCATGGCTAAGGTTAGTTGAGCTGAACGATTAACGCAGCGGCAGGTGCTGCTTAACCGTATCTACCAGCGTTTTCAGGCTATACGGCTTTTGCAAGAACCCTACCAACCCCTTTTCCCATGCTCCGTTAGCCAGGTCAAGCATCGGCATCTCGTCGGCGCTGTAGCCGGATGAGAAGAGGACGCGCACGTTGTCGTCCACCCGTCGCAGGCGCCGGAAAGTTTCTTCGCCGCTCATACCGGGCATCGATAGATCGAGCAACACAAGACCGATATCACCGGCGTGTCTCTGATAAGTCTCGATGCCCCGCGCTCCATTTTCCGCAGTAAGTACCTCGATATTCTCCATTGAGAGAATGTCGGTTACCGCTTCTCGCACCATCTCTTCGTCGTCGATAACCAGTACCCGCGTGGCATTACGGTTCGGCGGCCGGACATCAATTACTTCTGTGCACTGCCCCTTGCACACCGGCAGGAGCAGCTCAATGGTGGTCCCCACTCCAACCTTGCTGGACACTGCCAGGCCCGCATTGTGCCCACGTGCAATGCCCAGAGCAGCCGCCAGTCCCAGACCTCGCCCCTGTTCCTTCGTCGTGAAGAAGGGATCGAAAATACGGCTCTGAGCCTCCTCCTTGATGCCGTGGCCGAAATCTTGAACGCGGAGCCGGACGTAAGAACCCGCGCTCAATGACTGTCCTGTATAACGTGAATAGCGATCCTTATTCTGGCCATTCTCGCCAAACTGTTTGACGTCAGTCGCAATGACAATGCGGCCCGCGCGTTCTTCCGTGGCCTCCGCCCCGTTCACTGTCAGAGCCAGAAGCAGTTGCTGCATCTGCACCGGATCCATTTCCACAACAGGCAGGGATGGCGCCAGATTCAAATCGAGGGTGATGTGACGTGGCACGGCCGCACGCAAGAACTGCAGACTATCCTCAACCAGGCGATTCAGGTCCATCGCCTGCACTGTGAAATGGCCGCGCCCCGAGTAAGCCAGCATCTGATTCGTCAACAATGATGCCTGCTCCGCCGCCCGCACGACTTTCTCAATGTGCGCGCGGGCCGGAGTATCCCCATCCAGATGGGCCAACGCCAGCGACGATTGCCCCAAAATGGATACGAGGAGGTTGTTAAAGTCGTGCGCCACGCCGCCGGCCAATGCACCCAGGCTCTCCATCTTCTGTGCCTGAAGCAACGCGGCCTCCATCTGTTTGCGCTCCGCAATCTCCCGCTCCAGCTCCACATTGCGCAGGCGGGCAATTTCTGCTTCCTTACGGGCGGTCTCAGTTTCATGTATCACTTGCAGCGTTTTGAAACGCATATCGGCGCGCTCGCTATAGACTGCCCGGTCCGCCTCATGGAACGCTTCATAATGTTTCAACGCCTGCGCGCCGTCACCGAACTCCTTATAAAGTTCAGCCAGCGCCTTGTGACAATGCCGGATCTGTTCTGTGTTCTCCAACTTGCCAGCCATTTCCAGGGCGCGGTGCAAGGCCCGAACAGCCTTATTGACCTGCCCTTGTTGCCCGTAAGCTTTCCCGATGTTGATCCAGGCAGCCATCTCATTGACCTTATCTTCACTTTGCACAGCCAGCTTGGCGCAAGCAGCAAAGTAGCGCAGTGCTTCTTCCGGCCGTCCCGCTGCCAGATGAGCGGCTCCCACCGTGTCTAGCGCACTCCTCTCGAACCCCGGCTGGCCTGAATCACGCGAGAGCGCCAGGCTACGCCTTCCCCAATGTAGCGCCTGTTTGTAGTCGCCCATCTCCAGGTAGGTCATCGCCTTGTTGTTAAGCGCTATCGCGTGCCCCCCCACTTCCCCCGCTTGTTCAAAAATAGCAATCGCTTCCCCCAACACTTCCAGGGCGTGGCTGTACTCACCGGTCACGCCATAGACCATTCCCATATTAACGAGGACATAGCCCTGGTGACACTGATCACCGGTCTTCCGGTGCAATACAAGCGAATCGAGATAATGGTGCAACGCCGTTGTATAGTCACCCAGGCGTGTACAGACCATGCCCATACCCATATGCACCTGGCCTTCAAGCATCTCCAGGCCCTCTGCCTGCCTGGCAAACATTAGCGCCTGTTCTAGATAACGTTGAGCGTGGTCCAGAGACGCGAGCTGGTAGCTGCAGCGAGCCAGGTTTATCAGACTCTTAACCAGCGCTGGATAATCAACCGGGGTTGCTTGAGCCGCAAGTTCATATACTTCCCTGCTCAGCTCAACTGCACGTTTCGGCTCGGTAGAGCCAATGGCCCAGGCCAGGTCATTCAACGCTTCGCGCTTCTCGGCGTCACTACCCGCCTCTGCCAATTGGCATTCCAACTCTTCGATTTTCTTTCTCAACGAGATTCTCCTCATGCGACAGTGAACGGCAAATGCAAGGATAATCGCTGATTTCTTACGACAGGAGATCTGTCATCCCACGGTCGGTCCCCGTTCCCGGTTTACCCTCTTCCGAAGAATCAAAGCTGACAGCAGAAATAGTAAGGGTCGGGCAATAGAACCACCGCCCGACCCTGTGTATCCATATTATCTACCTTTCCGCCCTACGGTCAACCCTTCTCTGACC
>CAZRTM010000119.1:0-4987 GCA_964602995.1 uncultured Ardenticatenaceae bacterium
CCATAGTCGCCTGGCAGCGTCACAACATCGACAAACCCGGCGCTCGTATCACTGTCACGTTCGGGAGGGCCAACCTGCAACACGTCTCGCCACGCTTCGCTTGCGAAATCATAAGCGATCAGGTCAAACACTCCCTCTAACGTGCGACAACTAAACTGTACGGATCCTTCAGGCATCGCGGATAACGCCCTCTGGCCAGAATCTGTTTGCGAATGTATAAACCCGAGCCAGGCCGCGACAAAGCGGTCGGGATCATCATTGTGCTGTTCTAACCACGATCCGTAGGCCGAGCGCCCCTCAGCCAGCAACTGTTCCGGCCCCATTTCCGCTTCCAGGAACTCAACCAACGCCAGCGCCTCTCGCCAGAACTGCTCGTCGCCACTTTCCAGCTCCGTGGAGGTCAGGATACGATTGGCAGACAGAGTATCGATCCCCTGCGCCAGGAGCGCCTCGTATTCGTCGGCCCCCAGTGGCCATTCAGCTACGCCCAGGCGGCTTAACTGCCTCTCTACCAATGCGCTGAAGAAGGGAATCCCACGGCAACAATCATATTCAAGGCTGCGAGCCAGCGCGCTAGCCACGATGGGCCGGGTATAGGCTCGCAGCAGCACCTCGTAGCCCGCGTCATCGACAGGTGTGCCAATCAGCGTGGGCGAAGGCAGAACAAGGGTCGCCGGCTGCTCCTCGTCGGGC
Source organism: uncultured Ardenticatenaceae bacterium (assembly GCA_964602995.1). GTDB lineage: Bacteria > Chloroflexota > Anaerolineae > Promineifilales > Promineifilaceae > JAAYYY01. The sequence goes on from CAZRTM010000119.1 coordinate 694, forward strand.
GCCAGCAACAGCTGCAACTGGTCGAGAGCAGCGCTGCTCTCCGGACTGGTAGCGAACGTAACATGCAGCCGCTCACCGGCCGGACAATGCATTCCATCAAAGTTACAGAGCTGGTCCAGCAGCTCATCCAACGTCCCCCCCAGGCGCAAAGTGACCTCCGCATCCCGTTCGCGGTAACTTACTGAAATTCGCTCTCCCCGCCATTGCTGCTCCCCCGCGTCACCCCAGTAAGCTTCTTTTGGGGGAGACAGCAGCCACCGTTGCTCGCCTCGTCTGTAGACATAGCTATGCTCAAGAATCACTGTCTCGGCGCCACCGCTTTCCCCGGCAACTGCTATATAGGGCTGTTGCGCCACCAGCACTGCTTCCGCAAACTCCGCATCCAGCTCAACCGATACAATCTGCCCTTCGCCAGCCGGTGAAAGACCCAGAGGGCCAGCCAGCCGGTCTTGTTTCAACTGTTCTAATTGCGTCCCTAACCACTCGATGTCGCGGCCCGAAAGCAGGCTCAAAAGGAGCTCTTTATCTCCACCGGCAACGGCTCGCTGTACCAGGCGGTGGCTGGAGCGCACCTCTTCCTCCGCAGCAGCCTGCGCCGCGGCGACGCGTTCGTTGGCCTCCCGCCACAACAAATAGCCGCCGGCCAGGACAAGCAGAATAAAGGCTATGAGCCACGGCCAACGACGCCCACCCCGTTCGTCTATAACACCAGTGCCCTCGTCAAGCTGCTCTGGCGTCTCCCCGTCGTCATCCGTCCGCCAGTCGAAATTCATTGGATAAAAAGTTTATGCCACTTCCTGGCCATAACCTCTAGCCATCGCGTAATTCCAGCCGTCGAGGTCTGGCGTTTCAATACCCATTTGCGCCAGCGCAATTTTCAGTTCCGTTCTATGTTCCACGCTGTGCTCCATGGCGTGCACCAGGAAGAAGCGCTAATGTGGCAATCCAGATGCTCATCGGCCAACGAGCGGCACGCTTCGAACAACTCCTGATTGGCCCACGCATTATAGTGAAACATCTCAGCCAACGCTTTATTCATGATTAATGTCTCCGGAGGAATTAGAATGTTGTAATGTCTGGTCATCAAACTGGAACCTGCCCTCCCCATGAGTCCAGTCATAGAAGCCCAGGCCATTTTTACCCGGTCGGGCGATGTCAGAAGTGTAATCTACTCCGTAGATATAGCGAATGAGATAAGGCAATCCAGAGTCGTCGCCACTGTACTCACCCTCCGCCTCTTCCACAAACCAGCGGAAGGAACGCAGCACGGCGCGATCCTGCCATTCGAACGCTGGATAACCAGCGCGTTGTAGCATCCAGGCGGTAGCTACCATTCCCTGTTGGCACTCACGCACATACCCTTCTTCGGGAAATGGATACTCAGGCCGCCCCGAGCGCTTCATATCTTCGGGCAACACGCCGTCTACATTGCGCACGTGGCCATCAATGAGCAAGGTAGCCCCAACTGGATTCACGCCGTTGTACAGCGCAGGACCCTCCTCTGATTGCCACCAGCTCTCATCCAGATCCCACAGCCAGCCTTCTCCGCTGCGGCCCAGCCAGTCGTGAAAGCGGTTGGCAACCTCATTCAGTAAGGCTTCGTCTTCAGTATATAAAGCCACGGCCGTCACCGAAGCGCGAGCATGGCAACCACCATTCGTCGGTTCGGCCATCGCCGTGTGATAAACGCTCCACTCATCCGTCCAGGCATTCCACGTCTCTTTATGGATCAGCTCCTGCAACCACTTCGTAAAAGCCGGGTCGCGGTAGTCGATCAGATCGGCAGCCACCACGTATCCGGCCAGATTGCGGTTCAGGGCCAGCGTTTTGCGACCCTGCACATCGACGGCGGACAGTTCTTCCAGGATCTCCCGCACCCGTTCGCAATAGTGCTCCTCCCCACTCTTCAAACAGGCATAAGCCGCCGCTACTGCCACCGCGTCGGCCTGGTTGTCCTGGTCACCAATTCTGATACGGAGACTGCGCTCCGCCCACTGCATAATCTCTGCTGACAGAGGCGGAAGGGCTTCTACCTCCCGCTCATTCAGCCAGATACCTTCAATTCTGCGCGTGGTGCGTGTATCTTCGCCGCCTGGGGTTGGCGTCACTACGCCCGTCGCCGGGTATTGCGGTGCGGCCATCTGTGTAGCTGATGTGGCTCCGGTCTCTCCTGTCACCTCACTAGAGGAGTCAGACACAGGCACGGCGGTACTCTGGCTGCCCGGCCCCTGCACTATCTGCTCAACCTGGGAACCTGCATCCAGGTCAAGGAAGGAGGCGCTACGTCCAGTAGACCAAAATGCTGCTGCTAATAGAACAGCAGTAAACAGAAAGGCCGCAATCACCAGAACCAATCGTTTCATGGCTCAATCCTACCCTACCCGGATGCTGGTTCCAACCAACCGGCGCCTCCTGCTCACTTAGCGCTTATGCCAGGTGGCCTAAATATTGTAATGGTAATTTAGATCCTGCGCCCTATCGTCATCGCCGTCTGGCCGGCCGTCATCCTGGGCGCTGTCCTGTGCCTCCGTCATGCTATGCTGAGCGGAGTCCCATCCCTCCGTCACGCTGACGCGTCATCCTGAGCGGAGTCTGCAGAGCGAAGGATCTCGGCCCCGCCGCGTGACAGATTCTTCGGCATTCGCCTCAGAATGACGGCAGTAGGCGCCTCAGAATGACGGCAGGTGTCGCCTCAGAATGACGGCAGTAGACACCTCAGAATGATGGTCAAACAAAAAGGCAATCGCCGCCGCTATTCTCCCACCTTGCTCAAGAAATGCACCGTCTCACGCGTCTGCTCATAAAGGCGGCGGTAATGTTGATACATCTTATCATAGAGCTGGCTGCCGTTCTCTTGCGGCCGGATCACGTCTCCAGGGCGCACCCATGTAGAGAGGTCATCCCGCTCCAGAATGCCCGCCGCCAGCCCTGCCAGGAACGCATCGCCATAGCTGGCGCCTATCGTCTGCTCAGGCACAATCTGCTCCATACCTGTCACATCGGAGACAATCTGCAGCCACGTTTTGCTGCGCGTGCCGCCGCCGACGGCTACCACCCGCTGCACCGGCGCACCGATGCGCTGGAACGTTTCAATATTGTGGCGGATACCATAGGCCACGCCTTCCATCACCGCCCGGTACATATGCGCGCGAGTGTGGGACAGAGTCAGTCCGGCGATCACGCCTCGCGCCTGTGGGTCGTTAATCGGCGTACGCTCACCGCTGAAATAGGGGAGCAGCAGCAACCCTCCGGCTCCCGGCGGTATCTCCTCCGCTGCTGCGAAGAGCGCAGCATACGCTTCTTCCTCCGGCAAATCCTGCGCCAACTCGTCGCGGAACCAGCGCGTCAGCGAGCCAGTTGTAGCCATCCCCGCCGCCAGCGCATACTGTGGCTCAAAGGCACCTGCCACCGTCCACGTCGTCTTATCCGGTACCGGTTCATCCAGCACCAGAATGAAAAACGTCGTGCTGCCGTACATAATCATCAGGTCGCCCGGCTGCATCACGCCCACACTAATCGCTTCGCTCAGGGCGTCCACCGCGCCCACAGCCACCGGCGTCCCTTCTTTCAGCCCTGTCTCCGCCGCCCCTTGCGCGCTGACCTCGCCCGCCACCTCATCGCTCCAGGCCATGCGCGGCAACCGGTCCAGCGAGACCACGTGCTCGGCAAAGCGATCGGACCATTCCAGCTTCTTAATATCCACCAGCGGCATAAAGTGCGCCGCCGTATGGCGGTCGATCACCTTCTCGCCCGTCAGGCGGTAAATAAGGTAACTGCTGGCCGTCGTAATATGGTCCACCTGCTGCCATAGTTCCGGCTCATTGCGCTTCATCCACAAAATCTTGGGGCCAATCGCCTGACTGGTTAGCACCATGCCCGAAAAATCATATATCACCTCTTCCCCGATGGCCTCATTCAGCAGCCGGATCTCCTCCCCCGCTCGCGCATCCACGCCATAGAGAATGCCCGGCCGCAACGGACGCCCCTCCTTATCCAACGGCAACATCGTCGGCCCAATGGCGCTCAATGCGACCCCGGCCACATCCTCGCCGCTATATGGCCGCCCATCCAGAATCGCACGGCACACAGCCACCACATCGTGCCACCAGATTTCATCTGCATCCTGCTCCGCCCAGCCGGGATGGGGAATATCCATAGTGTGCTCCACCACATGCGACTTCAAAATCTCCCCATCCGGCCGCACCAACACCCCCTTGGTGCTATACGTCCCTACATCAATACCCAGCAGCAACTCACCCATCACTCTCTCCATTAATAGCTGTCAGCTATCAGC
>CAZRTM010000119.1:5087-11330 GCA_964602995.1 uncultured Ardenticatenaceae bacterium
TCTTCCGGCAGCGGGATCGGCTCGCCCAATGAGCGGGACAGGAAATAGGTATAGGCTGTATGTTCCATGCGCTCGAGGTCGATCAACGCCTTTTCCAGATTAGGGCCGACGGATATGCTACCATGGTGGCTCAACAACACGTTGTTATGCTCCCGGATCAGGTCCCGAATGCTATCCGCCAGCGCCATCGTCTGTGGGCGGGCATAAGGGGCGGTGGGTACCGGCCCCAGCGCAATCATCACCTCAGGCAGGTAATTGGTCGGAAAGGGCAGGCCCACCAGCGTCAGGGCTGTGGCATAGGGTGGGTGCGCGTGCAGCACGGCATTGACATCCGGCCGCTGCCGGTACACCTCCATGTGCATGGCCACTTCTGACGTCGGCCCCATCCCGTCGCGCCCTTCCAGCAGATTGCCATCGGCATCAACAACCACCAGATCCTCCGGCCGCAGCCGCATCTTATAAACACTGCGCGGCGTAATCAAAAAACGGCCCTCAGCCAGCCGCACCGAAATGTTGCCGTCGCTAGAACGCGCCAGCCGCTGATCAGCCACAATGCGCGTAATGCGCACAATTTCCTCGCGCAGTTCTGCTTCACTCCAGCGCTGCGCAGCATTGCTATTTATTGTCATTGACTTCTTTCTCTCTTTTCTAGGAACCAACACCTACCAGCAGACAGCTAAAAGCTGACGGCTGACAGCTGATAGCTGTCAGCAATCAGCAATCAGCTATCACGTCTGACGGCGGCGTAGAATATCGGCGTAGACGGCGAGGATAACGATGGCGCCGGTGACCACGATCTGCCACTCCTGCCGCACAGAAAGGATGCGCAAACCGTTGGTCAACACGCTAATGACGAAGGCGCCAATGATCGTACCCAGTATGGTACCTTCCCCGCCACTGAGTGAGGTACCGCCGATCACGACCGCGGCAATGGCATCCAGTTCGTAGCCCGCACCCAGCGCAGGCTGTGCTGAGTTCAGGCGGGCGGCGATGACCACACCGCCTAACCCGGCAAAGGCTCCGGCCAGAGCGTAGACTGCCGTTTTCCAGAAGTTCACATTGACGCCAGACAGGCGCGTCGCTTCTTCGTTGCTGCCAATCGCGTAGGTATAGCGGCCTAACACCGTTTTGTTCAGAATTAAATGGGCCACAATTGCTGCCCCAAAGAGGATCAGCACAGCATTGGGAATGTCGAGCCTGGGGATGATGCTGCCCATGACCGAACCCATAGCGATTTTTGAAAAGGCCGGAGCATCGTTGAAATAGATCGGTTTCAGCCCTGAAATAATCAACGCCAGGCCCTTGGCAATGTAGAGCATGCCCAGCGTGGCCACAAACGGCGGGATTCTCATCCGGGTGATCACCACACCGTTCACCAACCCGGCCAACGCACCCGTCGCCAGACCGGCCAGCACCCCTACCGGCACAGGAAGCCCCCAGAAGGTGACAAAGACGCCGCTCATGACGGCCGATAGCGTCATCACGGTGCCCACCGAGAGGTCAATGCCCGCCGTAATAATCACAAACGTTGCGCCCAGCGCCAGCAAACCGTTCACGGCCGTGGCCAGCAAGATGCCCACAATGTTGCTGAAACGCAGGAAATTGGGCGATGCCAGCGAGAAGCCGATGATCATGATTATCAACCCGGCGAACGCCAGTACCTTCTGCGCCGCATCTGAATGGAAGAACGTTTGCTTGGGGGCAGTTGTCACATCCACGCCTGCCTCCGGAACGGCCGTCTTAACTTCAGTCATTCCAATCTCTCCCTGTCTTCCCCGCGTTTCTCCTGTTCTCCAATCGTAGCACTAACCTTCACGGCGGGTTGCATAAGCCATGATCCTCTCCTGCGTGCACTCTGCGATGGGTAACTCGCCGGTAACGCGCCCCTCACTCATCACCACCACGCGGTGGCTCATGCGCAGAATCTCAGGCAGCTCCGATGAGATCATGATAATTGCCTTACCCTCTTTGGCCAGGGAATCGAGCAACTTATAAATCTCATTCTTAGCGCCAACGTCAATTCCCCGCGTCGGCTCGTCAAAAATCAGAATATCGGTATCAGCCGTCAGCCATTTGCCGATAACCACTTTCTGCTGGTTGCCGCCAGAAAGGTTCTTCACCTTCTGGCGCACCGACGGCGTGCGAATCGCGAGCGCATCGACATGTTGTTCAGCCGTCTTCTCTGCCTCAGCGTCATCTACCGTGCCGGCGACGTTCGTGTACCGGTCCAGCGCTGCCAGGACGATGTTGGTCTTTACATCCATCCCCAGCGCCAGCCCATAACGCTTGCGGTCCTCAGAAAGGTAGCCGATACCGTAGTGTACAGCATCCTTGGGGCTATTGATCTCGACCTTGCTCCCTTTGACGTAGATCTCACCGCTATCCACCGCATCAGCGCCAAAGATAGCGCGCGCCACTTCAGTGCGACCTGCGCCCATCAAACCGGCGAAACCGAGGATTTCTCCTTTTTTCAACGTGAAGCTGACGTCTTGAAACCGCCCATGCCGCGTCATGTTGCGCACTTCCAGCACCACGTCAGCCCCATCGTTTTCGGGCACTTCGGGCGCTTCGTGGAAAATCGTGCGCCCCACCATCAGATGAATAATGTGGTCTATCCGCGCCTCTTCGGTCAGCAACGTATCAATCGTGTTCCCATCACGCATCACCGTAATGCGGTCCGAAATTTGCTTCAGCTCCTCCAGCCGGTGCGAAATATAGATGATACCAACGCCCTTATCGCGAAAATCACGGATGATATCGAATAAGTCCAGAATTTCAGCGTCGGTCAGCGCCGCTGTAGGCTCGTCCATAATCAGCACGGTGGATTCATAAGAGACCGCTTTGGCAATTTCCACCATCTGCTGCTTGGCTACGGACAGGGTGGTAACTTTGGCGCGCGGGTCGAGGCCGATATTGGTCAACCGGAACAACTCTTCTGTCTGGCGGTTAATCGCTTTCTCGTCCAGAACCAACCCACCATAGCGCCGTGGCTCGCGCCCAATGAAAATGTTCTGTGCCACAGTCAGGTGCGGCATCAGGTTCAGCTCCTGGTGGATCATGCTGATGCCCAGCTCCTGCGCCGCCCGCGGCGTAGAAATCTCAACCGGCTCCCCCTTGTAAAAAATCTGCCCGCCATCCCGGTGGTAGATACCGGCCAGAATTTTCATCAGCGTGGACTTCCCGGCGCCGTTCTCCCCCACCAGCGCATGAACTTCGCCAGGCCGCAACTCAAAGTGGGCGTCGGCCAGTGCGCGAACGCCGGGGAAGCTCTTGTTAATTCCCTCCATTACGATCAGGCGAGGGGTAGGGCCTGACAACGGGCCATTCTGTGGCTTGTTCATAAAGCAATCCACCACGTGCCGGGCACCTGGTCAGTGCCCGGCACGCCTAAGGCTACCGCTTCGTCAATGTAACCAGACTCTGAGCTTTGAGCTTATTCGTACAGCACAGCCTGGATTTCTTCGTCATCAATGTTGGAAGCGTCGTAAACGTAGTAACCTGTGTCGATTGTCTCCGGCAGATCTTCGCCGTTCATCGCCTGCACTGCGGCCTCGACACACTTATAGCCAATACCGATCGGATCTTGCGTGATGGCCGCTGCCATCAGACCACTGCGTACGGCATCGATCTGTTGTTGACCGGAATCATAACCGATTACGACGATTTCACCAGCTTTGCCGGTCTCTTCTACGGCGTTCAGCACGCCAATGGCCGAGCCTTCGTTGGCGCCGAAGAAGCCATTCAGGTCAGGATGAGCCTCGATGATGGAGCGCGCCAGCTCTGTCGATTGCAACTGGTCGCCGCCGCCATACTGGATATCTACGATCTCGATGTCCGGATACTCAGACTCAATGCGGTTGACGAACCCGTCACGCCGGTCGATACCGGTCTGGCTGGTCTGGTCGTGCACAATAACGGCCACCTTACCTGCGCCACCGATTTCCTCAGCCATACGGTCAGCGGCTGCGCCGGCCGCCGCGATATTGTCCGTAGCCGCCGTCGTTACTGGAATGTCGCTATCCACGCCAGAGTCAAAGCCGATAACCGGAATTCCTTCTTCCTGCGCCCGCTCAAGATGCGAGGCCAGCGCCTGGGTGTCCAGGGCTGCCAGGCAGAGGGCATCGGGGTCACGGTCAAGGGCGGTCTGTACCATTTCCACCTGGCGGTCGACTTGCGATTCCGACTCCGGCCCTTCAAACGTGATGCGCACGCCGAATTCTTCAGCAGCCTGCTCGGCGCCCAGGTTTACAGCCTGCCAGAACTGGTGTTGAAAGCCCTTAGACACAATCGCTACATAAGGCTGGTCTCCCTCTCCTCCGGTTTCACCTGTGTCCTGGCCTGCAGTGCAGGCGCCCAGCACGAGAACCAACACAGCTAAGAGTAGCACCAATAATCTACTTTTTCTCATCGTAAAAATCTCCTCTCTTCTCAATGGCAATCCGCCGTAATTGGTAGGATCTGCCTGATTAGAATACACGACTTCACCTCCTTACCACATAGCGCCGTCTGCAAACAGAAAACGCCCGTGGTCATCAAGTGTCCTGAAAGACACTCAGATGCAACGAATCAGGCCATAGGCTCATCTCCTTCGTTTGAGCTTAGAATGGGGGTAACGCCTTTCTTCAAAATAATGTTGCCATACTTGACCGTCTCGCCGGTCACCACAATGGCGAACGCCTGCCTGGCGCGCTCATAAAATTGGAAACGCTCGATGCGCGCAAAAGGTGGGGTGCCGGGTGCGTGGCGGTCAAATACGGAGCGGTATGCTTTCTCAACAGCCGGATCTAATTGATCACCGGCTACAGCAGCCATCATAAGCACGGGGCTTTCTACGTAGGAATCAAGCACAAAGAGAGGGAGGACAGCGTCTAGCAAATCGGGAATGCGTATCCCGTCTTTGCGTACCACTCGCCGGCCGTAAGTTTCGGCTGGAAAGAAGGAGTCGGCGAACACGATTTCGTCCCCGTGGCCCATACGATAGAGTATCGAGAGGAGGTCAGGGCCAATCAAAGGGGATATGCCAACGAGCATCCTTCACCCTCCACACGGTCGTCGAAAAACACGCCTTCAGTGTAATCGATTACAATTTCAATGTCAAGATAACCAAAAATAGGAGGCGCAAATAGACAATGTTGCACGAATGCGGTCGAGTTTAACAGCTAAAAACGGCTGCTCCATTGACGCTATTTCTGCAATCGATTACAATGAAATCAGCAAACAGTGCTGCTTCTTATCCACAAGGAGCCTACATGGCCAGTATGAGAGACGTTGCCCGCCGTGCTGGTGTCTCCAGTGCCACGGTGTCTCGTGTCCTGGGTGACAAACCAAACGTAAGCCCTGCCCTGCGCGAACGGGTGCTGGCGGCAGTTAAGGAGCTTGGCTACCGGCCCAACCGGGTCGCACGCAGCCTCCGTGTCCAACAATCAAACATCATTGGCCTCATCGTCACCGACGTTGAGCAATCGTTCTTCACCTCCATCGCCCGTGCTGTGGAAGATGTGGCGATTGAACACAACTACACCCTCTTCCTGGCCAACACCGATGAGAACCTGCAGCGCGAACGCCTATATCTGGACCTGATGCAGGCAGAGCACGTGGCCGGCGTCATCATCGCCCCTGCGCGCGACGGCGAGACAGAGCTAGAAGATCTGATTCAGGCTAACATCCCCGTCGTCGCCATCGACCGCCAGGCACAGTGGCACGAAGTAGACACCATCCTTTCCGACAACGTTCATGGCACCACAAAGCTGGTCGAACACCTTATTGGCCACGGCCACCGGCGCATTGGCGCCATCACCGGCTTGCCCTCCATCACCACCGGCCGCGAGCGGCTGCAGGGCTACCACAACGCCCTGCAGGCCCACGGCATCCCCGCCGACCCCCAGCTCGTCAAACCGATCTTGCCTCGCGACCAGGACGCCTACGAAGCGATGATGGCGCTCTGGCAGTTAGACGAACGCCCGACCGCCGTCTTTGCCAGCACCGAAGTGCTGGCCGCCGGCGCCCTGCGCGCCATCCGCGAGCTGAATCTTTCCATTCCCCATGACATCTCGCTGGTCAGTTTTGACGACCCCTTCTGGTCTACTCTGGTCCAGCCTGCCATTACCTGCATTCGCCAGCCAGTGTACGAAATGGGCCATCTGGCCGCCGAGCTACTGATGCAGCGGCTCTCCAACCCCAACCGCTCCACACGCCAGGTGGTGCTCAAAAGCGAACTGATCATCCGCCAATCGTGCGGCTGTT
>CAZRTM010000120.1:0-7133 GCA_964602995.1 uncultured Ardenticatenaceae bacterium
GGCCAGCCTCTATTCTGGACGAATTAACTCCCGAGGACTTTACGGCCACAATCGATTTGACCGAAGTGACATCCGGCGAGAATACGGTTCCAATTATGGTCCACCACAGCCTGGACGCCATAGACCTTGTCTATCAGATTCCGGAGAGTGCCACCGTTATCGTGGAACGGATTGTGCGGCGCGAGATTCCGGTGGAAGTGGAGGTGCGCGGTGAAGCGGGACGGGGCTACGTGTTGCAGGCTCCTGTCGTCGACCCCGCTGTTATTCCTGTGACCGGTATCGCATCGCGCGTGGAAGCGTTGACTGAAGCGCGGGTGACTGTCTTTTTGGATGGCCCGCAGCAAGATGTGGTTCTCAACCGGCGACCTATCTTTTACGACAGACAGGGCAACATTGCCAGCGTGAATGGGCTGGAGGTGGGCACGGAGGAGGTAGTGGTCACGGTGCCCGTGGATCAACTGGCCGGCTATGCAGCCAAGCCGATTATTGTGGACTGGCAGGGCGAACCGGCTCCTGGTTACCGCCTGCTAAATGTGCGGGTGGAGCCAGACAGCGTCTTGCTTAGCGGGCAGCCGGTTCTGTTAGAAAATTTGACCCGCGTGCGCACCGAGCCGGTGGACATCAGTGGGCTTCGGGAATCGCTGCGCCTGCCGGTGGCCCTCGATTTACCGGCGGGAGTTACAGTTGACGAGGTGCAGGCAGTTATTGTAGAAATTGAAATCGAGCCGATTCTGACCAGCTCAGTTATTGGCAAAGTGCCTGAGATTCGCGCCCTGCAAGAGGGATTGACGCTGACCACGGAGATAGAAGAGGTGCGCGTTTTCCTCTTTGGCCCGTTGGACAAGCTAGACTCTTTGCAAGATGATGATGTGCGCGTTACGCTTGATCTCTTTGGCCTGGAGGTGGGAAGCCACACGCTGGAGCCGGACGCCGACGTATCGGTAAGCGGGGTCGAAGTGCGCTCGCTCCAGCCTTCACAGCTTACCATCGTTATCACAGATGCCATTACTATGACGAACCAATTGACGACAACGAACAGGAACACAGAGACAATGGCCCTTCCTTCCCTGGCGGTGGATTCCAGCGACAACGCGGGGTTTGGCATTCTGCTCGTCGCTCTGTTGGCCCCGGCCACTGTGACGCCGGGCGTCGTTATGCTGTTCAGACGAGAAAAAAGCCTATGACACGAAAAGCTCTGGTTGCCCTGGTGGGCCGCCCGAATGTAGGGAAATCGACCCTTTTTAACCGCATTGTGGGCCGCCGCATGGCTGTGGTCTCCGATGTGGCAGGAACCACGCGCGACCGGCTGTATGCCGAGGCCGAATGGGCCGGGGTGGCCTTCAACGTTGTCGATACGGGCGGCATCGAGCTGGCGCCCGGCTGGGATACCGAGCCTCTCTCTGAGGATTCGCAGCAGTTTCTGGAGTCAATTGTGCACCAGGCGCGCGTGGCCATTCAGGACGCGGACGTCATTGTGCAGGTGGTGGATGGGCAGGCCGGCGTGACCAGCGCCGACCGTGAAGTGGCTGAAATCCTGCGCCGAACCAACAAGCCAACACTGATTGCCGCCAATAAGCTGGAATCAACGAAGCAGTGGGACAGTGCCTACGAATTCTACGAGCTGGGGTTAGGAACCGTCATACCGCTGTCGGCTCTGCATGGCACCGGTGTCGGTGATTTTCTGGAGGAGCTGGTGGCCGTCATGCCGCCCATCGAGCCAGAATATGAGGTCGAAGATACGGTGCGCGTGGCGTTGCTGGGCAAGCCCAACGTAGGGAAGTCCACGCTGCTGAACCGCATGTTGGGCGAGGAGCGGGCTATCGTCAGCCCTATAGCGGGCACCACGCGCGACGCCATCGACTCCCAGATCCGGTGGCACGGGCAGACTATCACACTCGTCGACACGGCCGGTATCCGGCGCCGGGGCAAAATTGAACCCGGCGTCGAAAAGTACAGCGTCTTACGCGCAATCAAGGCCCTGGACCGTGCCGACGTGGCGCTGCTGTTGACGGACGCCACCGAGGGCATCACGGCTCAGGATATGCACATCGCGGGGATGATTACCGAGGAAGAGGTGGGCGTCATCGTGCTGGTGAACAAGTGGGACGCCGTTGAGAAGGACGCCCACAGCATGCCAGAATATGTGAATTACGTGCGCAGCCAGCTCAAGTTCCTGCCTTATGCCCCGCTGCTCTTTATATCGGCAGAGACGGGACAGCGGGTGAACCGCATTTTGCCGCTGGTGATGGAGGTGCAAGAGGCGCGTCACAAGCGGATAAGCACCAGCCGCCTGAACAGGCTGATGCGTGAAGCGGTGATGAAGCACCCGCCGCCGCAGAAGGGTGGAGTGCGCGTCAAATTTTATTACGCGACACAGGCGGAGACAGTGCCGCCAACGTTCGTATTCTTTGTAAACAAGCCAGAATGGGTTCACTTTACCTACCAGCGTTACCTGGAAAACCAGATTCGCGAAGAGGAGCCATTCACCGGCACACCGATACGCCTGCGTTTCCGTGCGCGCAGCGAGGATAGGTTCGGCAAGTGAGCGAAAACAGAGTGCCTTGCTACGTAGAGACAGCGCCCGGTATTGAAGAAGTGGCCTGGCTGGAGATTCGGGAGCGTTTTCCCCAGGCCAAATTTGGCGACTTTATGTTCGCCAAAGACGAGCGCGGCGTCGTTCTGTTCGAATATGGCGGACCGCTGTCCGACCTCTTTACCCTGCGTACGATTGAGGGGGCTTTTCTGGTTGCCACTTATATGGAAAAGATTTCGCGTGGTTACCGCGACCTGCGCCAGATGCAGGAGCATTTGGTGAATAGAGGCGACCTGGGCCGCGCCGTCAATGTGCTGACGCGCTTCAGGCGGCGGCAGCCTGGCACTTACCGGCTGATTATCAGGAAGTATGGGCAGCACGAGTATGATCGCAATGCCTTCCGGCAGGCGGTCATCCAGAGCATTGAGGCGTTCTACCCGCAATGGGAGCGGGTGCAGAAGGATCACGACGTCGAGATCTGGGCCAACATCTTTGGCTCATCGATCCTCATTGGGTTGCGCTTGCCCTCGCCGCGTGGCTGGCGTTCGCAGCAGCATGGAACGCTGCCAGAGTCGGTGGCGGCGGCGCTGAGCCTGCTGAGCCAGCCCCAGCCCGGTGATCGGTTCCTGGATCCGCTTTGTGCAGGCGGCGAAATTCTGGAGGCGCGCAGCGCCAGCGCCGCGCAGTTGATCGTGGGCGGCGACTTTGCAGCAGACGTTGTGGAGAGCGCCCGGCGTAATGGGGCGCGAGGCGCTGAGTTGTTGCGGTGGGAAGCAGCGGTGCTTCCCCTACGCACGGCTTCGATAGACAAGATCGCCACGCGCTTCCCCGCAGGGAACGGGGCGCAGCTTGCAGGTCGTTATTCAGAGTGGTTGGGTGAGCTACAGCGCGTTTTGCGGCCGGGTGGGCGGGCCGTGATTCTGACGCGCAACTTCGAGCTGTTTAAGAATGTGATTCGCGAGCATCCCGGCTTGCAGGTGCGCGGCGGTTATTCAGTGACCGCAAGTGGCGAGTGGAGCCGTATCTACGTGATTGACCGCCTCTCTTGAGGACGACGGTTATAGGACGGTGATAGGGGCAGACAATTCGCCCCTGGCAATTCAGTGGGCTAAAATTAAGGCATGAAGGTATTCCTGGATAGTATTGGTTGTCGCTTGAATCAGAGCGAAATTGAGACAATGGCGCGGCAACTGCTGGCGGCGGGGCATCAGGTGGTGAGCGAAGCGGCTGAGGCCGACAAGATTATTCTGAACACGTGCGCCGTGACGCGAGAGGCCGCGCGTGACGCCCGCAGCCGGACGCGCCGTTTTCACCGCAGCAACGAAGCCGCAGAAGTGGTCCTCACCGGTTGTTATGCCACTGTGGCGCCAGAGGCCTTGCAGAAGGTGGAAGGGGCAGGTCGCATTGTGCCCAACGACCAAAAAGAGCGCCTGGTGCAGATTCTGGACCCCAAAGCGAGCCTGGAGCTGCCACTGTTTGACCGCGAGCCGGTGATGCGCGATTTTCTGGCAGGGCAGGCGGGCAACACCCGCGCTTTCGTGAAAGTGCAGGACGGCTGCGACAATCGCTGCACCTTTTGTATTACGACGGTGGCTCGCGGCCCGGGGCGCAGCAGGCACCTGGGCGACGTGGTGCGTGAGATTCAGGCGCTGAGCAACGCCGGTTACCAGGAAGCGGTGCTGACAGGCGTGCATCTTGGCAGCTATGGGCATGACCTGGATGGGGCCGGAGGGCTGCGTGACCTGGTCGCAGCGATATTGCACTACACCGATATTCCGCGCCTGCGCCTCTCGTCGCTGGAACCCTGGGATATCGACGGCGATTTCTTCGAGCTGTGGCAGGACCGCCGGCTGTTGCCCCACCTGCATTTGCCGTTGCAATCGGGGAGTGACCGGATTTTGCGCCTGATGGCGCGGCGCACGCGGCGCGACTCCTTCCGTGAGCTGGTTGAGGCCGCGCGCAGCGCCATTCCTGATGTGAACCTGAGCACGGATATGATTTGCGGCTTTCCCGGCGAGAGTGAAGTTGATTTCCAGGATTCGCTGGAGTTCGTGGAAGAGATGGCCTTTTCGCGGCTGCATGTCTTTACCTATAGCCCACGACCGGGAACGGCTGCGGCCAAAATGGCGGGCCAGCTTCCTAAACCGTTGCGCAAAGAGCGCACGCGGCGCATGATCACACTGGGCGAATCGCTGAGCCTGGAGTTCCACCGCTCCTTTGAGGGCCAGACGCGTGAGGTGCTGTGGGAGACGGCGGTGGGGGCCGACAATCGCGGTTTGCGCTGGATCGGTTATACTGATAACTATATCCGTGTGCAGGGTTACGGTCCGGCCGACCTTTTTAATAGCGTCACGCCGGTTCGTCTGGAAGAGGCCAGCGCGGATGGTCTGCACGGTGTCGTTCTCTGAGTTTCATTGGGCCAGGCGCGTTTGTTACTGAGTGAATGGGCATGTAGGAGCAGATAGAGACGCTGGCGTTACCCGCCATACTGACTGCAACCGGGCGGGGGGATATGAGCAGCCCGGATACCATTGTTACAGAGGTGATAAGACATGGAGGAAATGGTCCGGATCCTGATCGCAGATGATCATCCCCTTATCCGGGAAGGGGTGCGGTGCGCATTAGGCAGAGACGACACATTGGAGTTGATTGGCGCTGCCAGCGATGGGCACGAATGCCGGAGGATGGTCCAGGCGCTGATGCCTGATGTGCTCCTGCTCGATCTGAATATGCCCGGTCCCCCACCGTTAGAAACGTTGTCAGAGCTAAATGAACAGTATCCCGGATTGAAGGTGCTGATTCTGAGCGCTCACGACGACTATGTGCCGGTACGGGCGCTGCTGCGGGCGGGCGTCAATGGTTATGTGTTAAAGAACGAGACCATTGACATCCTTCTACAGGCGATAAGGACGGTGGCCCTGGGCGGCACGTGGTTTAGCCAGATCGTTGTGCAGAAGCTGGCGCGCGCCGCTCGCCTCACGCCAGAATTTACGAAACGGGAGCGGGATGTGCTGCACTGGTTGGCGCATGGGGCCAGCAACGATATGATTGCCTCTGAGCTGGACGTGACCGAACGCACCATTCGTTTTCACCTGAAGAACATCTATCGCAAGCTAGAAGTGCAGACGCGAGGCGAAGCCATTGTCTGGGCCGTGCGAGCAGGGTATGGCGTCCAGCGCAATCCGTGGCCGTGAGTGCCTCTTCTGAAAAGCCTATTCTTAGAAACCTGTTCTAAAAAGCACAAACCCCCTTTTACGACAGCCCGAGGTTGCCATAACTGGAAGCGCAATCCTGTCTACAGCGGCATTGTGCGCTTTGTATACTTTTGCTATGGTAGCGTTCACCGTTAAACGTGCTTGCTATGTCCGGGACGCCGGACTGCGCATCTTTTACTACCTCTGGGCGTTTTCCTCCGCGGAGCTGTACACCTCTGGGTTGGAGCATGCGCGGTTAGCGTAGCCCGGAGGGGAGCCAACCATTTTCTATCGCCAATGGAATACGCTTTGTCTGAGCGCCTCAGACCTTAGCCGGCGCCTATGTCTGCCTTTGTCTGCACAACCCTTTCCTCACCCATGATCGAGACGTCATATCCTGGGAGGCTGGCAACTGCTTTGCGGAAGCTGGCATCCAACAATAGCTCGCGCAGAGGTTTGAGCAGCGGGCTGTCGTAGTGCGCGCGGGGAATGACCAGCTCGTATCGTTCGTGTGCCAGGGGCACGAAGTCTAGATCGAGCGCTCGTGCGGCAGCCAGAATACCCGGCCCGGCGTCGGCTGTGCCGGAGGCCACGGCGGCGGCGACCGCCAGGTGCGTATACTCTTCGCGCTCGTAGCCGTTGACCGCAGAAGGGTCCACGCCTGCCTGTTTCATCTCGTAATCGAGAAGCACCCGGGTGCCGGCCCCGCGCTGGCGGTTCACAATCGTTATGTCGTCGCGTCCCACGTCGCGCCAGCTTTGCAGCTTCTTGGGGTTGCCAGGCGGCACAATCCAGCCCTGCTCGCGGCCCACCAGCGCCAGTAGAACTATTTCCTGAGCGGGCAGATAGCGCCCTATGTAACTGACGTTGTACTCTCCAGTTTCAGGATCCAGCAGATGAGAACCAGCCACGTGCGCCTCGCCGCGGCGCAGGGCGACCAGACCGCCCAGGCTGCCGACGTTTGCCGAGGTCATGCGCCAGCCTTCGCCGCCCGCTGCCAGGAATTGCGCCAGGAGGTCAAGCGTCAGGTCGTGGCTGCCGATGACGACGATGGTGCGCTCGATGTCGGCCGGTGTGCGGTAGAGATGCACAGTAACGTTTGTACCGGCGTCGAGGCCTTCGCTGAAGCGCGGGATGCGCACGATGCCGTCGGCGCGCACCAGGGAGGAGATCACCCCCGCGCCGCGGCTGAGCGGTGTGGCCATGATACGCTGGCCCACGCGCCCCACGGCGACGCGGACGTAGTCATCGTCGCCGGTGTGGGAGTTGATTTTGCGCGTAACCGTCGCTTCTATCGTCGGTGGCTGGTAGGGGCGGCGGCCTTGCCAACGCGCCAGCAGCGGCTCGATGAAGATTTCAGCCGTCAGCGCCGCGCTCACTGGGTAACCGGGAACACCGATGATGGG
>CAZRTM010000120.1:7233-8897 GCA_964602995.1 uncultured Ardenticatenaceae bacterium
GTGGGCGCGGCGCCCCACGCTTCAACCTGGGCTGCCAGCACAATGCTGTTGTATTCGATGATTTGGCCCGGTCGAAGGGGGGTGCTGGCGGCCTCTTCCACTGGAACCAGTTCCGACCCCGTGGGGATGATGGCTACCCGGGGGCGACGGTAAACGGCCACTTCACTGTGGCCAGACCCGGCCAGCGCGCCCAGGTCCACGGGGCGCAGCCTGTGGTTGGTCGGCAGCACCAGCTCGGTGGCTACCATATCCTCGCCCATCGGCCGCACGTGATGCCAGGGCGGAAGCGAGGCTCTGATTTCAATGCCCACCACCTGGTCCCCTTCTCGCAGCGGTTGTGTGTGCTCGATCATCACCACGGTGTTAGCCCAGGAGGGAAGGGGATGGCCTGTGTTGACGGCCTGAGCCGGGCGTGGGACGGCCGGTTCGCTCCCCGGCGGCGTCAGGTTGAAGCGCACGGGGTTGGTTTCGGTGGCGCCAACGGTATCCTGGGCGCGGATGGCGTACCCGTCCATAGCGCTGGCGTGGTAGTGTGGCGATGAGAGGCGCGCCCAGACGGCGGCGGCTGTGACGCGGCCGGTGGCTTCGGTCAGCGCAACCGTTTCCGCGGGGAGCGGCTGCCACAGCCCGCTTTCCTGCAATGCGCGTCGCAGTTCGGCCTGTGCTTCGTCAAGGGGAATATCTTCGAGATAGACGTTACGTTTCATGAATAGTTGCCTTTATTGCTTTAGCATGTCCGCTTTTACAACCCTCTTGAGCCAGAGGTAGGTGCTTTCTAGCGGTAAATGGGGGTAACCCTCTATGTGAGATAGTGCAAATAGACCTATACTGTGAAGTGAAGGATATCTCAATCCTAAATCGGTAAACTTTTCAACACCGGAGACCGTGTGATTGCAGCACAACCATGCTCGCGGCGGACTCCGGTAATAAGATACCTTGATCGACTATGATTCGCATCTTGATAGCGGATGACCACACCCCGGTGCGAAGAGCCATTCGTGCTCTTTTGCAGACCACGACGGGAATGGAAGTGGTGGGAGAGGCGGAGAATGGGCAGGAGGCCATTTCTCTCACAAAACAACTGCGCCCAGAGGTCGTCGTCATGGATGTGCTGATGCCCAAGCTTAATGGGTTGGAAGCAGCAAAAAAGATCAGAGCGCTCAGGCCGCAGACGAAGGTGGTTTTCCTGTCTATGTACAGCGAGTTAAACGTGGTGCAGCAGGCGTTGTATACGGGCGCAATGGGTTATGTGCTGAAACAGGAATCGGCGCATGACCTTGTTGAGGCGATCCGCGCCGTTATGGCCAAAAAGCCTTATCTCAGCCCTAAATTGAAGGAGCTACCACTGCCGTCGGCAATCATTGAACGTCTGAGGTGGTCAAAGTAGCGGGGAAATTCATTCCTTGCGTTCTGCGCGTTGCTGCCGCCACAGCGCCACAACGATGATAATGATGAGCAAGGTCGCCAGTAGCCCGGCCCCGCCCAGAACGATCATTGGGCTTAACGTGGCGCCAATGATGATGCCGGCTAACCCGCTGAAGAGGAAAAGTAGAACGATAAGAGTCACAATCAGGATCGTCTCACGCATTCCTGCTGAGTATAGCGGTCTGCTGAACCAGATGCATGTGGGATTCACGGTTTCGTAACATTGACTCGTTCCAGGC
>CAZRTM010000120.1:8997-11257 GCA_964602995.1 uncultured Ardenticatenaceae bacterium
GACGTTTGCCTGATGCCTGATAGACCATTTCTACAAGAGATATACGAAGATCGTACTAGTTCATTCAGTACGGTAGATTCAGGTTCTCGCGCTTGTCCCGCTGTATAGTTAATTCAGCATCGCCTTGAGGGTGCGTATGCAGTGGGCAACGAACGAAGCGCCTCTGAGGTTGGGTGAGTCAAAGCTTCAGGATACGGGAGCGCTACAAGCGTCCCGCCGGGAAACCGGCGGGGCTTTTTGTAAATCCCTCCTGGTGATGCGCATCCGCCGTTCCATTCTTTCCCTCTTTTGCTTTTTGTTTCAGTGCCAGAATACGTGGTTTGCCGCCCACGTTGCGTTATAATTTCCGCGTGCAGTACACGAGACGGTGTTAGCCTTTTATCCAGGCGCCAATCATCCTATGTGAATCTTGAGAGCCAGTCGTGGGTGAAAAGCGCTTTCTGTGTCAGCCACGATAACGACGACGATATCATCGGGGGACTTTTTGCTGTTTGCGACAATAGATATGACCTCAAAAGAAGAGCGATCACAGGCAAAGAGCGAGAAGGAAGAGCAACGCGAGAGTGAGACTGAATTGCAGCGACAATTGGTGACTCTGCAACAGGTCAATCATCAGCAAAAGAACACGATTGACCGCTTCTACACGCTGTTTCTCGCCAGCCCCATTCCTATCTACGTTGCGCGCTTCGACGACGGTCGAATATTGTACGTTAATAACGCCTTACTCGATTATTTCGGCTGGAAGCAAGAGGAAGTGGTAGGGCGTACGGGTCTGGAGCTAGGATTGTGGCCCAATGCGGAAGAGCGGCAACGTTTCCTCGTGCTGGTTCAAGAGCGGGGTCGAGCCAGTCGCGAGGAACAATTTGACCTGCCATCGGGTGCCCGCCATGCGCTTTGTTCTCTATCTTATGTGCAGGTCGCCGACGAAGCTTATATTCTAACAGCGCTCGTCGATATTACGGAACGAGTGGCCGCCGAAGCGCAGGTACGGGAGCTGGCTTCTGCTCTGGGCCAGGCCGAGCAACGCGAGCGGCGGCGTGTGGCCCAGTTGTTGCATGATGACGTGCAACAACTGCTGTATAGCCTGCGGCTCGATCTGAAGATGCTGGCTGATGAGGTCGATCCTGAATGGCGCGAACAGATCCAGGAACTGGAACGGCGCGCGCTGTCGGCGATCGCCGTGACGCGCAGCCTCAGCTTTGAGCTGAATGACTCAGTCCTGGAGGGCGATAACCTCCAGGATCTCTTTGACTGGCTGGTGGTGATAAAGCAACAGCGTTATGGTTTGCAGATAGAAAGCGACCTGGATGGGGAGATTAGAATTCCAGATAAGCTCAAGCGCCAGATGCTGGTCCAGGTGCTGCGCGAGCTGTTGTTCAATGTGGTAAAACACGCCGGCGTGCGTGAGGCGGAGCTTCGGGGAGAGGTAGTAGACGGCAACTTGCGCATAGACGTTATTGACCGGGGCAATGGCTTCGACCCAGAGGCTGCTGCACAAACAACATCTGATCCCAGCGCTGCCGGCTCCGGATTGAGCAATGTGCGCGAGCAACTACGGCTCTTTGGCGGCTCCCTCCTCATCGAACCACTCCCCGGCGGCGGCACCCGCTGCCGTGTTATTCTTCCTTTGGCCTGAGGGGCTGGGGGTCATAAGCAACATCTAATAAAAAAACCTCCGACATTACCTGTTTCGGAGGTTTCTTCTCGAGTGGGCCATGAGGGATTCGAACCCCCGACCAAGTGATTAAAAGTCACCTGCTCTGCCAGACTGAGCTAATGGCCCAAGCGGATGCGATTATAGCCGTGCGCCATCCCTGTTGCAACTGTTCTGTTGAAAAGTTTACAGCGTAGTGGCTACAACAAAGTACCCGGTTCAGTAGCCGGGCAATTGGCGAGGTTTGATGCCCCCGGAGAGATTCGAACTCCCGACCATCGGCTTAGAAGGCCGCCGCTCTGTCCACTGAGCTACGGGGGCTGTTCGTTCCCGTAATTCTAGACGTATCACCCTGAGTCGTCAACCGTTCTACTCGACTATTGACGCGATACTAACAGGAGTGGGGCCAGCCGCCAGTTGCCCGTTGGCGGCGATGACGTTTGCGTTTTTAGGCGGAATGTGGAGCGAGGCGAGCGTGGCAGCAACCATCTGCTCGGGGGGGGCAATGCTAAAAGGTTCGTGGGACACCCTTCTGCCGCCTGATGGCGGCATCACCCCTGATCATTCCTCATCATTGAATATGGGCCGGATGCCCTGATAGACGCG
>CAZRTM010000121.1:0-11110 GCA_964602995.1 uncultured Ardenticatenaceae bacterium
GCCCCTGGGAGAGTAGGTCTCTGCCAGGTAAACCGCCTTTTTCTTTCCCCCTCAATTAATAACCAGAAAGTTCATACTTGGTGACTTGCCGCCCTACTATGGCTGCAGTAAACTGCCTTCTTTGCATGCTGATTGCAAGCTGGCTGAACTACACGCAGTGCTCATAGTAGAGGGCGTTTTTGTTTCGACTACACTCACGTTGAAACGGCACTACTGAACTGGATGAACGAGTATCTTACTCTCCTACGAGAGAACCCCAACTATCGCAACCTGTGGCTGGCCTATGTAGCAAGCCAGTTAGGCGACTGGTTTAACCTCATTGCCTCCGCCAGCCTCATTGCCGATCTGACCACCACAGGCACGGCGATCAGTTATCTGTTTCTGGCCCGCTTTCTGCCTCTCTTCTTCTTCAGCCCCTTCGCCGGTGTACTCGCCGATCGCTTCGACCGCCGGCACATCATCGTTGCCACCGACCTGCTCCGGGCGCTGGTTGTGCTCGGCTTTTTGCTCATTCGCGATCCGTCACACGTCTGGCTCTTTTACGTACTGACCATCTCCCAATTTGCCCTCAGCTCCATCTTCACGCCGGCGCGCACGGCCATCCTGGCCAACATCGTCAAGCCTGAGGAGCTGGTTCCCGCCAACGCCCTCGATAGCTTCACCTGGAGCACGATGCTGGCTATCGGCTCATTGCTCGGTGGCCTCATCGCCGGCCTTTTTGGCATCACAACTGCCTTCATTTTCGATGCCGTCACCTTCCTCGTCGCCGCCTGGTTTGCCAGCCGCATCGTATTGCCGGCCCGGCCCCGTGTGGTTGAAAGCGCGGAACCGGCCCTGCGACGCCGGTTCGACTTTGTTGATGGCCTGCGTTATTTGCGTGGTGAGCCGATTATCATGGTCATTGCCCTGGTCAAGGCTGGCGGTTCCCTGATCTGGGGCGCCATTAACGTTCTTGAGATCAACTTTGCCGAAGATATCTTCCCTCTGAGCAGCGGTGGATCTACGACACTGGGCATCATCTACGCCGTCAGTGGCCTCGGCACCGGGCTGGGTCCGCTCCTGCTGCGAGAATGGCTGGGAGATGCCCACGGACGCCTGCGCTGGGCCATCTCCATTGGCTTCATTTTCCTGACAGTGGGCATTTTGGGGCTCGGCCTGGCGCCCACGCTGGCCTGGTTCGGGCTGGCAACTTTCATTCGCACCATCGGTTCCGGCACCGTATGGGTCTTCTCCGCCGCGCTATTACAGATGGTTGTTCCCGATCGCTTCCGCGGCCGGGTCTTCGCTTCTGAATTTGCCTTATTGACATTCACCCAATCGGTCTCCATCTACTGGGCCGGCTACGCGCAGGATACCCTTGACTTTTCCATACGGCAGGTTACCCTGAGCATGGCCGTTGTTGGCGCCGTCGTTTCTGTGCTGTGGTTCATCTTCCACCTGCACACCTTCTCCCGGCCGTTGCGAGTATCCGACGCCGCGCCCACACTGACGTCCCAGCAGCACCAATCGGGACCGCTCCGCTAACTATGACCATACGCACTCCCTGGCACCGTAGCATATACCGCCGCCTGTTACAGCTCGACCGCCCTGTTCCGGCCGTCAGCGACAAAGACGCACAAGAATTTGTGAGGCGCAACTACCGCTGGAATTTCACCGTCAACCTCCTTGACGGCGCCAGCTTCTGGTTCGGGATCAGCTTCGCCTCTGGCAGCACCATCGGCCCGCTTTTCGTCACCAAGCTCAGCGATGATCCGCTACCCGTGGGCATTCTGGCCGTCATTACCCAGGCCGGCTGGTTCCTGCCACAGCTCTTCACCGCCAACGCTGTCGAACGCCTGGCGCGTAAGAAACCGGTCGTCATTAACCTTGGCTTTTTCCTGGAGCGCCTGCCCATGTTCTTGCTGGTGCTGGCTGCCTCCATCGCTGCCAGCAACACCAGCCTGGCGCTCGTGCTTTTCTTATTTGGCTATGCCTGGCACACGGTAGGCTCCGGTGTCATCGCCACCGCCTGGCAGGATCTCATCGCCCGTTGTTTTCCTGTCGAGAGCCGCGGTCGATTTATGGGATTAGCTACCTTCATTGGCACCGGCATGGGTACGGCCGGAGCAGGTCTCAGCGCCTGGTTGCTGGCAACATATCCTTTCCCGCGAAATTTCGTCTACACGTTTTTGATTGCCGCGCTGGGTATTACCCTGAGCTGGGTCTTCCTGGCTCTCACGCGTGAGCCGGTGCAACCGGTCACCAATGTGCGCCAGAGCACGCGCCAGTTTTGGGCCGGGTTGCGCGACATTTTGAGACAAGATCGTAATTTCCGCCGCTTCCTTGTCGCTCGCCTGCTGCTGGCTCTCACTGGCATGGGCCAGGGCTTCATCACGGTTGCTGCCGTGCGCCGTTGGGACGTTGCCGACGGTGTGGTCGGCGGCTTCACAGCGGCCATGCTTCTGGGCCAGACGACCGGCAATCTCTTGTTTGGTATCCTGGCCGATCGCTATGGGCACAAACTATCGCTGGAGCTGGGTGGCTTGTTCTGCCTCTTTGCCTTTGTATTGGCCTGGCTGTCCCCCGCGCCTTTCTTGTACTATCTCGTCTTTTTCTTCCTGGGCCTATTTCTGGGATCGATCATCGTCTCCGGTATACTCGTCGTTCTGGAGTTCTCTAGCGCAGACCGGCGGCCGACCTATGCAGGGCTGGCTAACACGGGTGTGGGTCTGGCCGCCACTGTGGCGCCGCTGATCGGCGCCGGACTCGCCGCAATGAGCTACAGTCTGCTCTTTATACTCAGCGCTGCTGCGAGCCTGCTGGCCGTGATACTGATGCGCTGGTGGGTACGCGAACCGCGTTGGATTGAATCGCAAGAACCTCAGCAGCTTCTATGACACTTATTCACACTCTCACCTTGCCCATTCGTTATGATGAATGCGACCTCTACGGGCACGCCAACCACGTTAATTATCTGCGATATATGCAGGAATCGGCGTTTGCTGCGTCGGCCGCTGTGGGTTATAGCGTACCCAGCTATGCCCAGATGGGGCGCGCCTGGCTGGTGCGCGAGACGAATATCGAGTACCTCTTACCGCTGCGCTACGGTGACAGCGTGGAAATTCGCACCTGGGTCGAGGATTTCCGGCGCGTGCAATCGCGCCGTGCTTATGAACTGCGCCGTGCTGGCACCTCTGATGTTGTAGCTCGCGCCTACTCCGATTGGGTCTACACTGATACCGAAACTCAGCGCCCAGTGACTGTTCCGCAGGAAATGGTCAAAGCCTTCTGGCCCGACGGCAAACCGGCTGACTCCAGCCCGCGCGAGCGTTTTCCTGAGCCACCTGATCCTCCACCGGGTAAATTCAGCCAGCGACGCCATGTGCAGTGGTCGGAGATAGATCCTGCACGGCACGTCAACAATGCCGAATATCTGAGCTACCTCGAGGACTGTGCGGTGCGCGATGCCGCTTCTCGCGGTTGGCCAATGGAGCGCATGTTGGAGGAAGGCGGCTTCGCTATTGTGGCCCGCGGTTACCGTATCCAATATCTGCAGCAGGCTTTTCTGGGCGATGAATTAGAGGTCAGCACCTGGATTTCTGACGTGCGTCGCACCAGCGCCGTCCGCCACTACACCATCCACCGCGTTTCTGATGGCGAGCTTCTGACCCGCGCCCGGGCATTATGGGTCTGGGTCAATCTGGAAAGCGGCCGCCCCATGCGCATTCCTGAACATTTTGCCGAGGATTTTGCAGCCAATATTGTGTGAATATAGTTGGAGGTACTAAATCCATGAGCGACCAGACCCTTTCCTCGAAAATCGCGGACTCTGTGCGCAAGTTGCTCTCGGCCGCCGATACGCCGGGAGCGTCCATTGCGCTGCTGCACGGCGAGGAGATGCTCTTTGAGGAAGGCGTCGGTTATCGCAACATCGCCCGCACGCAAGAATTATGGCCCGACGCCCAGTTCTATATCTATAGCGTCACCAAGACGATGATCGCCGCCGCTGTTCTGCAGTTGGTGGAAAGTGGTAGATTGGGCCTGGATATTGCCATCCAGACCTATGTGGAAGGGCTGCCCCTCAGTATGCCGCTCACCCTGCGCCAACTGCTCAACCACAGCAGCGGTCTGCCTGATTACGGTGGGCTTTCTACTTACAACGACGCGCTCCGAGCGCACCCGCACGATCCCTGGACGTCGTCCCGATTCCTGGAACGCACGCTGCAGGAGAAGCTGCTCTTCGCGCCAGGACAGGGCTGGTCTTACTCCAATATCGGTTATCTGATGCTTGTAATGTTGCTGGAGGAAATGTCAGATAGCTCTCTGGCAGCTACTCTGCGGCGCCAACTGTTCACTCCTCTCGCCCTCAAATCAACCTTCGTGGCCCAATCTCTGGAAGACGCCCACCATCTCACGCCGGGATACACGACCTTCCTCGGCGACAACGACATCCCTCAGGACATACGAGCGCGCTACCATCCTGGCTGGGTCTCGCACGGTGTTGTCGTTTCCACGGCGACCGAGCTGGCCCGTTTTTTCCAGGCCCTGTTTGGTGGCCGCCTTATCTCACTGGCCACGTTAGGGCTGATGTGCGAGCCGGTCCCCGTGCCGCACAAACACCCGCACTTCAAGCAGCCGTCCTATGGGCTTGGTCTTATGCTCGATCCCGAATCACCGTATGGGCTGATAGCCGGCCATGGGGGAGGGGGGCCGGGTTACTCCGCTGCTGCCCTGCATGTGGCAGATGTCGCAGACCGTCCGCTTATCATCACGGTTCTGGCCAATCGCGATCATCCTGATATCGCTTTTGAAATCGCCTTCAATCTGCTGGAATTAGTGGCAACGCAGGAGTGAGTGGCTCTGGTTTGCAGAAAACCACTCACTCCAGATAATTGGTTATAGTCCCGCACCGGATGATGGGAGTTGATCCTTAAGCACAGGCTGCACGAGTTCTCAGCGCCGCCGGCTCATTCTGTACTGAATCATTAGCGTCCGTCTGTGCTTCACACTCTGCCCATTCCACCACGACTGGGGCAAGGGCCATCAGCGCGCCCAGCGCAGCCACAGGCAATACAAGAATAGCTACCCAACCCATGGACATCCAGGCCAGTGCGGAGATTAGTAGAATCAGTATGATGCTGGCAATTGTTTTCATGGGTACATCCTTTTTACTTTACTACTTTCAGTACTCTCTACGATACATCATGGGTCAAAGTTGCGGATCAGGCGACAGTTGGAAAAACTCCCCTACTTAAGGCGGAGATGTATCTAAGACGTTCTGCTGACCTGAACAGTCCTTTAGGACAGGGGCGCCAGGCGCCAAAAGTAGATGCACGATAGTCAGAGTCACATATAATAAGAAGTTCGCGCTCCGCTCACGGCGCGTAATCCTATTCAGGTAGCAGTACAGAAGAAGGAAGAGTTATGTCATCCTCACAGTCAGAGCAAGCACAGGCTGCGTTAGCAGAAGAAGCTATATCAGCAGAGAAAACGCTTCAACCAACAGGCGGCATTCACAGCAACGGTTCCGAAGAGTTAAACCCATTCCGTATTGCTCAGACTCAGTTGGATCAGGCGGCCAGGACCTTACAGCTCGATCCGGCTATCCACGCCTTCCTACGTGAGCCGCTTCGTGAATTCCACTTCACCATTCCCGTGCGCATGGATGACGAGACAACGCGCATCTTTCGCGGCTTCCGCGTGCAGTACAACGATGCCCGCGGCCCGGCCAAGGGCGGAATCCGTTTTCATACCGCCGAAACGGTCGATACGATTCGCGCGCTGGCGGCGTGGATGACCTGGAAGACGGCAATCATGGATCTTCCCCTCGGCGGCGGAAAGGGCGGCGTGATCTGCGATCCGCGCGAGCTTTCGCAGAGCGAGCTGGAACGGCTCAGCCGGGGCTATATACGCCAGATTGCGCATTCCGTGGGCCTGAATAGAGATGTCCCAGCACCCGATGTCTACACTAATTCGCGCATTATGGCCTGGATGATGGATGAGTACGAGACGCTTGTAGGCCATCATGAACCGGGCATCATCACCGGCAAGCCGCTACCCCTGGGCGGTTCGGCCGGGCGTGAAGATGCCACCGCTCGCGGCGGGCTGATCACCGTGCGCGAGGCCGCCCGTGAGCTGGGCATTGAGCTAAAGGGTGCAACCGCTGCCATCCAGGGCTATGGCAATGCGGGGCAGTTTACCCACACCCTGAGTGTGGAACTGCTGGGCATGAAGATAATCGCCGCTAGTGACTCGAGTGGCGCGATTATGAACGAAGATGGCCTCGATCCTGTTGCATTGCGCCGGCATAAGCGCAACACGGGTACGGTCGTCGGCTTCCCCGATGCGCAGAGCATCGATCCTGACAGGCTGCTGGAGCTGGATGTAACAGTCCTCTTCCCGGCCGCGTTGGAGAACGCTATCACTGCCAGCAATGCCCCTAATATCAAGGCGCGCATTGTAGCCGAGTTGGCTAACGGCCCCACGACCCCAGAGGCCGATGAGATCCTCTCTGCGAATGGCGTCTACGTCATTCCTGACTTTCTGTGCAATGCTGGCGGCGTCACCGTCTCCTACTTTGAGATGGTGCAGAATGCCTACCAGTTCTACTGGACAGAAGAGGAAGTACACCAACGCCTGGACGAAAAGATGACCCACGCTTTCAAGATGGTGCATGAGCTGGCCCGTAAGCGCCAGATCAATAACCGTCAGGCCGCTTACCTCATCTCTGTTGAGCGCGTGGCCGAAGCAGTACGACTGCGCGGCTGGGTCTGATTCTGATCGTTCGTTACTGGCGTTTGTTCTCCAGGGAGTAATAAAAATTAATAGCTCGGGCTGGTCTTCCGGACATGGCCCACCCACCTGCCGGTGTGAATAACGGCTGCTATTGTGGCACGTCAGCAGCCCTCGATTCCACCGCTGAGATTTAACTGAAAGAAAGCCCCTTAACAGAGGTCAAACAT
The DNA here is from genome assembly GCA_964602995.1 of uncultured Ardenticatenaceae bacterium. GTDB lineage: Bacteria > Chloroflexota > Anaerolineae > Promineifilales > Promineifilaceae > JAAYYY01. The sequence continues at coordinate 6,942 of CAZRTM010000121.1, forward strand.
AGGAGCTACATTGAGTTTACAACGTATCCCCATCCCAACTATTCTGTTTATACTTTTGCTTTTAGTAGTGCTGGTTGCCTGCGGTTCAGGTACCCCGGCTGACCCCACGGCGACCACCGCCAGCGAAAGCCCGGCGTCTGCGACCAAAACCCCGGCGGTGGATGAGGCAAGCAGCGCAGACACCCCGACGGCCGCGACGCCTATTGCCGCCAGTGACGCCCCAACCGCCACACCGTCCGCGACGCCTGAGCCGGTGGTCACACCGGAGATGGTGACCGTGGCCCACCTTGACGGCAGTGAAACGACCATGGAGCCATTACCACCTGTTGGCTATCTGGAGCTGCTGCAAAGGCAGGTGGAAGCCGGCGAATGGACTGAGACAGAAGGCATCATCCTGCTGCTCAAAATGTTGGCCGGAGAGCTGGATTCTGAGCAGGCAGGGATAGACACTGTGGTCAGCGAGAGCGCGACGGACCTGATCCGGCATGCCCACGACGTGGCCCAGGATCCGGATACCAGCGCTGAGGAGGCAGCCGAGATTGAGCGCCTGCTCAACAGCCTGACGCCCAGCCAGGAAGCGCTGGACCTCTACAGCGTGCCGGAAAGTGAACTCCAGAATACGGACACCGAGAGTAGAAGGTGGCAACGGTTGAGCCGGCTTCAGGCTCAGGATGATCCATGCGAGGATCTGGTCGCCTCCGGTTTCCCCACAGACGACGTCGAGGGGTTCCCCTGTTTCGTCTATCGTGAGACTGAACTAAACGGGTTCCAGTACCGCGTCTACTACCCCAGGAGCTGGATGAGCGATGGAGGCAAACTGGCTCTTGTCGATACGGCGATGGCAGGTCTGACCGAGAGCGCCGGAGTATTTTATGAATTAGCTATAACCGAAGACGTCAATGTCGTCTTCAGTTTGCGTCCCTATGGCGACGATAATCGGTGGGCCCACCAGGCCTATTTCCCCCCAGGTGAAGCCTGCCCTATTACCTTGTTTCCTTCTGCAAACGATCGCGGCGATGACAGCTTCAAACAGATAATTGCTCATGAGGTGTTCCATTGCGTTCAGGACTGGAACTTCACAACCTACCCCTATAAAGAACACAAATGGTGGATGGAAGGCAGCGCGGAATATTTCAGCAATGTCGTCTATCCGACGGTGAATTTGGAACACCGTGCCCTCGGTAATTTCGATTATGACTCGCGCACACAATCGCTGATGGAGATGAGTTATCAGAACTTCATCTTCTTCCAGTATCTGGCCAATGAGATCGGTGACGCGGCCCTGATTGCGCTGCTGGAGACGGTGTCGGCGGCCGGAGACACAGGTGCGCAGGCGCGGGTTCTGGCTAATCAGGGGGATATGGCCGGGATGTTCATGGATTTCGCCGTTTCCTTCATGAGTGAGGGGATCCCGGATACGGGAGGCGGCGTCATCGTTATTGCTCACCCTGGAGCTACACGCATAGAACCGGTGGGCGATGAAGAAGTGAAAGAGTTCGAAGTGCGTCCCTTTGTGGTAGCTCGCTTTGGCGTTTCCTATGAGAAAGAAAAACGGTTCTTACAGGAAGGCATACCAGGAGAAGGTGGACGCCATTCGATGGTTGACAACCTCCTCCGGCGCGACAAATCAGCGTGGAGCGGTGTTCCGCCTGAGGTGCGCTCTTCCTGCGGCGATCACAGCATCTATGCCCTGGTAGTCACCACGGTAGATAATAATTACACGTTCAAAATCGATGTCAACACAGTGGAGGAGGCGGAGTGCGACCCCTGTGTGCTGGGTACCTGGGAAGTCGATCACCAGAGCTTCAACGAATTCATCACCCGCGTTCTTGCTATGTCTGGTGCGCCGACCGATATTTCTTACTCTATACAAGCAACAGGTGGTCGCGATCTGGTTCAGTTCATGGAGGATGGTAGGATGGCAACCCGGCGTGACGCATTCCAGTTGACGATGACCAGCGCTGAAGGGCCGCCCATAGTCTATACCGTCGACAGCGCGGGAGGCGGTGCATACTCGGCCGATGGCGAGGCTTTCACCTTCCGCGATGTGGTAGAAACTACCACTCGCTCCACGACGACCATAGGTGGCTTCCCTATGTCTGTGGAGTTGAACCAACAGACAGCCAATGTCACCGTCTTTGGGCATACATCGACGGTAGCGACTGACCTGCCCGATACCACTTCATCAAGTGGGCTGGGCACTTACGTCTGTACCGATGACACGTTGACCCTCGACATGGAAGTGTATGGTGAGATCATGTTCAACCGGGTAGATGAAATCCTACCCACGCCTGTACCTACACTGGCTCCTTAGCCGGAAGAGGGAAACGGTCTTTTGTTTTTTCCTTAAAAATTTCACTACCGATCACCAAAATGTCACCAAAATGTAGCAAATGTAGTATAATGGGTGATTCGGGTATTCATCGGGGCGACTCTTATGAGTCGCCCCTTGTGTCGCCTAAACGCTGCTCGTGCTGGACTGAACGCTGTATGTCAGGGTAGTTTTTGCGACAGCGATGAGGTGTGGAAATGAGTAACGCAGCCTTTGAATCCGCATACGATTACGATCTGAAGAACGTTGTAACAGATAACCGGCTGGCCGGCCTCTGGCGGCTGATGAGTGGTTTTCGTGGTCCCTACCTGGCGGCAACTGTCAGCGTTGGCCTGGCCGCGATCAGTCGCAGCGCGTTCTACTTCCTCATTCGTTACCTGATTGACGACGTTCTGGGGCAGGAGGATGCTGCGCGTCTGTTGCCACTGGTGGCGCTGGGTTTCATCGGCCTGGCGCTGTTCCAGGGTCTCTTCACTTTTCTCAGTGGCAAGCTGGCAGCACAGACAGCGGAAGGGGTCACACGGCGACTGCGTAACTACCTCTTCGACCACATTCAGCGCCTTAGCTTTGATTATCACGACACCACGCCCACCGGTGAGCTAATCCAGCGCAGCACGTCGGACGTCGATGCCCTGCGCCGCTTCTTTAACGACCAGGCGATTGGCGTTGGCCGTATCGTGCTGCTCTTCGCTGTCAACTTCATTGCGCTACTGCAACTGAATGTGCCGCTGGCCTTGCTTTCTGTGGTGCTGGTGCCCCTGATCGTCATCACCTCCGTCATCTTCTTTCGCCGCGTCTCCGAAGCGTACGAGGCGTTCCAGGAGCAGGACGGGCGGCTGACGACGGCATTGCAGGAGAACCTGAGCGCGGTGCGCGTTGTGAAGGCTTTCGCGCGCCAGGACTTTGAGCGCGAGAAGTTCGAAGTAGAGAACCTGGAGAAGTATGTGCGCGGCAAGCGTTTGCTGCTGATGCATGCTACCTTTTGGCCCGTTTCCGACCTGATCTGTGGCGCGCAGATGTTAGGCGGCTTTGTGGCAGGCGCACTGATGGCCATTAACGGCACGATTACTGTCGGTACGTACCTGGCCTATGCCGGCCTCGTCATCTGGATCATCTGGCCTATACGTAATCTGGGCCGTCTGGTCGTCCAGGCTTCGCAGGGTCTGGTGTCGTTCGGCCGCCTGGCTGAGCTTATTCGCCAGGAGCGTGAGCCGCTGCACGATGGGAGTTACCAGCCGCAAGGCGACGTGCGTGGCGAAATTTGCTTCGATAACGTCAGCTTTGCCTATGAAGAGGACGTTGCCGTGCTGCACGACATTACCTTCAAGGTTCAGCCCGGACAGGTCATTGCCCTGCTGGGTTACACCGGTTCTGGTAAGACTTCGCTCGTCAGCCTGCTACCACGCTTCTACGATTATACGGACGGCTGTCTGACATTGGACGGCGTTGACATCCGCGATTACTCCCGCGCCTATCTGCGCAGCCAGATTGGCATTGTGGAGCAAGAACCGTTCCTCTTCTCACGCACCATTCGTGAGAATATCACCTATGGCCTGGCCCGCGAGGTCAGCGATGAGGAGGTCTACGAAGCGGCGCGTGCTGCGGCCATCCACGACGTGATTCTCTCTTTCCCTAACCAGTATCAGACGCTGGTGGGTCAGAGGGGGGTCACGCTTTCCGGTGGCCAGAAGCAGCGCGTGGCCATTGCCCGCACCCTGCTCAAAGATCCGCGCATTCTGATTCTGGATGACGCCACTTCGTCAGTGGATACAGAGACGGAGGCTGCCATTCGTCAGGCCATGAACCGGCTGATGGTTGGGCGCACCACGTTTGTCAT
>CAZRTM010000122.1:0-11103 GCA_964602995.1 uncultured Ardenticatenaceae bacterium
CAGAAATGGCGGCAGGTAGACATCCGGCCGTTGATTCGCTCATATGCAGCTACAGCCTCCTGCTTTGTGATGATAGAATAACCGTCGATGAAATTCACTACTGCCTTCGCCGCTGACGCTGACAAAACAACCCATCGCCCCCCGCTACTGCGCTCACTCCTGGAGTGGGGATTGCTCTTCTTTGGATTTCTCACCGCCATCTGGCTTGCCACACAAAGCCGCGCCGCGCCACAACTGGTTCTATTGACTCTGCTCGTGGTCATATCCACGAACTTCAGCGTGCCACTGGTTAAAGGCATCATCAGCCCCATCTTGCCCATCGTCACCATCACCGCCCTGTTGGTCTTAGGCCCGCCATTGGCCCTGAGTGCGCTGAGCATAGGCTTTCTCCTGGCAGAGCTGAGCCGGCCGCTGTGGCGTCCGCTCTGGCAACAATCCTCTCTCACCACTGGCTCTCTTCGCTTCCGCCTGGCGCGAGCAGCGGGTCACGTCGCCATCCTCTTCCTGGCGGGCCTGCTCTACCTGCAAGTCGAGGGGCAAGCGCCGCTGAACCCGGTCACTCTCCTCACCGAGCGTGAGATGCTCTCGCGGCTCATTGCGCTCTCAACTGTGTATGCCGCCCTCTTCTTCTTACTTAACTTCATTATCACTGGCCTTTATGCCGCTCCCGCCAGACAGGTTGATGCGCTCATCCTGCTGCTCATGATTTCGGTACTCACCCAGCCTTTTGCCCTCTTTGGCGCCATCACGCACAGCACCATTGGCCTTCCAGCGTTGGTCATCTTTAGCGTCGGCGCTGGCGCCTTTGCCATCATCGGTTGGCTCTCCTGGCAACGTCATTTCACCCTCAACCGCCAACTGCAGCAGATTACCGAGCTGAACCGCGTGGGCGCCTCCCTGCGCGAATCCCTCGACCTGCCCACCGTTCTGCAACGCACCTACCGGCAGGTTAGCGCGCTGGTAGATGCCGATACCTTCACCATTACCTTGCGCCAGAAGCACACAGACGCTTACCAGATCATCCACCTTGCCGGTTCCGAGCCTGAAGTGGAAAACAGTACCACTATCGACGACTTCACGGCCTGGGTGCTGCAACGTGGACAGGTCCTGCAAGTAGACGAAAACAACATCCATTTTGCTCCCCGCCACGGCCTCGGCGCCCCACAACCACAGCCCGCAGCCTGGTTAGGCGTGCCGCTGACGACAGGCGAGGAAACGATCGGCGCTATGGTTTTGCAGCGGCGGCAGCCGGATCAGCCATTCGGCCGCTGGAATCGCGAGGTGCTGCTGGCCGTCGCTGGGCAGACCAGCGCGGCCATCGAAAACGCCCGCCTCTACCAGGAAACCGTGCGCCTCTATAACCAGACCGATCAGGCTCTCGCCGAACGCCTCAAACAGCTACAGGCGCTGCTTAATTCCACCAGTGAAGGGGTATTGATGCTGGACCGCAAGGGTCACGTGGCGCTGCTCAATCCCCCTGCTGCCCACTTTCTGAACGGCGAAGCCCAACAACTGCTACAGCAACCACTGCGCCCCGAAACGGACGCCGCCGCACTCGGCTACGAGCCAGCCGCCCTTCACGAGTTACTCCACCTGTTGCAGCAACAGCCCGAGACCCTGACCAGGGATGACCGGTTCGCCAACCGCAGTACGCTCTTCACCGTTCGCCGCTCTGACCCGGCCGCGCATCAGTCGCAACGCCGTTTTTTGCAGCGCCTGGAAGCGCCCGTCGTGGGCGACGACGGCCAGTTGCTGGGCTGGCTCATCGTCTTGCGTGACGTCACCGAGGAACAGGAGCGGCTGGAATGGCGCACGACGGTCACGCGCATGATTGTCCACGATTTGCGCAATCCGGTGACCACGTTGATGACTAGTGTAGACCTGGCCGAAGCAACCCTTGACTCCGGCGAGAAGGCCAGACGCCACCTGCGCCAGGCCCGCTTTGGCGCCGAAGAGATGCTGAACATGATCGACTCCCTGATGGATATGACGCGGCTGGAGGTTGGTCAACTGATTCTGGAGATGGAAGCGCTGCGCCTGCCGCCCCTGGTGGAGTCGGTGATTGAGCGCCTCAACCCGTTAGCAGAACAAAGACAGGTCTCCCTCTCCTGCCACGCCGACCCAGAGCTGCCTGCGGTGTGGGCTGACGAGGAGTTATCCCGCCGCATCGTGCTCAATTTGCTGGACAACGCGCTCAAGTTCACGCCGGCCGGTGGTCGCATCTGGGTACACATGCGGCCAGGCGCCCCGCTGCCAGGGCACGAGCCTGGCATCTGTTGCGAGGTCGGCGACACAGGACCGGGCATTGCCGAAGAGAACCGGCAACGCATCTTTGATCGCTTCACACGAGTAAACAGCGGCGGCGGGCAGGTGCGCGGCACCGGCCTGGGGCTGGCCTTCTGTAAGCTGGCTGTCGAAGCGCAAGGCGGCTCCATCTGGGTTGAGAGCGGCCTGGAGCAGGGCAGCCGTTTCTTCTTCACCATCCCCGGCATCCCTCTCTTCGACGCATCCGATGGCAGTTGACCCACTTCAGCGGAAAGGCTACAGTTGAACGTGATACCGTCACAAGGGGGCAATATTGACCCGTGTTGGATGCCAGATGGAATCTGTCCCAGCCGAAATGAGCGCGAATCTGCCTGATCCTGATTTGCTCGCCGAGCTACTGGCCAGATCGGCCCAGGGCCATCGCCACCTCTGCCCGCGCCAGGTGCTTGGCGTGCGCATTGGTCTTTACGGGTTGCGACTGTTGGGTCTGGCGCACGGCCCCCACCGTTTTCACAACCGGCGCAAGCGTCTGCTGGTCATCGCCGAGACAGATGGCTGTGGCGTGGATGGCATCGCCGCCGCGACCGACACCGCCGTCGGCCGCCGCACCTTACGCATCGTCGATTTCGGCAAAGTGGCCGCCACGCTGGTCGACACCAGGAGTGGCCACTCAGTGCGCATCCGACCCGCCCACACCTCGCGTGACCTGGCCCGCGAGCACGTCCCTGAGGCCCGCAGCCGCTGGCACGCCTACCTGGAAGCGTACCAATTTCTACCCGACGATGAGCTGCTGGTAGCTACCCCCGTGGAGCTGATCCAGCCGCTCTCTGAAATTGTCAGTAAGGCCGGCGCCCGCACCACTTGCGCCAATTGTGGCGAGGAGATCCTCAACGAGCGGGAGCTGCTCTGCGAAGGAAAAGTGCTCTGCCGCGCCTGCGCCGGAGAACGCTACTACCGCCCATGCTAGGCAACCACCGCGCCCCCGCGGAGATGCTTCGACTACGCTCAGCATGAGTAGAATTGCATTCTACAGCTACTCATCCTCCTCATCCTCGACCTGCTCAATTCGGCGCGGGCGGCGGTCGGCGCAGAGGCGACTGACCTGGTCCGCATAATTAGGAATCTCCAGCGCCGTGCGCCCCATCACGCGGCGGTCGAAGAAAAACTCCGCCATGCGCTGCTTGCTACGGTCCTGCTTCTCGTATATCTCCCAGGCCGCTTCCACGCCCATACAGGCCACGTAATAGAGGTCAGTCAACCGCTCCAGTAACGGGCGGAAGGGAATGCTGGCGCTCAACTCATCCATCTCCAGCAACGCCTCAATCTGCTCCTGCATCTGCTGCAATTGTTCCAGCCCTTCGCGCCGCAGCCGCTTGAACGGCGACGGCTCCAGCATCGCCCGGATCTGAGCCAGGAACGGTTCGTGCACCTGGTAGCGGCGCATATCACGTTGCACCTGCGCCAGCAGCACATTGTGCGTCCCTTCCCAATTCTCATACACCACATTGTCGCGCAATAATCGCGGCAAAATCGAGAAATCCTCCACCGCGCCATTGCCCCCCAGCACCTCAATACCCTGCTGAATCACCTCGTGGGCCAGCACCGCACTGCGGAACTTGTTCAGGTTGATCGCCATACGCAGGAACGAACCGGTCTCCGCATCCTGCTTGCGCCCCGTCTCAATCTCGTCCAACGTGCGCACCACGCGCATCGCGCCCGATAGTATCGCCGTGGCATCGGTGCGCATCTGGGTCAGCGTGGCCTGCACGGCAGGAAAATACAGGATAGGCCGTTCGAACGCAAAGCGGTGTTGGGCGTATGTCCACGCCGTCATATAGGCGCGCCGGGCGTTGGCGCTGCAACCGACGGCGTTGAAGATGCGCGAGGTGTTGATGACGTAAATCATCGCGTTGCGGAAGCCCTGCTCAGTCGTCCCCACCTGATAGGCCACCGCGTCACGCAACTCCAGCTCGCCTGTGGCCATGGAGCGCGTGCCCAGCTTGTCCTTGAGCTGGCGGATGTAGAAGTTGTTCAGCGACCCATCTTGCAGATGGCGCGGCATCAGGAACAGGCCCAGACCGGCCGTCCCCTCGCCCTGCTCCGGCACACGGGCCATTACCAGCGCCAGCTCAGCATTAACGTTGGAACAAAACCACTTCTCGCCATTAAGCAGCCAGCTACCTTCGGCCGCGGGGTCCAGCGGTGTCGCCGTCGTGGCGTTGGCTCCCACGTCGGAACCACCCTGCACCTCGGTCAGGTACTGGGCGCCGGTGTAATTCTCGTCATAGTCGGGATTGAGCAGGCCGGGCAAATAGCGTTCTTTCAGCATCTCCGACCCTTCCGCCTGCAAGACCTTAATCAGGCCAGCCGTACAGGCCAGCGGGCAGTTGTGCCCTGCCTCGCCATTCTGCGCCGACAGGTAGAAGAGCGCCAGGCTCAGCAGATTACTGCCCGCCTCTTCCAACACCGACATCACACCCGAGCCATAGATGGCGCGCCCTGCTTCATGGTGGCTAGGATGAAAGCGAACGGCCTCCATGCGCTGGCCTGTCTCATCGTACCGTTCCAACTGTGGCAGGTTCTCGGGGCGGTTGGCAAGGGCCGCCGCGTGGTCGACAGCAGTAGCCGCCACACCGCCAAAATTCATCAAGCGCGGCAGATGCCCGCGATACTGCTCCTCTCCCCAATAGAACTGCAGCAGGCGCTGCAAATTACGGTCGCTAATCAGAAAGTTATCTGGCTGCGCCGCCTGCCACTCGGCAAGACGACGCCGCCCTAGCTCAATTGGCTCAAATGTCATTCAAGAACCACCTTTCGATTGTGCGTGCCGGGCCAGCGCGTTGAGCAGCGGCTCCTGCTGCCAGGGCTGGACCGTCCGCGGATCGATTAAGAAGCGATTGTCCTGGATGCGCCCTACAATGGCCGGACGCTCACGGCGCAGCGCAGCGGCCAGCTCTTCCAGGTGCGCGCGGTCAATGGCCAGCAGCTTTGTGGGCAACGTGCTGCCCGGCAGGCTGCCGCCGCCAACCGTGGAAAGGCCGTCGATCACGCTGGCCAGGACACCCGCCCCTAGCAACTGTTCCTTCCACCGCTCCGCCTCTTCTTCCACTTCTTCCAGAGGCCGCGCAATCATACGCCATACCGGTATCTCCTCCTCTGCTTCGCCGATGAGATAATGGGTCAGCGTGGCCGACAGCGCCGCCAGACTCAGCTTATCTGGCCGCAACGCCCGTGCCAGGGGATGCTCCCGCAACTGGCCAATCACCTCGCGGTTACCACAAAGGATACCGGCCTGTGGCCCGCCCAGCAGCTTGTCGCCGCTGAAGGTAATCACATCGACTCCCGCCTCCAGCCCAGCCTGCACCATCGGCTCCGGGTCCAGGCCATAACGCGTAGTGTCCAGCAGCGCGCCGCTGCCCTGGTCGTAGAGCAACATCACGCCCCGTTCGTGCGCCAGCCTCGTCAGTTCTTCCAACGCCGGTGCAGCCGTGAAGCCCACCAGCTTAAAGTTGGAGTGGTGGGCAACCAGAATCCCTGCTGTCTGTTCACTGATTGCAGCCTCATAATCGCTTAAATGCGTGCGATTGGTCGTGCCAACCTCCACCAGCCGCGCCCCTGATTGTGCCATCACGTCTGGCACCCGGAAGCCGCCGCCGATCTCCACCATTTGCCCGCGGCTGATAATCACTTCCCGCCCTTTGCAAAACGCGGTCAGCATCAACAAAACGGCCGCCGCGTTGTTATTCACCACCAGCGCATCCTCAGCCCCGGTCAGCCGCGCCAACAGCCCTGTGGCGTGCACCATGCGCGAGCCACGCGCGCCCGCTGCAAGATCATATTCCAGCGTGGCATATCCTTCGCCCGCGTCGCGCAGCGCCTCCAGCGCCGGCCGGCTCAACGGCGCACGGCCCAGGTTGGTATGGATGATCACGCCCGTGCCGTTAATCACCGGGCGCAATGTCGGCGCCACCAGCGCTTCCAACCACTCTCGCGCTTCCTGCACAATCGTCGCGTTCATGGGCACCGAGCGCCGGCCGCTGAAAATGGCAGAGCGCACCCCTTCAAGCACCGTGCGCAGCGCTTCCACCAACAGCCCATGCCCATAATGCCCGCCCAGGTCATGCGCCGCTGGGGTCAGCAACAGCCTGTCTACGCTGGGCAGTTGCCGCAGCAGCTCCTGTATCTCATTATGATGTTCTCCGTTTCCAGTCATCTTAGCTCCCAATGGTAGAGACGCGGTTGCGTACCTGCAAGAGGATCTCAAAGAGCGCCAGAACCACGGCCACGAGCGCCGCCACGGCAATGCCCAGGCTACGGTTCATCTGCAGCCAGACACAAAAAGCCAGCCACAAGCCGATCAGAAGCGCCTGTCGCACCACAACCAACCCCTGCGGAGGCCCCTCTCCGTTGCCAAAACGGCGGTTGGCGTAGTAGACAATGGGCAACGCAATCCCGGTCGTGGTCACCATCACACTGGCCAGAAACGCCAGCAAAATCTCGTTGTTGATCGCATCCATCAACCTCGAAGCCAGCACCTGATCCGTCGCCGAAGCCCGGATCAAATCCAGCCGCGCCACATCAAAGGGCCAGAAGTTATTCACAATATGATTGCTTGCCAGCACCCCTAAAACAACCAACCCCACCCCCAACAACAAAAACGGCAAGATCCCCAATCGCTCAAACGTCTCTCTCATAACCACCCTATCTCAAGAGCTGCAACCAGCACTAGCTAAACTCAATTCCCCCAATCTCCAATCTCTAATCTCCATTCAACCAATCTTCCCTCTCCTCCCCTGCGCCCCTCCGTCCCAATCTCCAATCTCTAATCTCCAATCTCCGTTTCTAATTCATCTCCGGATCCGCCGCCCTCCGCCACATAAGCTGCAACAGCAACGACCCATACACGTCACAGACATCGCTGCCGGAGTAAACCACCGGCTCGCCCTCATATTCCAGCTCACACTCAAAGCCATCGGCCGTCTGTCTCAACACCATCCTCGAACCATACTGCTGCAGCAGCTCCCGCAACTGCGTCTCCGTCGGCACCCATACCGCTTCAGTCTGCAAGATGAAATCCAGCGCCCACTCAGCCGTGCCATGAAAGGTAACGACCGGCGACCCGTGAAACAGATCCGTATAAGCCATCACCTCCGTCAAAACAAAGCGACGTTCATCCAGCCCCCGTTCCGGGATAGCAAACGTATCATGCAGTTCCGGCTGCCATTCCAACCCCGCCTTCTTCAATTGCACCGCCATCGCCAGACTAAGCATAAGGCACCTCCTCGGTCCGTGTTCCTATGATTATACGCATTTTCCCCAGCCACGCCGCGGATTCTTCTGCCGCAGATAAACGCGGATGAACGCAGATAGAGACTGGAGAATGGAGAATTGGAGATTAGAGATTATGAACGTGAAAAGTCAATCTCCAGTCTCCAATCTCCAGTCTCCAATCTCCAGTCTCCAATCTCCAATCTCCCCGTCTTCCGCAGTTGCACATCCTCCCCCATTCTGGCAGACTCCCTCCATGCAGCGCGACCCAACTACCTTTGACTGGCGTGTTTATGCCGACGCTACCTTTGCCGGGCTGTCGGCGCTTATCCCCTTTCCGCTGGTGGACCTTGTTTTCGAGCAGTTCTTCAAGCGGCGTATGGTGGGGGTGATTGCGCGGCAGCGGGGGCAACGGTTGTCGCCTGCGGCGAAGAGCAGCCTGAATCGCCTCGGCTGCTCCTGGCAAAGTTGCCTGCTGTTCGTTCCCTGGCTGTTCTATAAACTGCTCACCCTCCTTTCGCGCAAAATTCTCTATTTCCTGGCGGTCAAGGAAGCGGTCGATAATCTTAACTACTACTGGCACCGCGCTTTCCTGATCGACTACATGGTGTGGGCCGGGCATCTCGACGAGAGCGCCTCGCCGCAGCGTGCAGAAACGGCCATGCGCCAGACCTTATCCTCCGCCGGCAATAGCCCCCTCACGAAAGTGGCCCAGCAAGTTGTGCGCCAATCACGGCACGTGCTGCGCACCCTTTGGCGCGTGGCGCGCCGCGCTGAGGAAGACGAAATCGCGGCACAAGAGAAAGCCACGCTACGCGCCACCTGGAGCGAGCTACAACCGTACCTACGCCAGGTCGCCCAACAATACGAACAATTTTACGAAGCCTTGGAGACCCCCCACCCAACAAACCAACCACCCGCCTAACCAACCACCCTAATACGCCCCCAACTCCCGCAACCGGTCATCACTAATCCCAAAATGGTGCGCAATCTCGTGGATCACCGTGCGCTTCACCTGCTCCCGAATGCGCTGCGGGTTGCCGCGGGCTGCGCGCTCGATTGGTCCCTGGAAGAGCGTAATCGTATCCGGCGGCACCAGATTATAGCCCTGCGTCCGCTCCGTGAGCGGAATGCCGTAGTAGAGACCCAGCAGCGTTTGCCCGGGCGATAACCCCGCCTCGTACTTGTCGCGACGTGTGGGCCACGCCTGCACCAGCACCTCAATATTACTCATCTTCTCGGCGAAAAAGGGCGGTAGCTCGTCCAGCGCTTCGACCACTAGCTGCTCGAACGCCTCTGCAGAAAGCATCAATGACATCTTACTTCTGGCTCCTTCCCTACGGCCTGTCTATGCTGGAAGTGTAATCTTGAACTCGCTCCCACCGCCCGGTGCATCTTCAACCCAAATTCTGCCCTCATGCGCCCTGACGACGAGGTGGCAAAAAGCCAGCCCCAGACCGGTGCCTTTGCGCATGGCGCGGCCTGCGCCTCCGGGCACCTGACTGAACTTCTGGAAAATATACTCCTTATAATCATCGGGAATTCCTTCCCCGTCATCGCGCACTGATAGATAAATCGAGCCGTTCCCACGATAGGCAGAAACCGTAATCTGTCCGCCAGGCTGCGTGTATTTGAAGGCATTGTTTACCAGATTATCCACAACTCGGCTCGTCAGGCGAGGATCCAGCGGAACCTCCAGATTGTCATGGCAAACCAGCTTCAACGTCTTTTCCTCAGCCGCCGCCTGCACATAGAACGGATCCAGCCTTTCCGCCAGCAAGCGGTCCAGCAACACCTTCTCAATGTGCGGGCGCAGCTCGCCCGATTCGATCTTACTCACAGTCAGAATATCGTCAATCATGCCGTCTAACTGTTGCGCGGCGCGCGTCGTGCGCTCCACCACCCGCTCTTGCAGATCCTCGCGTCCGTTCTCCGGCAGCCGCTGCAACAGGCCCAGGCTGGCCGATATCGTGGTCAGCGGCGTCCGCAGATCATGGACAATCATATGCGTCAGATCGTCGCGCATCCCCTCGGCCTGGCGCAAATCCCGGTAGGCAACCGCCAGCTCTTCCGTGCGCGCCGAAATGATGCTATCCGCCCGGCGCACCACCACCAGCAGAACGGCAAATAACAACCCCATTGTCACCACCGCAATCAACAATCCCCCAATGCGCGTTTGCATTATGGTGCGTGTTAGCTGCGGTAGCTCCATCGAGGTGGCCAGCACCGCAGCCGGTGCGCCCGACGGTCCAATCGCTATATAGCTGCGCACCCTATGCACCGCGTCACCGTCCGGCGCGGCCGCTACGCCGCCATACGCATCATGCTCTGATGCTTCATACTCCGGACGCATCAACCGCACCACTGTCTCACCTCCCAACACCTCTTGCCACCAGGCACGCCGGTGGTCGGCATATCCGGCTAATCTCTCTGTATCTTGGGGATAGAGACGGTGGCCCTCCACATCGTAAAGGGCAAATTCATCTACGGGCAGAGCATAAAGGCGGGGAATGAATGCTTCCCGCACTTCTTCGCCGCTGGCATCAGGCGGCAACTGTCCTTCAATGTCTGCTACAAATGCTTCCAATATGCCAATCGAGCTGACACTGATCTCCTCTGTTAAGATGCGCTCGGCAAAGTGGGTAATCAGGTAAGAGGTGACCAGCGCTGCCAGCATCGTCAAAATCACAGAGGCAGCCACATAGTAGCGTATCAGGCTAAACTGGCGCACCTGCTCGTATGCCATGAACAGCACCCGCGCTGCGAACAGGAAGCTGAGGAGCAGGAAAATGTGATACGACCACCAGCTCAGATTCCATAACGGAAAGAGATGCAGGCTTATGCTCCCTTCCATCAGCCAGATGGAAACCAGCGCCAGCGCGCCGTCAATGGGTGCGCGCTCTTCCCGCCACGTCTGCCAGAATTGGAACGCGGCCAGCAACCAGACCGCTGCCGTAAACAAGAGCAGCAGCCGCCGGTGCCAGGGCGCTGCGTTGCTTTCTATCACAGCCAGCCAGTGGGGCATGGTCAGCACCACCGATATATAGAACATGACGCCGACAGCAGCTCCGATGACGAAACGCACCAGGAAAGGTCTTGACAACCCGCGCGGCTGGTCGAAGCTGGCCACGGCGAAAATGGTGCCGCCGCTGAACATGGTCAGCCATGCCGACCAGCTTACAGCCGGCACAGCGGGGTGCGAGGCGGGGATGATGGCCCCAGGCGTCGTCAGCCCGTGGATGATGAAAAGCACGCCCATCACAGCGAAAGCCACAGCAGCCAGCATATGGCGCGGCCGCGCCACCGGCCCCAGCGCCACAATCAGCAAGAATGAAACTACAGTCGCTGCGAATGAGGTGAAAGTGACAATGTAGAAGTGAAATAGGGGAACGTTGAATGTCGGATCCAGCTCGGGGCGTAGCCAGAGCAAGAGCAGCACGAAGAGCGGAACCAGCAGGATGGCAGCAATGAGAGCGCGACGCATAGCCACATTATAACCTATCTACAGAACAGCGAAACCAAACTGGAGTACCATTCTCTGGCAACCACAGACAAAACGCCCGGTTGAAG
>CAZRTM010000123.1:0-3989 GCA_964602995.1 uncultured Ardenticatenaceae bacterium
GAGACCGGCCACAGCAGCTTTCGAAATTCTGGTTAACAGAGCACTAAGAAGTAGCAATAGAATAGAGAGGAGAATATGCAGTTACGTATTGGTAGTGGACGTATTCCTTATATGCTGGCTTTGCTGACCATTGCGCTGCTGTTGCTCGCTGCTTGTGGCGGGGATGGCCAAGAAGAGCCGACGTTGGCGCCGGAAGCGGGCCTGCCGACGGAAGCGGTTGAGCCTACGCAAGTGGCTGAGCCGACCGCGGAAGAGCAGCCGACGGAGATTGCCGAGCCAACAGAGGCCGCTGAAGCGACTGAGCCTGTGGCAGAACCAACGGAGGAGGTGGCGGAACCTGAAGAAACGGCGGAAGCGGAGGAGAGCGCTGGCCCGGCCGAGGTGGATCTGGAACTGGTCGCCGAAGGTTTGGCAGCGCCGCTCGTGTTCACGCCCATTCCGGACGACAGTGGACGGTATCTGATTGTGGACCAGATTGGCGTTATTTACGTGCTTGATGCGGACGGCCAATTGCTGGATACACCGTTCCTGGATGTGCGCGATCGCATGGTGAGTCTGGACCAGGGTTATGACGAACGGGGCCTGTTGGGGCTGGCGTTGCACCCCGACTATGCAGAGAACGGGCGCTTCTTTGTTTACTACAGCGCGCCGCTGCGTGATGGCGCGCCGGCCGGTTGGAACCACACCAGCCATATCTCTGAGTTCCAGGTTTCGGCTGACGATGCCAATAGCGCCGATGCCGGTTCGGAGCGGATTCTGATGCAGATTGACCAGCCGCAGGTGAACCATAATGGCGGGCAGATTGCGTTTGGACCAGACGGCTATCTCTACATCCCGCTGGGGGATGGCGGTGGAGCCAATGATACGGATGCTGGCCACGTCGAGGATTGGTATGAGTTCAACGCAGGTGGGAATGCGCAGGCGGTGACGGAGAACATGCTTGGCTCCATCTTGCGCATTGACGTGGACAATGAGAGTGACGGTGGCCGGCCTTATGCCATTCCAGAAGACAACCCCTTCCTGGAGCGGGAGGGTGTGGCCGGCGAAATCTGGGCTTACGGCTTCCGTAACCCGTACCGCATTTCGTTTGACATGGGTGGTGACAACGGGCTGTTTGTGGGGGACGCGGGGCAGAATCGTTGGGAGGAAGTGAGCATGGTTTCGGCCGGCGGCAATTACGGCTGGAACGTGAAAGAGGGCACACACTGCTTCGACGCTGCCAATCCCAACCAGGACGCAGCGGAGTGCCCGGCGGAAACGCCAGATGGCGAGCCGCTGATTGATCCCGTCATTGAGTATCAGAATGGCAACCAGCCAGGCGGCCTCGGGCTGGTGGTTGTTGGCGGTAATGTTTATCGCGGTTCGACCCTGCCGCAGTTTGAGGGCCGGTACATCTTTGGCGATTGGAGCAGCTCGTTTGGGAGCCCGCTGGGCAAGTTGCTGGTCGCCACGCCCTCAGAAACGGATGAGCTGTGGCCGTTGGAGCAAATCACGATTGCCAACCGCGACGATGGGCAGCTCGGCGAATACTTGCTCTCCTTCGGCCAGGATGCCAGTGGTGAGCTATATGTGCTGACGACAGAGACGCCCGGGCCGGCCGGGGATACGGGCAAGGTTTATCGCCTGGTTCCGGCTGGAGAGGCGGGAGGAGACGCCGTTGCCGTAAATTGAAATCGAATTGGATAGTGTCGGGCGCCTGCCGCAAGATGTAGCCAGCCCGGTCGTCCCCAGGTAAGGAGTTCCATGAAAGCGATTATTTGGACCAAGTATGGCGCACCGGACGGCCTGGTACTCCGCGAGATTGCCACGCCTACCCCCAAAGAGGATGAACTACTGATCAAAGTCTATGCGGCCACTGCGGCTACACCGGACACTGAGTTTCGCCGGCTCAAACTCCCGCCGTTGTTTGCCATTCCCCTTCGACTCTATTTGGGTCTCATCAAACCACGCCGCATCACAATCCTGGGCACGGAGTTTGCCGGAGAGATAGTAGCCACTGGCAAAGACGTCACTCACTATCAGCCGGGCGACCAGGTTTATGGCTATACCGGTCTTGGCATGAGCACCTATGCACAGTATCTTTGCCTGTCTGAAAAACGGGCACAGTTGGCCGCTGTCTTTGCCGAGAAGCCGGCTAATTTAACCTATGCGCAAGCGGCGGCCCTACCGTTCGGCGGACTCGAAGCGCTACATTCCCTGAGAAGAGCGAATATTCAGCCCGGACAAAAGGTCCTGATTGTCGGTGCTGGTGGTACAATCGGCTCTTATTCCGTCCAGCTTGCCAAACATTACGGGGCGGAAGTAACCGGTGTGGACAAAGCGGGGAAATTTGAGATGCTGCGCTCCATCGGTGCTGACCATCTTATTGACTACACCAAAGAAGATTTCACCAAGAATGGGCAGAAGTATGATGTGATCATGGATACCATCAGGGGAAGTCGCTTTTTGGCTACTTTAGGTTCATTAACGGACAGAGGAATCTATCTCAACGCAAACCCTGGCCCGGCCGGATGGCTACTCACGGGCTGGATGTTGAGGGGGAGTCATAAGCGTATCCTGCGCTGGACGGCTGGCTATTCGGTTAAGAATTTGCTCGCCCTCAATGAACTGACTGAGGCAGGCATACTTAAACCGGTCATCGACCGGCGCTATCCTCTGGAGCAGATTGTCGAAGCCCATCGCTATGTGGAATCAGGGCATAAGAAGGGAAACGTTGTCATCCTGGTGGAACATCATAACGGTAAACCTGAAGTCGAGGCCGGAAAGTAAGGGGCACAAACTGTAGCATAGCAGCGCGGCCCTTATCAGTCGATATTTCAGGACATCCTCGTTGCGTGCGCTTGACACCACCTCGACTATGATGTGGTGATAACAATGTCGCCCCATCTATTGATCGAGGTCTATTTTACTGGGTCCTGAGCGGTAGTTGGTCCGGTTATTTCCGTAGAATCTTCTCCATCGCTTTGCCCTTTGCTAACTCATCGATCAACTTATCCAAATAGCGAATTTCCTGCATAGTCGGCTCTTTGATCTCTTCCACTCGGACACCGCAGATCACACCTTTGATCAAAGCCCGCGAAGGATTGAGTTGTGGAGCTTCCGCAATGAAGGTTTCAAAGTCTGTCTGTCTTTCCAGTTGAGCTTCTAACTCTCTCTGGCTATATCCTGTCAGCCAACGGATGATTTCATTAACTTCTGTTTTTGTGCGGCCTTTTTTCTCCGCCTTAGCAACATAAAGCGGATAGACTCTTGCGAAGCTCATTGTATAGATTCGATGTTTTGTCATGATACCTTCTTGCTTCTAGGGTTTTCTTTATTTTAGCATAAGAGTGTAGGCCTACGTTTAAATTACGTAGAACCAGTCTATCTTCGCCAAATCAGTGCCTTTTGCCGCACTTTTTGGCACACTAAGATAGACGCTGCTTTAAAGTTAATGGAGGATTGCCTGATGCGTGAGTGGGACAAAATGGTGGCGGGGGAGCTGTACTATTCACAAGATCCGGAGTTGGTGGCGCTACGCCTGCGCGCTCGCCAGCTGCTCCGGCAATATAATCACTCTGCGCCTGATGATGAGCAACTGCGCCGGGAGCTGCTGGATGAGCTGATTGGGAGCAGTGGCGAACAGTTATGGATTGAGCCGCCGTTTTATTGTGATTACGGTAGCAACATAACAGTTGGCGACCGCGTTTACTTCAATTTTGACTGTGTCGTGCTGGATGTAGCGCCGGTGGTGATCGGGGATGACACGATGTTTGGCCCGGCGGTGCAGATTTACACGGCCACACATCCCATTGAGTGGCAAGAGCGGGCCAGTGGGCTGGAGGCGGGGCGAGCCATTACGATTGGGTCGCACGTCTGGGTGGGCGGTGGGGCTATGATACAGCCTGGCGTGACAATTGGAGACCGTACGGTGATTGGTTCAGGTAGCGTGGTGACGAAGGACGTGCCATCTGACGTTTTTGCTGCCGGCAACCCATGCCGGGTGATTA
>CAZRTM010000123.1:4089-11040 GCA_964602995.1 uncultured Ardenticatenaceae bacterium
TTGGAGGGACATGCAATTAGAACAATTCATACTTGTTGTAAGTATTTTGCTCCTGGCTAGTGTAGTCGCCAGTAAGGCAACCGGCCGGCTTGGTGTGCCGGCTTTGGTCGTCTTTCTAGTAATTGGTATGTTGGCTGGCTCAGAAGGGCCGGGAGGAATCTATTTTGACGATCCGGCTCTGGCACAAACTCTCGGCGTCATTGCTCTGATGTTCATTCTCTTCTCGGGCGGGCTTGACACAAATTGGGAGAATGTGCGCGAATCGAAGTGGGGAGCGATTTCTCTGGCGACAATTGGCGTGGCGCTGACAGCCGCGATGGTTGGTCTCTTCGCTACCTACGTACTCGGCTTCTCCCTTCTGGAGGGTCTACTCCTGGGTAGTGTCGTTTCCTCTACTGACGCTGCGGCCGTCTTTGCCGTCCTACGTAGTAGAGGGGTGTCGCTGCGGGGACAGATAAAGTCGCTTGTCGAGTTAGAGTCGGCCAGTAACGACCCTATGGCCATCCTATTAACCACCGGCCTGATCAGCATTATGAGCGACCCGAATGAATCGCTCGTTGCCCTATTTCCTATGTTCGTGCAACAAATGGTCGTGGGCGGGCTGCTCGGTTACCTCTTTGGCCGGCTTGGTGTTTTTATTCTCAACCGGATAGATCTCGAATACGAAGGCCTGTATCCGGTTCTGTCGCTCACCCTCGTGCTCTTTACCTATAGCTCGACCGCTCTCGTAGGAGGTAATGGCTTCCTTGCCGTATTTATTGCCGGGCTTGTGCTGGCCAATACTGATTTTATCCGCAAGCGCACCGTGCTCAGATTTCACGATGGAGTCGCCTGGCTGATGCAGATTGCCATGTTTACGACACTGGGATTACTCGTCTTCCCCTCCCGTGTTGTATCGATTATTGGCGAGGGCTTGTTGATCTCGGCTTTCCTGATTCTGGTTGCGCGGCCCGTCGGTGTTTTCCTTTCGTTGCTGCCAATGCGCCTCGATTTACGCGCCAAGACGATGGTGGGATGGGTCGGCCTGCGTGGGGCGGTTCCCATCATCCTGGCAACGTTTCCCCTGCTGGCCGGCATTCAGGTGGCCGGAGTAATTTTTGATCTGGTCTTTTTCATTGTCCTGACCTCCGTGTTGATACAAGGGACTTCGATTCCACTCGTGGCCCGATGGCTCGGTGTTGATGAACCGATGCGCTCAAGACCGCGTCCGCCGCTGGAATTCGAGCCACATCTTGGCATGCAGGGCGACCTGGTGGAAATGGAGATCCCGCCGCATTCTCACGTGGTTGGCAAACAGATTGTAAACCTCCACCTTCCGCCGGGCGCTTTGTTTGTGCTCATTGAGAGGGAAGGGAACTTCGTGGTGCCAGGAGGAAACACTGTGCTTGAAGCAGGGGACAATCTCCTGGTACTGGCTGATGATGAGTCGTTGGCAAAGATTCAGAAGCTGCTTGATGTGTCTACTCATGCCAAGGCGAAGGCCATGCTGGGTTCTGCCGTGGCCAGTAATAGCGAATCTTCTGGCGAATAAGATAAGCAGGAGCAGCCGCGAGAACCATTCCGGCGTTGCTCACTTTCCCCGCTGCTGAGTTACTGGACGCTCCCTATATTGGGTTCTGTTTCTTTTACAAAAGCTTGGAATTACCCTTCTTTTCCTCTATGATAGAGGCATCCACTATTACCACTATAGCACCATGAACAGGAGGGTTGCCATGCTGTATGAGCAACGCGAACACAAGTGGGTTTACCTCTTTGAAGAGGGCGGGGCTGAGCTAAGGGGGCTGTTGGGCGGCAAGGGGGCCAACGTAGCCGAAATGCTCCAGGCTGGTTTGCCCGTTCCCCCGGGATTCACGATCACGACAGAAGCGTGTAACGCCTATATTCAGTATGAACGGCAGTTCCCGGAAGGAATGTGGAGCCAGGCCCGAGCCTGTCTGGAGGAAATCGAAAAGCAGACGGGCAAGAAGCTGGGTGACAGCGAAAATCCGCTGCTGGTTTCGGTGCGCTCCGGCGCTGCCATTTCCATGCCAGGCATGATGGACACGGTGCTCAACCTGGGGCTAAATGACGAGACGGTTGAAGGATTAGCGCGGCGCAGTAATAATCGCCGCTTCGCGCTGGACGCCTACCGCCGCTTCATTGCCATGTTTGGCTCCATTGTCATGGCTGTGCCGGGCGAGAAGTTTGAGCGCGTGCTGGATCGCTTCAAAGTGCAGACCAGTGGTGGCCGTGATGCTGACCTGACCTCGGAACAGTTGGAAGAGATAATTGAGGCCTTCAAGCGCATTATCTTTGCCGACCGCCACGGCGACGAGTTCCCACAGGATCCCTATGAGCAACTGCGCATGGCCATCGCCGCCGTCTTCGATTCCTGGAATGGGCGGCGGGCGGTGGATTACCGGCGAGTGCACCGCATTGCGGACGACCTGGGCACAGCGGTCAATGTGCAGGCCATGGTCTTTGGCAATTTGGGTTGGAACAGCGGCACCGGCGTAGCCTTTACACGTAATCCGTCCACGGGCCAGCGCAAGTTGTTCGGCGAATATCTGCTGAATGCGCAGGGCGAGGACGTGGTTGCTGGTACCCGCACGCCGGAGCCGATTGACACGCTGGCTAATGAGCTGCCGGAGGCGTTCGAGCAACTGCAGGAGATTACGCAGCGGCTGGAGCGCCATTACCGGGATATGCAGGACATCGAGTTTACCGTTGAAGAGGGCAAGCTGTGGATGCTGCAGACGCGACGGGGCAAGCGCACCGGCGCCGCGGCCGTGCGTATTGCCATCGACATGGTCGAAGAAGGGCTGATTGACCGTGATACGGCTGTGTTGCGTGTGGAGGCCGCACAACTGGATCAGCTTTTGCACCCGACCGTGGATCCGGACGCCAAAATTACGGTGTTGACACGAGGTCTGCCCGCCAGCCCGGGAGCAGCAGCAGGGATTGTGGTGCTGGATCCCGACGATGCCGAAGAATATGCTGCCGAGGGCCAGCCGGTGATTCTGGTCCGCCGCGAGACCAGCCCCGACGACTTCCACGGGATGGCAGTGGCGGCGGCGATCCTGACAGCGCGTGGCGGCATGACGTCCCACGCCGCGGTGGTTGCGCGGGGTATGGGCACACCGTGCGTGGTCGGGGCTGACGACATTCGCATTGATGAAGATGAAGGGTATTTTTACGTCAATGGCCAGGAAGTGCGCCGTGGGGAGTGGATTACGATTGACGGTTCCACGGGGGACGTGATTCTGGGCCAGGTGCCCACCAAACAGCCGGAACTGGACAGCTATTTCCATACGTTGATGGAATGGTCTGACGAGCGGCGCAAGCTGCGCGTGCGGGCCAATGCTGACACCGGCGAAGATGCCGCAGTGGCTCGTGAATTCGGAGCGGAAGGCATTGGCCTGTGCCGCACGGAGCATATGTTCCTGGGCGACCAGCGGCTGGCGTTGATGCGCGAAATGATTCTGGCAGAGGATCTGGCGGCGCGGCAGGCGGCGTTGGACAAATTGCTGCCGATACAGCGGCAGGACTTCCTGAGCGTTTTCCGGGCGATGGACGGGTTGCCGGTGACGATCCGGCTGTTGGATCCGCCTCTGCACGAGTTCCTGCCCAATTACGAAGAGCTACAGGCTGAGCTATATGAGCTGAAGTTGCAGTTGCAACATGCAGACAGCTTCGCGAAGGTCGATCATGAACTGAATGAGATCTGGCAGAAGGAGCAGCTCCTGGGCCGGGTGGAGCAGTTGCGCGAGGCCAATCCCATGTTGGGCCATCGCGGTTGCCGCCTGGGGCTGGTCTTCCCCGAGGTGACGGAGATGCAAACGCGGGCCATCTTCGAAGCGGCCTGTACGGCGAAAGGCGAGGGAGTGGAGGTACGCCCTGAAGTCATGATTCCGCTGATCGCGACGGCGAGCGAGCTGGAGAACCAACGGCAGATTGTGGAGCGGGTGGCACAGGAGGTGCTCGGCGCGCACGGCATGACGCTGGATTACGAGGTGGGCACGATGATCGAACTGCCACGCGCAGCGTTGCGGGCGGCGGACATTGCAGCCCACGCCGATTTCTTCAGCTTCGGCACCAATGACCTGACGCAAACGACGTTTGGACTGAGTCGCGATGACAGCGCCCGCTTCCTCTTTCACTACATTGGTGAGAAGCTGCTGCCAGACGATCCCTTCCAGGTGCTGGACCAGGAAGGGGTGGGCGAACTGGTAGAACTGGGCGTGACGCGCGGCCGGCAGGCAAAGCCCGAGCTGAAAACGGGCATCTGCGGCGAGCATGGCGGCGAGCCACAGAGCATCGCCTTCTGCCACCGCGTAGGCCTGAACTACGTCAGTTGCTCGCCCTACCGCGTGCCGATTGCGCGACTGGCAGCGGCACAGGCGGCGTTGCGAGAACGGGTAGAGGATTAGGGGGATGGAGAGTATAGCAGTTGGTATAGGTTCCTTGAACAGCCTGCCGGCTGAGGCAGGTTCCAAATAATCGATCACTGTATGAAGCCGCTCTAATGCAAAACTCTGGTTTTGGCACGCGCTGATCAACGCCGGTCAAAATCGGAGTTTTGAAAGGCTATGTAGAGCCGTCCCTTAATTTTCTTGAGACAGGACACGTAAGAGAGCACATTCCCCGGGGGAAAGCTCCTTGTTTCAAGCAGGTTGAGCGACGGTGTCTGCACGTCTTTGAAGAGCGGTTTTCCATTTTGCCGGTAATCCGGCCAGATAGAATATCAACCAACCAACTATAGGGAGAAGCAATGACGAAACGAATCAACTGTCTGCAGTTGCTGAAAGAAGGGCTGCCGCAGAACAGTGGAGCACCACGGCATGTCGTGATTGTGGGAGCAGGAATAGCAGGGCTGACAGCCGGATTATTGCTAAGAGAGGCGGGGCACCAGGTGACAATATTAGAAGCGCAGAACCGCCTGGGTGGGCGTGTCTATACCTATCACGGTTTTCCGGGCAAGATGTATGGCGAATTTGGCGCGATGCGCTTCCCACGGCAGCACAAGCTGGCCCAGTACTTGATTCACGAGCGGTTCGGCCTGAAGACACAGACGTTCCCCATGTATAATGAAGACACCTTTATTTACCTCAACAACAGGTTGTTGCGACGCAGCCTGTTCCGGCCAGGAGAAGTGGGCTTCGAGCTGGCGGAAACGGAACGGGAGATGTTGCCGGCCGATATGCTGCGCAGGGCGATGCAGCCACTGATTGACCTGGTGAGCGAGGAAGGTGGCTGGGCGCAGCTGGTCGAGAAGTACGACCGTTACTCGTTGATCGACTTTTTCCACGAATGCACGTTGAGCGACCAGGCGCTGGAGATGATTGGCCCGTTGTTCAACCTGGAAGGGCGCCTACACTTTTCGCTGGTAGAGTGGTTTACGCACTATTATGAAGATGTGTTCGGCGACCTGGTCTACATCGAAGATGGCGCTGATACCCTGCCTTATGCCTTCGCTCCTGAGCTGATGGACTGCATAAGGTTGGGGGCCGAGGTGCACGGCATTGCGCAGGATAGAAACGGGGTGACGGTTCATTTCCGCAACCGCGCCGGATATTCGCAGAGCGTCACAGCCGACGAGTGCATTCTGACGGTGCCCTTCACGTTGCTGCGCCATATGGAGATTCATGGGCTGGATGCCAACAAGTGGTACACAATTCGCAATGTGTACTACGATCGGGCGCACAAAATCTTCATGCAGTTCAGCGAGCGTTGGTGGCAGACCAAGTACCAGATTTCTCACGGCGTCACGGTGACGGATCTGGCCATTCGTAACGTCATTTATACACCTGCGGGGCAGGACGAGCGTTACCATAAGGGGGTGCTGATTGCGTCCTATGCCTGGGGCCAGGATAGCATGTCCTACAGCATGTTGAGCGAAGAGCAGCGTATTGCACAGGCGTTGGAGGATTTGAGCAAGATTCACCCCGAGGCGCGTGAGACGTTTGAGTTTGGTATTTCACACGATTGGGCGCTGGACCCGTATGCTGGGGGCATAGGCCCTCTGTTCCGCCCACATGAGATGAAGAGTCGCTTCTACGACAACATTGTGCGGCCGGTGGAACGCATCTGGTTCGCTAATGATGCCTGCGACCGGCGGCACCGGCGCTGGATTGAAGGCGCGCTGTTGGCGGCGGTGAAGAATGCTTACGCCGTGCACATGGGGATGCGCAATGAGATACCGCTGGATGAAAGGGAGTAGGAGAGAGGGGGCCGGGCCTATGCCAGCATGAGTAGGTAAGGGCTGGCCAACCAGATAATGAAGAAAATCTGGCTTCAGCTGCTGCTTACTGAAGCCAGATTTTTGATCCTTATTCTGGTTGTGCCTGGTACCGTAACAGTACGTTCCCCGAGGGGAAACTTCTCGTTTCCAGGAGCTTGAGGGAGGATCGCTCAACGTTCTTGAACAACGATTTTCCTGCGCCGAGCACGACGGGTGTCACGGCAATCAGATATTCATCAATCAGCCCCGCGTTGGCCAACTGCTGCACCACGGTGCCGCTGCCGAAGATGGCGATGTCCGTTCCCTGGCTCTCTTTCAGCCTCCTCGCTTCTTCTAGCAGATTGTCGCGGATCAGCCTGGAATTTTCCCAGGTGACTTCTTCCAGCTCGTTTGAAATGACCACCTTTGTCATTGCTTGCACTTCACGGGCCAGGGTACGCACTTCTTCGGGCACATCGGGAGCATGCAGGACGTGAGGCCAGAAGCTTTCGAACATCTGGTAAGTCTTGCGTCCCAACAACATGGTGTCGGCGTCCATCAACTCGTGCGTGGCGCGGTCAACCTCCGGATCCTGCAGGACCCAATCAATCTGGTCATCTGAACTGGCAAAGTAGCCGTCTACAGAGACCCAGTTCGAAACGACGATTCTTCTCATGATGGTTGTTCTCCTTGTTGCTTATATGTGAGGTTCGTAGCGAAGTAGGACCATATGACGGATTCCACAACCGTCA
>CAZRTM010000124.1:0-10883 GCA_964602995.1 uncultured Ardenticatenaceae bacterium
TGGCCGGCCGGAGTGGGATTATGACCTTTCACAGAGCGACCGGGAGCAGTATATGGCGCGATTGCAAGAACAAGGGGCGGCGCTGGCTGAGGCAGAGATTCCACTCTTCATTATTCTGCTGGCTAACGATGCTACGGACGCCGATCCTGAAATTGCCCGGCTCTGGCAGCCGGTGTGGCGTGAAATGACGGCGGCAACAGCACCCGGCCGCTTCTATGTGGCCCGGGAAGCGGCGGACTTGACGAGCATCTACCACGATATCGTGGTGGCTCTTACCCACCAGAACACAGCAGGGCCGGTGTTGCAGGCAGAAGTAGAGGCTGGCGGCTTGCGGCGCACAGTGAATGTGGAGCCGAATCTGGCGCGATTGACGCTGGTTGTCAGCAAGAGCCAGCCGGAACTGCAAGTTTCTATCTTGCTGCCCGGCGGCGAGAAGCTTGATGCCAATGGCCCCAACGTCCGTTACGCCGGCCAGGCGGGGGTTACAAGAGAGGAGATCTGGGTTGTCGAGGAGCCAATGCCGGGGGACTGGACCGTTCTGGTGAGTGGGGAAGGGCGACTGACCGTGTGGAAGGATTACCGGTTGGCGCCGACGCCGGTTCCGACGTTCACGCCGACAATGGCGCCCACTCAGACAGCAACGCCAACGCCCGCCCCAAGCGCCACGGCCACTTCCAGCGCAACTGCGACGGCAGTGCCTACGGCCACGGCGATGCGGCCGGGGAAAGTGGCAGCGGCAGAGGTGGGGAGCGGTAAGGTGCGCCGCAGTGGCTCCTTCTGGCCCTGGATTCTAGGCGGGATGGTGGCGCTGAGTGCAACAGGAATGGTCACTTTTCGCCACAAGCAGGGCCAAAGCCCAATCGTTGAGGGCGAACTGGTGCTTGTTCAAGGTCCCGGCTTTGCTGAAGGGACAGCGAAAATCGAGCTTGACCTGCTGGGTCAGCGCAAGGTTGTTGTGGGAGCGCCGCCCGCTGACCTGGTCCTCAGGCAGGCGACGGAACAATTCACTCTGAGTCCCGGAGCGCCGGTTGAGGACAGTCGCCCCGTGGTGATTAGCGGTCCGCCAGACGTGCTGGTTAACGACCAACCGCTGGAAGGTGCAATCAACACGCTGCAGGACATGGACATCATCACAATTGGCGAGACGGTTCTGCGATACGAGCACCTGCGCTTGAGAGGCGCCATTCGCTCCCGCTTGAGTATTGAGAGGTAAATAGAGCAACAGAGGTAAGTTTAGCGAAGAAAAGGTGAAAAGATGAACGAAATGATGAATGGAGGCGAAAAATTGGGAAATATGGTGGTGAAGAAGATGGCTGGGCAGGTGCAAGTTGAGATTGATGAGCAGCCTGTTCAGGTGAGCAGCCTGACGGCGGAGCAGCTACAAAGTATGCGGCCCACTCTGATCATTCTGCTCGGAGGCTCCGGCCATCTCGTGGCCCTGCACTTGAAAGCGGCGCTGACGCTACGCTTCGGCCAGGAATGGCGCGGTAAGATCCGCATTCTGGTCTTCGACACCACAGAAGAACCGTTTGCCCTGGAGGCCGGCGACCGCTATCTGCGCCTGGAGCCGTCGTCGGAGTTCTTTCACATTGGCAACGTGCCCGTGCCTAACATCCTGCGCAACATTCATAACCTGGACAGCATCCGCGAGCGTTTCGGCAGCGTGTTGAACCAGTTGCCTGCTGCTTCGTTGCGCAATGGGGCCAAGAGCATTCCCCCTCTGGGTCTAATGGCCTTTTACTGGCACTATCCCGAAATTTTCAAGCAGCTTCGCAACGCTTTGTGGGAACTGGCCGAGCGCGCTCAGCACGGCGCAGAGCTTGTGCTGCAACAACAGGGGATCAATGTAATTATCTGCTCTAGCCTCATTGGTGGCACGGGAGCAGGCCTGATTCTCGATTTCGCGGCGTTGGTTCGGTCGCTCTTCGACGACCTCGGCGTGCAGGGGGAATTTTGCCACATCACCGGCCTGGCTTTTCTGCCGCAAGTATTTCCCAACTTGCCGCCCACCAACCTCTATGCCAATGCTGCAGCGAGGCTGCAGGAGATCAATGAGCTGATGGTCAACGGTAATTTCGTCGCCCGTTACCCTGATGGGCGTCGCGTTCACATCCGGCAGGCGCCCTTCGACCTGTTCTATGTGCTGGATGGCGTGGACGAGCGCGGGCAGACCTGGTCGGGTATTAACGAGATCGCTGCTATGGCCGCCGAAGGAATTTATCTGCAGATGGGGTCGCAGTTGGGGCGCAAGGGTGAGAACGTCTTTGACAACATAGACGAAGCATTGCTGAACCAGACCGATGAAGGAGAGGGTACATTTCTTTCCAGCTTTGGCCTGGGCTACCTCGAGTTCCCAGCGCCGGCTGTTGCAGAGTTGTGCAGCCGCTGGCTACTGATTGAGCAGATCGAAAACGCGTGGTTGCAGCCTGGTGGAGAGGACGCTGGTTCTGAGCAGAGCATGGCGCTGCTGCGCTCTGTGACGCCCGATCAGCTCAATGGCAAGCTGCAGCGCGACCCCGAAGGCGGCGAGCTACGACTGGATCTGCGCCTGCCAGGCTGGCTGAAAAACAAGAGCTTTGAGGATGTAGCCGGGGAGGCCGTGCGTTATGTGCGCGATTATGGACATGTGCGAGTTAACGAGGGCATCCTGCGAAAGATTGAACAGAACGCCCAGGCCGCGGTACAGCGCGAGGCGGAGGCCTGGCTGGAATGGGCCAACGGTTCGCTCTTTGCTCCAGACACCACTCTGTTGCAGTTGATAGCAGTGGCGGAAAGCAGCCAACTTCAGTTGCAAGCGTGGGTGAAGGAGAGCCACAGCCAGCTAGCAACATGGGGCAAGACGCAGGAGCGGCAGGCCGTGGCGCTGGGCCAGGCTGAAACAGCAGTGATGAAGGCGGTACAGAGTCTGCTCATTGGCCGGCGCGGCCGTGTCAACCAGGCGCTGGAACAGCTCTTTACCACGGCCGGTGAGCTTTACGCCACGCAGATCCAGATTGGACTGTTGCAGGCGCAACGTCAGGTGTGGAGTGAGTTGTCCACCAGCCTGGAAGCGATTGAACGACGAGTGCGAAGGCTGGCAGACCGGCTGGCGGCCATCGCTGCCGAAAACACAGTCGCGACGACAAGGCAACTGGAATGGCTGCAAGATGGCGGCGTTTCTCGCCTGAGCCTTGCCGACGAGCAGTATGTGCGGGCATTGTACGAAGAGCACGCGCCACAGCAGCTTAACATGCAGGTGCGGCTGGCCGGCGGGGAGCCGCTGGCGTTGTGCGAACTGGCGACAGCGGAGCTGGGCAGGACGCTGCTGGCGGCCGTTGATTCCCTCTTTGAGCCTATTCGCCAGATGACGGTGGAGGAGGTGATCGAGGCGCGGTCGGATGAAATGTCATCACGGGCGCGACGCCAACAACTGTTTAAGCTGGCAACGCCTTCCTGGAACGTGGATCGCGCTCGATTGCCGGAAGGGGGGAGT
The DNA here is from genome assembly GCA_964602995.1 of uncultured Ardenticatenaceae bacterium. Taxonomy (GTDB): domain Bacteria; phylum Chloroflexota; class Anaerolineae; order Promineifilales; family Promineifilaceae; genus JAAYYY01. Next base: position 3,473 of record CAZRTM010000124.1, read on the forward strand.
GAGATGAAGCGCATTGAGGTGATGGGTGTGCCCAACGCGGCGAGAACCATCTTTGATAATGAAACGACGCTGGTTTCGACTCACGATCCCCACCGCCTGACGGCGCTGGTGGTGGTAGCCGGAGCGCCCCCCAGCGCCCTGCAGCAGTACGAACGTTACCAGCAGGCGCTGGAGAAGGTGCGCAAACTGCGCCCGGTGTTCGTGCTGCCACAGTTCCTGGCAGAGGCGGGACAGGCGAGGCTGGCGTTCGCCCTAGGGTCCATCTTTGGCTTCATCTACAACCAGGGAGCGCACTTCTACTACCGGCCGGGCGATGAGCTGAAAAGTCCCCAGCATTTGGAGAATGGGCTGGCCAAGGCCATTGCAGCCCTGGAGGCAGAGGATGGCCTGGTGCGCGAGATTATGGACCGGGTTGAGGCCCAAATTGCGCGCCTGGGTTTGCAGACGGCCATTGAAACCTTCACAGAGTATTACAGCAGCGTTCCCGAAGGGCGCACGGCGCTGGATGAACTGGTGCGCGAGCTGAAGCAACTGGTTCGCGACTATACGGAAGAGCTGCGCCAGATAAATGATTACAGCAGCGGGCTAAAGGCCTAAGTCTGAAGCTTAAGGGGAGAAAATGAACAATGAAATGAGGGAAGAACGTGGCAAACAGAATATCCAACGCACGCTGGTCATTAGCTGGGGGACGCTGGCAGAAGAAGCTGGCCGGCGGCTGGAGAAGATGCTGGCGGCCAGCAATGAGCCAAAGGAAGCAGTGGCGCATGTTGCGGTGAAGGCCGGAGCACCCGAAGAAGAGACGGCTGCCAGCCTGCGCCAGGCCATCCTTGAAATCTCTCAGGTAACGAGGCGCGAGACCCTGGCGCGACGGGGTTGGCATCTTGACCGCCTGGATGAGGTGGCCGTCCTGCTTGTGGTTGACCTATCGGTGGAAGGAGCACGGCAGGCAGCGCTGGCGTTGGCTGCAGAGGCGGCGACGGTTGTGCGCAGCAGCCTGAGCGTGGAAGTGGCGCTGCTGCTTGTTACCCTGGCGCCCACGCAGGCGAGCGAGGAGGTGGACAGCGAGCTTGCAGCGCTGGCTGGCGAACGCCAGCTTTTCACCCGGGGAATCTTGACCCTGGGCACGGTTAATGAGGTTGGGCTGTGCCTGGAAGGGCCTGAGGCGTTGGCAAGCGCCGCCTCGCGCATGCTTTACGCGCTGATAGCCACGCCAATGCGCGACGCGCTGGAGTGGCTCAGCGAACAGGCCGGACCGGCAATGCAGAGTATGGTGCATAGCGCCGGAATCGTGCGCTGGCAATGGTCCCCGGCCGTAGAACGGATGCTGCTGGCGCGCTATTGGGTGCAAACTGTGTTGCGGCAGTGGCTTGGGGAAGCGAAGGAAGACGCAACTGCTGCCCTGGTGGAGGGCTGGATCGGACAGCAGGGGTTGGAACCGGAGAAGGCGTTGCGGCGCTTTCATGGAATGGTGGTTGGTGTGGGCAGCACGCCGGTTACCAGCTACCCGCAGCCGTGGAAGTTGCGCGAGACGTTCTTGCCGCTCTGCTATCTGCCGGGTGTGGAGCTGCAACAGCATCAGGAGGCGCTGAAAGAGGAGGCCGCCAGAATGGCTGGCAGAGCAGGTGTGGCGCTGCAAGCCTTCGCCGCGGAGATGCTAGACAACCAGCCGGTGGCGGGGCCGGCTCGTCTCATCAGTTTCATCGGAGGCATCAAACGGCGCCTGGGCGAGTGGCAGGATCAGTTGACTGGTTCGCACCTGGTTCAGGCGGAAAGGATAAGGGCGTTGGAAGAAGCGCACGCGCGGTTGTCGGGCGAGATGCAGGAACAACTGGCGCGCTGGCCCGCGGATACCATCCGCGCCTGGGCTGTCGTTGCCTTGCGCCCCTGGCGCTGGCTGCAACTGGCGAAAAATTATTGGCAAATGCAGCAGCAGGCGCGGGCGTTGCAGCAGTTGATTGCTGAATGGCGCCAGTGGCGTTTGCAGCAAGCGGGGAATGAAGCGGCCGACGACCTCGCCACACTGCTCGCCGGTGAGGCGGGTAAGAGAATGCAGCAGGCCGATGAACTGGTCGATATGTTGCGCAATGTGCAGCGAACCGCTGGTTTTGAGAACGTCTTCTGGCCAAGTGCGCTGGCCAACCGGTTTGATTACCTCAAGGCTCGTTATGAACAGTTGGCAGACCGCCCGGCCGTGGAAGCCGTGTGGGCGGCCGGAGCGATTGGTGGGTTAGGGCAGCAACTGCTTGAGCCAGATGATGCTTTTTTAGACCCGCTCTTAACGATGGTTGAAAGGCGTTTTGAAGCGCACGGCGCTCAAACGGCGGCCGGGGCACTGGCTTTGCTGCACCCGGAAAAGGGCGGTCTGCCTGCCTGGTGGCAACAGCAGTGGGAAGCGGCCGTGCCGCTCTGGCGCTTCGACCGCACCGGGCAGCACGAGTGGCAGCGTGCGCATCCCACGCAGTTGACGGTTACGTGTGGTGAAGCGGCGCGGCAACTGTGCCAGATGTTAGGACTGGAGGAGACGGCGGAGCAACGCTGGGTGACCGCGCCCATTCCCGACCTATTCATCATGAGGATCCGGGGCGCCATTCCCACCGGTCCTTCTGGCAGTGACAGCGGGCTGATCGAGGAAAGTAATGAAAGTGAGGATGAAAAGGTGGAACCATGGAACGAGTGAATGATTACTGGCAGGAACAGAGAGCGACTGGATGGCAGGATGGTGGTGAAGCGTATCTATCACCTGCGGAGGGAAACTTTGGCCTGCTCGACAGGCTGCGAGATATATGGCAGTGGAATGAGCTGGCTGCTGAGGTAGGGCAGGAATGTCAGGAACGCATTTTGCTTGCCGGCCTGCACGACGCGGGCAAGAGCCTTTTCTTCAACCGGCTGCGAGGCTGGGTTGTTTCCCCATCCAACATGCGAGCCGGCGAGCAAGGGGACCAGAGGGAGTTATCCCTCGAGTGGTATGGAGCATTCATTCTCGCCGACTTGCCGGCAGTGATGGGGCCACCGGACCTTTCAGAGAATGAGCTGGAGTTCGTTCTCAATGACCTTGGCCTGGTTGTGTACCTGATTGATGCCGGCCGCGGAGTAAACCAGGCCGATTTTCGCTGGGTGGCGCGCTTCCGCTCAGCGGGACGACCACTGATTGTTGTGCTCAACAAGGTTGATACTGTGGAGGATGTGGCGCTGGCTGTGGAGGAAGCCGAACGCCGGCTGGGGATTCCGGTGATTCCAATTTCCGCGCAGACAGGGCTTAACGTGGAGGAACGGCTGCTGCCCACCATGCTGAATGCGGCGCCCCGCCTGGCCGTTTCATTGGGGCGCGAGATAACCATTTTGCGCCGGGCCGCCTCACGGCGCGTGATTCGACAGGCAGCGCTGATGGCAGCCATGATGAGCGCCCAGCCGATTCCAATGCTCGACTTGCCGTTCCAGGCCTCATTGCAGGCCGGCGTTGTCATGCGTGTTGGGGCGGCCTATGGCCATGCGCCGGACGGCGGTATTAACCGCGAGATAGTGGGGGCAGTCATCACTGTTTTGGGCCTGCACTACGCCGCACAAACGGCTTCCAAGTTTGTTCCCGTGCTGGGGTCGCTGGTCAGTGGGGCCTTGGGCGCTGCGGGAACCCTGCTCATTGGGGAACTGGCCATCCGATATTACGAAGCCGGCGGCACTGTTCCTTTTAAGAAATGGGTGCACCATCAGCGCAAGACGGCGCGACGGGTTGTGTTCTGGCAGCGAGAAGAGGAGAAAGAGGCGAAACCTAAAGTGGGCTGGCGTCATAGGCTTCGTCTGAACGGGCACCAGGGGTAAAGAAGAATGGAACTACTAAACCGCTTAAAAGCTGGAACAGCACAAGCAAACGGCGACTATGGGCCGTGGCAGAGCGCTTTTACGATGAATGCGCTACGGCGGGCCTGGTTGCCCATCCGCGCCAATCAGGGCCGGGCTGGGGCCGATGGTGAAACGATCGCCAAGTTTGAACGATCCCTGGATGAAAACCTGGCTGCGCTGCGCACTGAACTGCTGCAGGGGCGTTACCGGCCGCATCGCGTCACCCAGGTGTTGGTGCCTAAAGGGGGAGGTGGGTGGCGCCCGCTCTCGCTATGGGCTATTCGCGATAGAGTTGCGCAACGGGCAGTTTATAATTACCTGGAGCCGGTGTTCGAAAAACGGTTCTTGCCAGTCAGTTATGGCTTTCGCTCCGGGTTGTCAACCCTGCACGCGGCGCAGGCGGTTCACCAGGCGCGTGCTGCAGGTGTGCAGTGGGTGCTGGATGCTGATATCAAGGATTGTTTCGGACAGATGCGCACCAAGATTATCATGCGGCGGTTGCGAGAGTGGCGGGCGCCGGGTCCCATCCGTGATCTCCTGCACCGCTGGTTGCGCGCCGAGGTGTGGAACGCCTGGCAGGGCAACGAGCGGGCTGCCGGGACTAGCCAGGGGGGTGTTATTTCACCGCTGCTCTGTAATCTCTATCTTCATTCCTTTGATGAGCAAATGATGGCCCGGCGCGGCGTCTGGTTGGTGCGTTATGCTGATGACTTTTTATGCCTGGCCCGTGACCGGCGAAGCATTGAAAAGGTTCAGCGCCATGTGGCCACGAGTCTGGGCCGGTTGGGGCTAGAGCTTCATCCACAGAAAACGCGTATCACGACCTTCGATGAGGGCTTTCAGTTTGTCGGCTGGTTTTTTGTCAGAGATGAGTTTTATGAGTTGAAATAGGGTGCGATGATGACTTCTGTGTATGTGAAAGAACAGGGCGCCCGCATTGGGCGCCGGGGCGAACGGCTGGTGGTCAGCAAAGAGGGGGCGGTGCTGAAAGAGTTTCCGCTTGCCCAGGTGGATCAGGTGGTGTTGCTGGGCAACGTGCAATTAACGACCCAGGCTACGGCAACGCTTCTGGAGAGAGACATTGATGTCGTTTTTCTCTCAAGCTATGGCAAGTATCGCGGTCGGTTGGCCGGAGCTGGCTCTAAACGAGCGCGGCTGCGGCAGCGACAACTGCAACTGCTGGGCGATGAGACCTTTAATTTGAAACTGGCCCAGGCGATTGTGGAGGGCAAAATCCATAATCAGCGGATCCTCTTGCAACGACAGAAGCGCGCATTGGAGGAGCAAGAAGGCAACAGCCGGCTGCTGGCGCCGGCCAACCAGCGCCAGTTCGCGCGGGCACTGGCGGGCATGATGCAGATGCGCCGTGCTGCAGAGCAGGCCAAAGATGTTGACAGCGTGCGCGGCTATGAAGGGAAGGCCGCAGCTTACTATTTCGAAGCACTACGCACGGTGCTCGGGCCAGAGTGGCGATTTCGGAAACGTGAATATTACCCGCCGCCCGACCCCTTCAATGCCCTTCTCAGCTTTGCTTATAGTCTGCTCTTGAAGGATGTGTTGGCAGCAGTCAATGTGGTCGGATTGGACCCCTATCTTGGCTTCTTCCATGAGGTGAGCTATGGGCGGCCTTCACTGGCCCTGGACCTGATGGAGGAGTGGCGTCCCGCGATTGCGGACGCGATGGTTATGGAACTGGTGAACCGCGGCGTTCTGAAACCCGAGAGCTTCTCATGGACGGGCCGGCAGAACCGGCCGGTAGAGCTGGGTGAGGGTGGCGTGGAGATTGTGCTGCAGGCTTATGGTCAGCGTTTGGAGACGGAGCTATTCCACCCGCAGGCGGGACCAGGCGGGCGTACATCATTGCGCCAGGCGATTGTTCTGCAGGTGCGCCAACTGGCGCGTGTGATTAGCGGAGATATGAGCGACTATGCTCCGCTTAAGGGAAGCTGAGTGGCTTGATTCGTGGGAATAGGTGAAGCGATGAAGGATAGAGGCGGCAACGTTGCGAGCGGGAATTGGATCGAGCTGGAAGGGCAGGGCCTGGTCAATGGCCAACGAATTGTGGCCGCCGGCAATGCTCACTCGGCCGGTATGCGGCGTCTGTTGGGCGCCGTGCCTGACGAGAAAGTGGTGGATCTGACGGGTGGCCGCCGGCGCCAATGTCTGCTGGTGTTGGATAGCGGGCACGTGGTGATAACTGCCAATACATTGCAGAGTTTGCAATCAGGGCTATTTGTGGGTCGTGCATGTGAAGGGCCGAATGAAGGATAAACCAATGGGAGTAATTACCATTCATGTAGATGGCGCAATAGGCAACGGCGAGAAGAGCGGCATAGGGGCTGTGGCGCGAAGCGGTCGTGGTCACTTCCTCGGTTGGTCCAGCCGCCAGTTGCCAGCTATGACGAATAATGAAGCAGAATATGAGGCGGCTATATTGGGGCTGGAATTGGCGCAGCGGCTGGGCGCGGATGAGGTGGAAATCGTTACTGATTCACAGGTGGTTGTGCAACAGATGCAGGGCCGGAGCCGGGTGAACAGTAATGGATTGCAGCGCTTGCATCGAAAGGCCTGTGTCGCTGTGCGCCCTTTCCGGCATGTTCGATTCCGCCATGTGAAGCGAGAAGAGAATCGTCTGGCAGACGCGCTGGCCAGTGAAGCGTTGGAAGGAAAGGAGGTGAGGATGCGCAGCGGTAGGGGCTGGCGCTCCAGGGTGCGCCACTTGCTGGCATACGGTCGAAAGTGATGAAATTGCAGGCAGACGGAGTGCGGTTGATTGTGCAGAGCTGCGAAAAGGGAGACGATGCGAACGGTCGTAAGTTATGATATCAGCAATGACCGGCGGCGGCGCAAGGTGGCGACCATTTTGGAAGGGTATGGCTACCGTGTCCAATATAGCGTTTTCGAATGCGACCTGAACGCTAAGAAGCTGGCTGAGCTAAAGGCAAAGTTAAAACCTCTGGTAAGAGAAAAGGAGTGGGAGAGCATTCGCTTTTACCCGTTGTACACAAAATGCGCCCAGCAGGCGGAGGTATTGGGCAAAGATTTACGGGAAGAACTGGAGCCTACGGTTGTGATTTAATAGCACTCCTGATGATTCTTACGCCAGGTATAACAGGAGCCAAAAGGTGTCATTTCGGTAACATTCGTTAAATGAGGCTAGAAACTGGCAAATAGCGGTAAACGGGCGTAAATAAGCGTGAAAAGCGCCCTCGGAAACACATTTTAAAGATGAGAGGAAGCTTAAATAGGGACAAAAGTGCAATAGGTTTCAGGCATTGCCGGAAGGGGGGTCCTATGTGGCGCGCTACACCCACGAGCGTGTCAAAAAAATGGACAAAAGGGTGTCAATATGGAATAATAAGGATGCGTATCGGCCCCACCGGCAAGTCTGTTCCCACTGTGGATATCTGGGGGTCAGAAAGGCCGTGGGCTCCTAAGAGGGATTGAAACTTAGAATAATCCTCCATCAGTAGCAGAAGCATATTGTCAGAAAGGCCGTGGGCTCCTAAGAGGGATTGAAACCGGGCATGGGGGTGGGTTCTGGCGTCACATCGCCTTGTCAGAAAGGCCGTGG
>CAZRTM010000125.1:0-10826 GCA_964602995.1 uncultured Ardenticatenaceae bacterium
ACATAGCTTCTTCACCCGGCTGGATGAGGAAGAATAGGACACAGATTGGCGCAGGTGGACACAGATTTTTCTGGTTAAGCAAAGGGTGTATTTTACTTCAATTGTGATAGGTGCTGTGGCCGGTCTCCCGACCGCGCCACCTGTGTACGTGAGAGCGGCGGGCTCGGTCGGGAGACCGGCCCGAGCGATAGATGGGCGCAGATTTTTCCGGTCAGGCGAATAGGCGACGCCAGAGGTTGGTTTCGATGATGCCCTCGGGGTCGGTTTGCGCTTTGAGGGCGCAGAAGCGCTGGATGGTCTCCTGACCCAGGTAGCGGCGCACAACGTCGGGGCGCAGGGTGCTGTCTTTGGCGAAGTAGAAACGGCCGCCGGCATCAAGCACGACTTCATCCATTTCGCGAGCCAGTTGTCGTATACGGGCGCGGTTGCCCTCGTTAATGTGAAAATCCATCGCCAGTGAGTAGCCGTCCAGCCCGTGTGTCATCAGGAAGGGGTCGGAGCGGTGGCGTTTGAGCACGCTGAGGTAATTGGGCGTGCCATGTTCGTGGCCCATCTCCAGCAAGCGCGTGAGCGTCTCGTGCGTCCGCTGTACCGGGATGAACACCTGATACTGAATGATGCCGCCTGGGCCATAGGCCCGTTTGAAGGGGATGGCGTCCAGCAGGAAGTGAAAGTGGGCGTGGGGCTGGCGGTAGCTGATACCGTCGTAGCCATCTTTCAGGCGAGCAGCCATGAATTTGGCCCAACAGACCAATCGCCAGCCGGCGTCGTTGTAGAAAGGCCGCATGAAGAAGGGCAGCCACAGCTTGGGGAAGACGCCCATTATCGTCTCGGGAATTTTCTGTTCCGCAAGCTGCAACGTGTGCTGAGGCTCCAGGTCTTCACCGGGGGCCAGGTAGACGGCGCGGTGTAGCTCGCCGCGCCCCAGGGAGCGGCCGCGAGCGAAGGAATCGATCCAGCCGACGAGATAGTCGGAATCATCCAGATGGCGCTCAAAATAGCTCATCATATCGCCCAGATTGCGGCTGGCGACGGCGTCGACGTGCAAAAGACCGGAGTAGACGCGCTTCATTTGCAGGGTGAGGGCTGTGAAGGAGCCAAGCATGCCGAAGCCGCCGATAGCGGCGTGGAAAAGTTCTTCGTTCTCCTGGCGACTGCAGGTCAGAATCTGGCCGGAGGGGAGCAGCAGGTCGAACTCGATGATGTGATCGCCGATGGGACCGAGCTTCCAGGCATTCTTGCCATGCACGTTCATGGCAGCGCCGCCGCCCATTGTGATACGCATGGTTCCGGTGACGACGGGCGGCCACCAGCCGTCACCCAACACATATTCCCACAACTGCTTCAGCGTGACGCCAGGCTCCACACGAATGACGCCCGTTTCAGGGTTCCACTCCAGAATGCGATTCATCCGTTGGAAATTGACGAGGATGTTCTCATGGTTGAGCGCGGCGTCGCCGTAACTGTTGCCGCTGCCTCGGAATCCGACTGTCAGGTTGTTGGCTCGGGCTGTTTCGAAGATCCGGCGCAGCTCGGCGACGGTGCTGGGGCGGTAGACGTGGCTGACGCTGCCGCTGGCGCCGCCCCAGGCCATTACCCGCTCCAGCCGGTTTGGCGAGGCGTCCGTGGCGCGCCAGCTCATGTTATCAATTTTCTGCTTCAGATATTGTTGAAGAGAGCCTTTCATAATCGTATCCAGGGGATGCTTGAGCTGCCTGAAGGCGCTTAAGAGATCCTAGAAATTGAGGCGGCGGAAGATGACTGAGGGGATGTTGCTGATAATCAGGCTGACCCAGCGCCAGCGACCCGGCACGTAGGCCACCTGTTTGCCAGCGGCGAGGGCAGCGACGATCTGGCGCGCGGCTTCCTGGGGTGAGATGACCCAGAACGCTTTGCCGGCATTGGCCAGCAGGTCGGTGTCAACGAAGCCGGGCTTGATGGTGGTGACGGTGACGCCGCGCCGCGAGAGCCGGTTGCGCAGCGATTCCATGTAGATGCTCAGCGCGCCCTTACTGGTGTGGTAAGCGGGGAAGGGTGAGCGCCCGCGGTCGCCAGAAATGGAGGAGACGGCGGCAATGTGGCCGTGGCCAGCCTCGTGGAACCGTGCGGCAGCCTGGTTGAGCCAGGCCATAGCGCCCAGCAGATTCACGCCAACCATCGCCGCGTCTTTGTCGAAATTGTATTCGTTGGGAGCGACCGGTGGTTGGATGCCGGCAACGTAGACGATGAGGTCCAGGCCGCCCAGTTTGTGCACCAGATCGTGGAATAGCTGCGGCACCTCATCGAACGAGGTGACGTCGTGCACGCAGGTGAGTACGTGTTCAGCGCCGGCAAGGCGGTTGGCGCGGTTGGCAACGTCGTTTAGCTGTTCTTCGCTGCGGGCCAGCGCGGCGACGGTGAATCCTTTGCGCGCCAGCTCTTCTACCAGGGCCGCCCCGATGCCGGATGATGCTCCGACGACGATGGCTTTGCGCTGTGGTTCCAGCGGTCGTTGCGGTCCAATATTATCCTGTTTCATCAGCCTCTCTTCTGCTCAGGTAAGTTGTCAGTCTGTTAGATAGATGGGATTGCTGTAGATCCAGCCCCGCAGCTTGCCCTCGTAGGGAATGAGGCACTCTGCGCGATAAGCGCCGGCCTCAATTGGCGTGTGGGTTAGATTCTGTTCGTTTTCGATCTGCGCCACCACCTGGCCGTTGTGGATAAGCCGCAGATTGGCGCGGGTGGGGGCAAAGACTTGCAGCGTGGCGCCGGCGTCGAGGCGCACGTTATCGCCCATTACGCCCTTGGTCAGCCCCTTGCCGCTGAAGCGGAAGCCGCGTGTCGGGTGAGCCATGTCATAGCCGACCCAACTGTTGCCTTTGCCGATGGCGCCCAGGATAAGAGCCTTGTCCTGTTGCACGTCGCCGCTCAGCTCCTTCTCCAGCAGGACGTGGGTGTTGACGGCGCGGAAGAGGAACTCATAGGGGAAGATGACGCGGCGGATAGGCCCCATGCTCATGGGGGTGCCGTGGGCGTCGCTGTTGCCGACGGCTGAAACCCGCTTGCCTTCTGCCAGCAGCTCGTCCCACTTCTCCAGCACGCGCGGTTCAGGGCCGGTGATATATCGTTCGGGGTGCAGGGCCATGCGCACAATTTTGAGACGGGCCAGCAGGCCATTGTTCAGCCGCAGTGCATCCAGGTGTCTGCCGATTTCGTTCTTGAAACTGGACATATAGTTCCAGATTTCGAGGCCAGTGTAACCGTCTACTTCCCAGTTCTTCCAGCCCAGATCAGGACCGTCGAAGAAGTCGATTGTTTCTTCAAAGGGATGGGCCAGAAAGCCACAGGCGCCCAGGGCATTGGTCTGATCAATCAGCTCCTGGGGATCGCCGGCATAAGGCGCCATCTCCTTTTCTGCGCCGTAGACAAGAAAGTGGTTTGCCTGCGGCTGGCGTCGCATATCGTGCACTTCTTCGCCGGTGAGCAGGAGCACACGCCCTTCGTCCGTTTCATAGTAGCCTTCTACATCGTGTACCCATACGTTGTGGTCGGTGACGACGATGAAGTCGAGTCCGGCGCGGATGGCGTCCTCAGCGATCTCTTTGTGCCACTTCTCCCCATCTGAGTAGGGGGTGTGGATATGCAAATTGCCGACGGCTTCGAACATGGTTTCTCTCGTTCCCTCTTTGCGAAGCCAATGTTAGTCGATCTGGGGACGTTTTCCAAGTCGGGCGCATATCGGGCTGGGAGTTTTTTGCCACGAATTTCACGGATTTTACGAATTGGTTTTTAGCTCCTGGTGGTCAGAGCGTGTATCTGTGCCTTTTGACTTACTCAGGCTTATGCTTACTTATGCTTACTTATGCTTATTCGTATTTTTAAGGTGCGCTGGCGATGAACTCGTCGTGCATCAACATTTCGGTCATATCGCGCGAGCGGGCGATGATATTTATGGCATGATCATAAAGTTGGTCGTAGCTGCGCTTGAGGCGGGCGACGCCTTGCTCCTGCGCTTTCACGCCAACGGCGGCCGCTTCGCGGGCGAACAGTTCCCAGTCATCCATATCCGGTAATATATGTTCATCGTCTAATCTGGGGCCAATGTGCTGGGCCAACGCTTCGGCAGCGGCGAAGCACATTTCGTCGGTGATGGTGTGTGCACGTACGTCGAGTACGCCGCGGAAAATGCCGGGGAAACCGAGCGAGTTATTGACCTGGTTGGGGAAGTCGGAGCGGCCGGTGGCCACAATGCGCGCTCCCGCCTGCCTGGCTTCCCAGGGCCAGATTTCGGGAATCGGATTGGCACAGGCGAAGAGGATGGCATCGCGGTTCATGCGCTTGATCCACTCTGGTTTGATGATGCCTGGGCCAGAGTGGGAGAGGGCAATAACGACGTCTACACCTTCGATGGCCTCGGCGACGCCACCCTGCCGGCCTTCGACATTGGTGATGTTGCAGTAGCGCCATTTGTCGGCATATAAGTGGCGTTGTTGGTAGATATCTTCGCGGTGCATGCCCAGTAGCCCATAGCGGTCAGCCATGAAGGAGTAGGCGGGGTTGACGCCCCAGGCAAAGATGAGGCGAGCGATGGCGACGTTTGAGGCGCCCGCGCCGATGAAGGCGATGCGGATCTCTTCTGGTTTCTTACCCACCACTTTGAGCGCGTTCATCAGTGCGGCCAGGGTCACGGTCGCTGTGCCCTGCTGGTCGTCGTGCCACACGGGAATTTCGGCCTTCTGGCGCAGCGTATCTAGAATTTCGAAGCATCCTGGTTGGGCGATATCTTCCAGATTGACACCGCCAAACGCGGGCTGGAGTAGCAACACGGTTTCTATGATTTTGGCCGGGTCTTTGGTGTCGATCATGATGGGTACGGCATCCACGCCGCCGAGGTATTTATAGAGCAGTGCTTTGCCTTCCATCACGGGCAACCCGGCTTTGGGGCCGATGTCGCCCAGGCCCAACACGCGCGAGCCGTCGCTGACGACGGCGACGGTGTTCCATTTGTTGGTCAGCTCATAAACCTGCTCGGGATCGCGGGCGATGGCGCGACACGGTTCGGCGACGCCGGGGGTGTACCAGAGCGCGAAATCGTCGAGGTCGCGCACAGGGCTTTTCAGCGTTATCTCCACTTTGCCACGGTAGAAACGGTGTAAACGGAGGGATTCTGCCTCCGGAGCTTTTGCTTTGGCCAGCAGCGTATCCAGGTCAACGTCCTTTTCTGCTGAAATCATGGTTGTTCTCCTCTCGGTGAATAAGGATGTAATGAATCAGCCTAACAATGCGCCAGGAGCCGATTATTCACAAGTGATGATTGAGCCAGAGGGCGGGTGACTAACGTCACCTTTAACGCTGCCGTCTCTATCACCAGCCACGCGCCCAACCACGCGCCGCCATTTTGTTGTCGTTCTTGTGTCTGATTAAGTAAAGTTGACTATAATGCCTGCGGTCGTAGTGGAAAATCACTGGAGAGGGATAACGTGATAGGACGCGCCGTTTGGGGAATTTTGCTAGCTATCATTTTGCTGCTTGCTGCTTGCCGCCAGCCCGGTGAGGAGCAACCGACGGCGCCACCGCCAGCGGCCACGACAGGCTCAGGAGTGGCAGGCGGGGCAGAAACGGCCGGCCAACCAGCCACAGAAGAAGCAGGCCAAAGAGGGACGAAGCCGGAGCGCGCAGCGGCAGCAGAGGTGGAGAGCCAGACGCCGGCGCCGTTGCCCACCCCTGACCCTGAACTTCCAGAGTGGACCGTTCTGGTCTACATGATGGCTGACAATGAGCAGGACGGGGCGGCGCTGCGCGACCTGAACCAGATGGAGGCCGCGGGTGAGTCGGTGCGCGTGAATGTAGTGGCGCAGGTGGACCGCGCTGAGGGAGCTGGGGAGTGGAGTGGAGCGCGCCGCTATGAGATTCACCACGACGAGGATCTGGCGGAGATAGCCTCCCCGTTGCAAGAGGATCTGGGTGAAACGAATACCGGCGACCCCGATTCCCTTTCTGAATTTGTGGCCTGGGGTGTGCAGAATTATCCGGCCAACCGTTATGCATTGCTGCTGTGGGACCAGGGTGGCAACTGGGCTGCTTTGGGGAGCGACGGCAGCCATGAGGGGGATGCACTGCCGGCGCCTGACCTTGCCGGCGCACTGCAGCGCGGCCTGGAGCAGACGGACCGCAGCCGGCTGGATCTGATCGGCTTCGACGTGCCGTTCTCAAGCCACGTCCAGATCTACGATGCTGTGCACCCGTTTGCCACGGTGGCGGCAGCGACGCCGGAAGTAGTATCGGGTTGGGCTTACCAGAGCTGGTTGCAGAGCCTGTTTACCCAGCCGTCGAAAAGCGCGCAGCAATTGGCCCTTGAGATTGCAGGAGCGACACGTGTGGAGCTTGCGGTCGTCAACCTGGCCGCCTATGGAGCGGTGTCGCAGGCGTGGTCAGCGCTGGCCTCTGAATTGATGGCCAATCCGGAAGCGTTTGCCGCGGCGAAGGACGCGCGGGATGGGGCAGTGCGGACGACGATGCCGGTGACGGCGGGGGACACTGAGGACAGCCTGGTAGACCTCTGGCATTTCGCTTCCATTTTGAGCGAGCGCAGCAGTGAGGGAGCGATTACGGTTGTGGCGCGGCAATTGATGCAGGCGTTGGAGGGCGTTGCAGTGGCGGCCGAAGAAGGCGCGGCGGAGTCGTTGCAGGGTGAAGAAGCGGCGGCACGCCCCGTGGTGGCGTTTAGCTTCCCCTCGTCGGCAGAGCAGTACATCCGAGAGCAGCTTCCACCTGATCTTTCGACCTGGAACGAATTTTTACAACAATATTTCGCGGCGGCGGAAGCGCAGGTTGCTGCGCCGCAGGTGACGGTGTCGCACACAGGGGGGATCACCAATAGCGCGCACCATCCGGCTTATCTGGGCCTCGAGCTTGGGGGGCGGATGCTGAAAGATGCGCACGTGGTTGCCGGCCGCCGTGAAGAGGATGGCCGGCTGCGGCTGGTGCAGTATGACCGCCTTCTGCCGCGCGCTCTCTCTTTGCCCGGTGGGCACACCCTATACCCCTGGCGTGATGGGATACACAAGGAGGCGCTGATCTGGAATGCCACCACGGCGTATGCCACAGATGGGGCAAACGGCGAGTTTGTGGTGCTATGGCCCACGGCTGGGGATGAAAGACGCTTCGCGGTACATGGGCAGTTTGTGGAGGGAGAGACGGAGGCGCGGAGTGAGGCCACGCTCATCTTTGATGCGGCGACCCAGGCGTTACAGCAGGTGTGGCAGGCCGGGCCGCGAGCGGCGGCGACAGTGGCGCCACAGAATGGTGATAGCTTCCAGCTTTATACTTATTACCTGGGCGCTGATCAGGAGCTGAGCTATGAGCCGGGCGTAACGCTGGTCTTCACTGAGGGAACCAGCATCCGCTACGATTACTATCCGCTGCCCACAGGCCAGTACGCGGTTGGTGTTGCGGCAGAGACGGTGGGTGGAACGAGCAATGCTCATTTTGCGGATGTGGTGGTTAACAATGACGAGCTGACGCCGGGATACAAGGCCTATCTGGATCCGTCACATGGCTTCCAGTTTATTTACCCGGTGTCGTGGAGCGAGCCGCGCTATGAGGGCGGGCGGCTGCTGAGTTGGTCGCCGGAGCGGGAGAATATGCTCTCGTTGACCGTTTACCCGGAGCTGACCGGGCGCAGCGCCAATGATTTGAAGGCCGAGACGTTGCAGATGTTCGGGGGCGTGAGTGTGCTTTATGAAGAAACGATAACGGTCGCCGGGAACGGGGCGTTGTTGACAGCCTATGGTTATGATGATGAAGAGGGGCAGAACCATACTGGTGTCTTCATCACATTTATCGATACCGGCCGGCGCTTTGGTTTTGTGGTAGACGTGGACGGCCCGGCGGAGGTGGAAGCGGAAACGATGGAGGTTGCGCGCCAGATTGCCGCCAGCTGGCAGTTCCGCGAGGTAGGGATTGACCGGTTCCCCGCCCAATGGTCGCGGATGGAGATAGGGGAGCTGAATGTGGCTGTTCCCAGCGGCTATAGCTACGAGCAGTTGGAAAACGGGTGGGAGCGCTTTAGCGGTGGCGAGGCGTTTGTGGCCCTGCGCCGCGAACCGTTGAGTCATGGAGGCCGGCCGGCCATTGTGCGCCGCTGGCTGGATGTGGCCGCCAGCGGTGTGGAAAGGTTCGAGGCTGGAGAAATGCGCCACGTGACACTGGCGGAAAAGGGCTGGTCGCGCGCCGATTTCTCGTACGGCGGCGAGGGCAACGAGATGCGCGGTTTTGTAATGGCGACCATCGTGGGTGGGGAAGAGTTTGTGGCCTGGGCTGAGATGCCGGCCGGTGTGTATGAGCAATTGGAGCAAGATCAGTTCCTGCTGCTGATCGCAGACGCGGCGGGGCAGATACCGGGCGAGAGTGGCCTCCTTTACCAGAGCAATTTTGACGAGGCCGGAAGCTGGGGTGTGGGCGATATGGAAGGAGCCAGCGGCGTCGTCAGCGATGGCCTGTACAGAATGAGCGTGACGGAGGAAGAAGGCTTCTTCTGGACAACGGCCGGCGAGAGTTTGTCGGACGGCTCGTTTGAAGTGCAGACGGTGCAGCAGGAAGGCCCGTTGGATAACGGATTTGGCCTGCTCATTCGCGCCGAGCGTGAGGCAGAGCGTTTCTATGTCTTTGAGATCAGCGGCGACGGCTACGTCTGGATTGGCCTCTGCCAACAGAGCTGCGCCAGCGCCCGCACCCTTGTGGGGGATGGCTGGTTCTACTCTGAAGCAGTGCGCCAGGGGTTGCAGGTGTCAAATCAGCTTCGCGTGGAAGCGGATGGCGGCGCGCTGCGCTTCGTGGTGAACGGCGTGGAAGTGGGCAGTGTGCAGGACGAGGCGCTGGCCGCGGGGGATATCGGGTTGTTCGTGGAGACGCTGGGCGAAGGCGGCGTCACGGTGGCCTTTGATAATGTGCAGGTGGAAGCGCCTTAGTATAAAGGACCCGTTATGCCCCCGTATCAATCAGGACGGTGGAGCCGCCGCGGCGGTCATCTCCGGCTGCTTCGAGTCGCCCGGCATCGTCGCAGGCCACGCTATGTGCGCCACCAAAGTAGATGCTGCGTGCAGACCAACGGTTAACCGGGTAGCCCATCGCTTCTAGCTCATCTACGGCGCGCTCATCATAGCCCCATTCACACTGCAATATGCCATCTTCGACATGCACGCGCGCGGCGGAGACGGCCTCCTGCAGGGGCATGTCATAATCCAGGGCATTGACGAGCGTCTGCAAAATGGCGCTGCGGATGCGGTTGCTGCCGCCGCTGCCGGTGACGAGCCGAATGCGCCCATCTTTGAGTACGATGGTGGGGGTCATCATGGTGGGGATGCGCTGGCCCGCCGGCCACTGGTGGAAGCCGTTGGGGCTGAGGTCTTCTTCACCCAGGATGTTGTTAGGGATGAAGCCGGTGGCGGGAACGACATAGCCCGCCGACTCTCCGGCGGTGGTGGTCAGGGCCACGGCCATGCCGTTGTCATCAATGACGCTGAGATGGCTGGTGTTCGACGGTCCTGGTGGTTCGGTTGCGGCGGTAGAGGGTGTTCGCTGCCGTAGCGCCTGCTGCACTTCCTGGGCAAAGCGGCCGGTGACGCTCTCATCCAGGAAAGCAGAGACAGCGTCGCCGGGACTTTTGCTGGCTGATAGCTCGCCCCAGAGAGGGCGTGCGCGGGTGGCGGCGGCCATGATTTCGTAGAGCAGGCGCAGGTGGGCGGCAGAGTTGTGCGCGTTGGCCCGCACGTCGAAGCTGGCCAGCACTTTCAGGGCGAAGGCCGTGAGCACGCCGCCGGTGGAGCAGGGGGGCGGCAGGAGCACCACGTACTGGCGATAGTTGATGCGAATGGGCGGGCCTATCTGCACCGCGTAGTGGGCGAGGTCAGCCTCCGTGATTAAGCCTCCTCTCTGAGCCTGGTCTTGCAGGAAGGCTCGCCCCAGGTGACCGGAACGCAGCGCGGCGGGTCCGTTTTGGGCCAGCTCTTGTAAGGTGTGGGTCAGACCGGGGATGAAGAGGCGGTCGCCGGCCTGCACCATGCGGCCCTGCGGCTCGAAGACGGCGCGCATGGAGGGAGTGTGTGTGTAGAGGGGGCGCAGCAGCTCGCAGGTGTCTGCCTGGAACTGGTCGAGGATGGCGCCGTTCTGCGCCAGCTCGATGGCCGGTTGCAGAATGGCTGCGGGTGGTAAACGGCCAAAGTCGGCGGCAAGCTGGAAGAGGCCGAAAATGTTTCCGGGCACGGCGACAGAGCCACGCCCCAGGTAGAAATCCTGGGTGGTCGCGCCATAGTTGATGGTGACCCTCTCGAAGTCGAGGTCGGAAGGCAGGGCGTCGCGGCCCAGGCCGGGCATGGCGCTGAAGAAGTCGTAGACGCGGTAGCTGTCGCTTTGGGGGTCGAAGAGCTGGGCCATGCCGCTGCCACCCAGGTGCACGACGCCGGTTTCGGCGACGAAGGAGGCAAAGGCAGCCGCGACGGCGGCGTCGACGGCGTTCCCGCCCTGGCGCAGGATGCTGGCTCCGGCCTGGGCGGTCTGGGGGTTGCCTGCTGCAATGACAGCGGTCATAGGGTTGGTCTCCTGAATGCGGTTTTTATGGGTGGTGTCCGGTAAGCTGCATATTACTTTAGTCGATTGAGGTTGGTTTTCAAAGGGGGAAACACACGGATTTCGGCCCGAGGACGGGCTGGGATGAACGGATTTGGTTGTAGCCGCGGATTCTATTCCGCGCTCTGTGTGATCGTTGGTGAGCGTGACCGCCCTGCTTTCCGGCGGTTCCGCGGAGATGCTTCACGTTCGTTCAGCATGACGGTTGGATGGCGAGGCTC
>CAZRTM010000126.1:0-10776 GCA_964602995.1 uncultured Ardenticatenaceae bacterium
TTTCACGAATTTTACGAATTGGTTTACGGTGCGTTTCAAACGAGTTGGAACTAGCGCTTGGGCCGATCTCCTATGGCCGTACCGGCCCCCGTGCCCGCCGCTCTGATGGAGGCAGGTGGCACGGTCGGGAGACCGGCCACAGCCAAGTAATTTCTGTTGCTCGGGCCGGTCTCCTGACCGCGCCCGCCGCGCTCATGTAACCAGGTGGCTCGGTCGGGAGACCGGCCACAGCAATAATGAGGAGACCGGCCACAGCAGCTTTCAAAATTCTGGTTAACAGAGCAGTAGGGCTTGCCTGATGCGTGTGGAGGCGGGAAAATGAGGCGTCATGTGCTTTGTGAGTTTGAAGACGCGGTTCCAGATGCAGTTGTTGGCTCGATGTGTGCGCCGCCTATATGGCGCACTGCTCTTATCCTTCCTCGTTCTGTTGCTGGCGGCGTGTGGCGGTGCTCAGGCTGAGGGTGGGGTGACGCCAACGGTTGTGGTGGCGAGTGAGGGTACGAACACGCCTGCTGCTGAGCCGGGTGTGACGTTGCCGCCTCCGGGTGGCGGCGCTGCGGTGAGTGAGGAGCTTGGGTCTGGAGAGGGGGCGTCTGAAGAGGCGGCCACGGCCACGCCGGAGCCGTTTGCGCCGCCGGACCTGGCCTACCTGGCGAGCGCTTTCGACGCTGTCTTGGAGGCGTTTGACGGGTTGGGCAGCTACTATGTGGTTGACCTGCAAAGCGGAGTGGCGATTGCGCACAATGGCGATCTGGCCATTTCGGGGACCAGCACGGTGAAGATACCGATTCTGGTGGAGACGTATCGCGCGCTGGATGACGAGCCGACGGTGGCCCAGACGCGGCTGATTACGGAAACGGCGACCCTTTCTGGCAACTACACCGCCAATCTGCTGCTGGAGCTGGTGGCCGGGCGTCCCGATCCATTTGCCGGGGCGCAACAGGTGACGTACACCATGCGCCGCCTGGGCCTGCACAACAGCTTCATTGCCGTGCCCTATGACCTGGAAGCGCGTTCTGATTACATGTCTACCTACCTGACGCCGGCTAACCGGGTGACAGATCCGTCCACCAACCCGGATCCCAGCATGCAGACGACGGTGCGTGACCTGGGCGTGTTGCTGCAAATGATTTATGAGTGCAGCCAGGGTGGCGGGATGCTGCTGCAGACCTACCCTGATCAACTGACAGCTTCGGAGTGCGAGGAGATCCTGACCGTGATGCAGGAGAACGATATTGACGCCTTTATCGAGGAAGGGGTCCCGGTCGATGTTCCCGTGGCGCACAAGCACGGCTGGGTGGGGGACACGCACGCCGACGCGGGCATCGTCTTTGCCGGTGACCATCCTTATGTTATGGCCGTGGCGCTCTACCGGCCCGGCTGGTTGGAATGGGCCGACAGCACGGTGGTCATCGCTGAGTTGTCGCGGCTGGCCTACGGCCACTTCACTGACCCCAGCGCCTATTCGGTTGAGGCGTTGCAGACGCCAGCTGCGGCATTGCCGCTGCAAGCGCAGGCCAGCCTGCCCACAGCGACGCCAGCGCTGCCTGTGGCGCTGATTGAAGGCACAGGTGGGGCAGGGCTGACGATGCGCGAAACGCCGGGGGGCGCTGAGCTGTCGATTCTGCCCGAAGCCAGTGTGGTTTATCTGACCACTTCAGAAACGGCCAGCGCAAATGGGTATAGCTGGCGTGAAGTGGTGGGGCCGACGGGTGTGACCGGCTGGGTCGTCGCCGATTTCCTCAAGTTACAGTAGTTTTTCCCCAACCTGCCTGTCACTCGGCTCTGTTAGACAAATCTGCAAGTGGGTGTGGTTCAAATGAGTTGAACTATCGCTCGGGCCGGTCTCCTGACCGTGCCCGCCGCGCTCATGGAGACCGGTGGCTCGGTCGGGAGACCGGCCACAGCAATAATGAGGAGACCGGCCACAGCACTCATTACAGCAAATTTGTACAACTGGGCATGTTGCTCTTGACATCTGAATGTCGCTGTCTATAATTTTAGGCATGCCTAATTTAGGTATGCCTAAAAATATGAATGAAGCTTAGCATAAATTCGGGTGGTCAGGGAAATGATAGATAAAAACGAACTGGCAACTCTACTGGCAACACAGGCCACAGAGGATTACGTAAAAGCGATTTATGAGCTTTGTCGCAGTGAAGAGCGGGCTACGACAGGGCGCATTGCGGATATGCTGGAAGTGACACCAGCTTCGGTGACGGGAATGCTGAAGAAGCTGAGCAGCCAGGAGCCGCCCCTGGTGCAATATCGCCCGCACCAGGGTGTGTGGCTGACAGCGGAAGGGGAGCGGCTGGCGTTGGAGATGATCCGCCAGCATCGCCTGTTGGAATGTTTCCTGCACGAGGCGTTGGGCTATAGCTGGGACGAGGTGCACGACGAGGCGGAACGGCTGGAGCACGCCGTCTCTGAGGCGCTTACCGAGCGTATTGCGCAGTGGTTGGAGCATCCGGCCTTTGACCCGCACGGCGACCCCATCCCCACGCGCGACCTGGAGCTTCCGGTGCAGGATACGGTTCCCCTGGACGAGCTGGAACCGGGGCAGGAAGCGACGATCAGCCATGTTTATGACCGCGATCCGGAGCTATTGCGCTATCTGGAGGAGCTGGAGCTGAAGCCACGGCGCAAGCTGACGGTGCTGCCGCCGTTGCCATTCTCGGACCACGTGCGGTTGCACTGCCATGAACTGGACCGGGAAGTGATCGTCAGCAACGTGGTGGCGCAGCGGATTTCTGTGGCGGCGGAGGAGCAAGCGTGAAGCAAATCCTTTTCGGGAGGTCTCTAAAACGAATGCGTAATAAGGCATGGGTGCTACTGGTTCTGGCCCTTTTCATGCTCCTGATTTCAGCGTGTGGCCGGGCCGGAGAGACAGCCCCTAGCGACTTTTCGGAGCGCTCGATCCGGGCGGTGACGACCACCGGCATGATCACCGACATTGTGGAGAACGTGGGCGGTGAACGGGTGGAAGTGACAGGGCTGATGGGGCCGGGCATCGACCCCCACCTGTACTCTGCCAGCGAAGGAGACGTGACCCGGCTGCGCGAGGCAGACATTGTTTTCTACAACGGGCTGCACCTTGAGGCGCAGATGGCCAGTGTGTTGGAGCGAGTGAGCGAGTTCGGCATGCGCACGGTGGCGGTGACCGACAACATCGACCGCGACCTGCTCCTGGCGCCGCCGGAATTTGAAGGAAATTACGACCCGCACGTCTGGTTTGACGTCACGCTGTGGATGTCGGCTGCGGGAACGGTGCGCGATGCCCTGATGGAGATGGACCCGCTGCACGCGGAAGTTTATGAGGAAAATGCAGAGCACTATCTGGCAGAGCTGGAAGCGTTGCACGAGTATGTGCAGGAGCAGGCGGCGCGGGTGCCCGAGGAGCAACGGGTGTTGGTGACGGCGCACGATGCTTTCAACTATTTTGGGCGGGCCTACGGTTTTGAGGTGCGCGGCTTGCAGGGTATCAGCACCCAGTCAGAGGCGGGCACGGCCGACGTGCAGAACCTGGCCCGCTTTATTGCCGAGCGGCGCATCCCGGCGGTGTTTATCGAGTCGTCGGTGCCACGGCGCAACATTGAAGCGGTGCAGGCGGCGGTGCGGGCGCAGGGCTTCGACGTGCAGATAGGCGGTCAGTTGTTCTCGGATGCAATGGGCAATCCCGGTACGGAAGAAGGGACTTACCAGGGCATGGTGCGGCACAATATAGATACGATTGTTTCTGCGTTGCTGGGGGAGTAGGCGAGGCATGATCATTCGCATAGATGGCGGGCTATTGATAAGAACGGAATCGATAGAGAGGGTAGAACGATGAGCGAGCAGAAATTGGCAATAGAAGTACACGACCTGACAGTGGCCTATCGCGACAAGCCAGTGCTGTGGGACATCGACATGGAGGTGCCGGAAGGGATTTTGATGGCGATTGTCGGCCCCAACGGCGCGGGCAAGACGACGCTGATTAAGGCCATCCTGGGGCTAATTGAACCGGCCGCTGGTCAGGTGCGCATCTACGGCAAGCCTTACTCGGAGCAGCGCACCTTGGTGGGCTACGTGCCGCAGCGTGGCAGCGTCGATTGGGATTTCCCGACCAGCGTGCTGGACGTGGTCAAGATGGGGCGGTACGGGCACCTGGGTTGGGTGCGCCGTCCGGGCAAGGAAGAAGAGCGGCTGGCGCTGGAGGCGCTGGAGAAGGTGGGCATGCGCAAATTTGCCGGACGGCAGATCAGCCAGCTCTCCGGCGGGCAGCAGCAACGCGTCTTTTTGGCGCGGGCATTGGTGCAGGATGCGCAGGTCTATTTCATGGACGAGCCATTCCAGGGTGTGGACGCCACGACAGAGCGCGCCATCATCACCCTGCTCAAAGAGCTAAGCGCGGCGCGCAAGACGGTGGTCGCCGTGCACCATGACTTGCAAACGGTGCCCGAATATTTCGATTGGGTCACCCTGTTGAATGTGCGCGCCATCGCCAGCGGACCGGTGCAGGAGACATTCACCGAAGAGAACCTGCGTCTGACTTATGGTGGCCGCGTCGGGTTCCTGGAGCAGGGGGCCAACGGTTCTGGTGAGGCCCCTGGCGCGGCGTCCGCATTGCAAGAGGTGGAGACAACCCACCAGGGAGCGTGAGGCATCATGGAGCTGTCAGGTTTACTGAACGACCTCTTATTCGATTATACGCTGCGCACGGTGGCCCTGGGCGCGATGGTGCTGGGCGTGGTCAGTGGCTCGCTAGGCTCGTTTGCCGTCTTGCGCAAGCAGAGCCTGCTGGGCGACGCCATGTCGCACGCGGCGTTGCCAGGCATTGTGCTGGCCTTTATTCTGACCCGCAGCAAGCTGTCGATTGTACTGTTGCTGGGGGCCATTGTTGCCGGGTGGGTGGCGACCCTGATTATGACTAACATCGTCCGCTATTCGCGCATCAAGCAGGATAGCGCGCTGGGGCTGGTGCTTTCTGTCTTCTTTGGTTTCGGTCTGATGCTGCTCACCTTTGTGCAGCGTATTCCAGACGCGACGCAGGCAGGGTTAAGCAGCTATCTATTCGGACAGGCGGCGGCTCTTCTGGAGCGCGACGTGATTACGATGGCCATTCTGGGCAGCGTGGCGCTGTTGCTGATGGTTCTCTTCTGGAAAGAGTTCAAGCTGCTCAGTTTCGACCCTGATTTCGGGGCCAGCCTTGGTTTCCCCATGCGCCTGGTGGATATTTTGCTGACGACGACGCTGGTTATCGCCATCGTGGTGGGCCTGCAGGCGGTGGGCGTGGTGCTGATGAGTGCCATGGTGGTGGCGCCCGCGGCCGCAGCGCGACAGTGGACGGACCGCCTGAGCGTGATGGTGCTGCTGGCGGCGCTGTTTGGGGCCATTGCCGGGGTCACTGGCGCCCTCGTCAGCAGCACCGGGGCCGGCATTGCCACGGGGCCAACGATTGTGCTGGCTATCAGCGTCATTGTCTTGCTTTCCCTGCTCTTCGCATCTAACCGCGGTCTGGTGTGGCAATGGGTGCGCCGGCAGCAGAACCGGCGGCGGCTACGTGTGGAAGCGGTGCTGGCCAATCTCTACACGCTGGCGGTGCAACATGAGGACCGCACACACGCCCATGACATCGCCGTTCTGCGGGCGATGAATGCGGGGCGCGGTGGTGTGGAGCATACGCTGCAGCAGTTGCAGGAGCGAGGGTTGGTGACGGAACGGAGCGCCGGCTATTGGGCGCTGACTCCGGCAGGGCTTGAAGAAGCGCAGCGCCTCCATGAAGCGCTGGAGGGATAAGCGATGAGTATCACCCAGTTTGAAATTCAGATGATTGCGGCGGTGGCGGCTGTGGCCTGTGCGCTGCCGGGCGTGTTCCTGGTGTTGCGGCGCATGGCGATGATGAGCGATGCCATCAGCCATACGGTGCTGCTGGGCATTGTGGTTGGCTTCTTTCTGGTAGAGGATATTAACTCCCCGCTGCTGATTGTAGGCGCGGCCATTATGGGCCTGATTACGGTCAGTCTGGTGGAGTTGGTGAATAAGACACGGCTGGTTGCTGAGGATGCGGCGATTGGGTTGGTGTTCCCGGCGCTGTTCAGCATAGCCGTGATTCTGATTTCGCGCTATGCGGGGGACGTGCACCTGGATACCGACGCGGTGCTGCTGGGCGAGCTGGCTTTTGCCCCCTTCGAGCGCATGGAAGTGGCCGGCTGGGATATTGGGCCGGTGGCGCTCTACGTCATGGGCGGCATTCTGGTGCTGAACCTGTTGTTCATTACGCTCTTCTACAAGGAGCTGAAGCTGGCGACGTTCGATGCCGGTCTGGCCGCGGCGCTGGGCTTTTCGCCGGGATTGATTCACTACGGGCTGATGGGCATGGTTTCCATCACGGCGGTGGGCGCGTTTGACACCGTTGGCTCGATTCTGGTGGTGGCGCTGATGATTGCGCCGCCGGTGAGCGCCTATTTGCTGACCGACGACCTGCCGCGCATGTTGGGCCTCAGCGCGCTGTTTGCGGTGGTTGGGGCCATTGGCGGCTACTGGCTGGCGCACTGGCTGGATGCCAATATTGCCGGTTCAATGGCCACCACGTTCGGCATCATCTTTGGCCTGGTCTTCCTCTTCGCACCGGAGCGCGGTATGGTGGCACTGGCCCGCCGCCGCGTGCGCCAGAAGTGGGAGTTTGCGCAGGCGGCGCTGGCCATTCACCTGCTGAACCACGAGGGAACGCCGGAGGCGGCGCAGGAGAACCGGCTGGACCATCTGAGCCACCATCTGCGCTGGGAGCCGCCCTTCGCCGAGGAAGTGGTGCGGCGCGCGCAAAATGGCAACCTGATCCGGCGCGAGAACGGCCACCTGGAGTTGACGGATGGGGGACGCGCGCTGGCGCGCGAAATGTTGCACACAGTGTAAGTGCTAGGTGGCCTGATTTTGGGCCGGATAAAAGGTGCTTTCATGAGCAGTGGATCGCTTTCTTTAAAACGGGTTGTGCGCGACAGCGTGCCGATGAACGCGGCGGTGACGGCGCTGATTTTAGGCTCGCTGTATTACGATGCTGAGATATGGTGGCAGGATTATCCGCAGGAAATACAGGAGCGGTATGGGCCGCGCAGCAAACGAGCGGAGCGCCTCAGTTACATTCTGGCCGTGCCGCTCCTGTTGGTGTTGCTGGCGGGCATCGTGCGCTCCAATCGCAGGCTGCGGCGCGAAAATGGCGGGCGGCTGCCGTTGAAGCTGGCCTTTCTTAATACCTACGCGCTCCTGCTCGCTTTCTGGCTGCACGATCTGCTAATTATCGACTGGTTCGTGCTGGGAGTGCTGAAGCCAGACTTTATGTATCTGTCGGGCACGGAAGATATGGCGGCCTATGATGACTACCTGTATCACCTGCGTGAATCGCTGCCGGCGGTGCCGGGGATGGCTGTGCTGGCGTTTGTGATTGCGCTGGTGATGGCGAGGTAGTTTTTTGCCACGAATTGCACGAATTTTACGAATTGGTTTTGTTGTCTTGTAGTGGCAATTTGGTAAATTGCCAGTTTTGTCCTACGGTCTAATAGTCGCGCAGTAGGGCCAGGTGGCCGCGGAGGCTTTCTTCCATCAGTTTGATGGAGATGCTTTCGCCGGCGATGTGGGCCTGCTCTTCTTCGCCGGGGGAGTAGCCGATGATGGGGAAGCCGCCGCTGGTGAAGTGGCGGCCGTCGGTGGCGAAGCGATAGCTGGTGAGCGCCGGTTCGCGGCCCATGCCCTGGGCCAGCAGGCGGCGGGAGCGTTGCACGGCTTCGCTGTCGGGTGGGGTGTAGAAGCCGTTTAGCATCTCGTCGGATGGCTCCAGTGGGGCGTTTTCCGCTGCGGTGAGCGTGTGCGGGAGGTCGTGCGCCAGGCGGCTGACGAACGCCTGCAGGCTGCTGGGGCTTTCGGACGAGGAGCGGAAGTCAAGCAGCACGCGGGTCCAGGCTGGGGTGACGTTCAGGCTTTTGGTATCGACTTCGATGACGGTGGGCGAGACGCTGGTGGGGCCTAACAGGGGGTGCGCGCGTAGTTCGGCCTGGGCTTCTTGCAGCCGGTTGAGAAAGGCGGCCAGAGCGTAGTTGGGATTGACGCCCTTTTCGGGGACGCTGGCGTGCGCGGAGCGGCCGGAGAAAGTGACCCACATCTGGTAGATGCCGCGATGGCCCAGACTCAGCTCGTTGGCCGATGGTTCACCGAGGACGACGAGACCCACGGGATAGTCCAGGGTTTGGAACCAGTGAACGGCGCCCGCGCCGCCGGTTTCTTCCTCGGCTACGCCGGTGAAGACGATGTCGCGGCGCGGCATGATACCCAGCCGCTTGAGGGCCACCATGCCATAGACCTGCACGGCAAGGGGGCCTTTGATGTCGCTGGCGCCACGTCCCACAATGCGCCCGTCCACGATTTCGCCGGAGTAGGGCGGAACAGGCCAGAGAGCGGGGTCGCCGGGGTCTACGTGGTCCAGGTGTGTGTTCAGCACCAGGGCCGGCAAGTCGCGGTTCTGGCCGTGGATGCGCCCGTAAACGTTGCGCGCTTCGTCGCGCCATACCTCGTCAAAACCGTGGCGCTTCAGTTCGGACTTAATCAGGGCCACAATGGCCGCTTCTTCACCCGGCATGCTGGGGGTCTGGATGAGGCGCTGGGCGAAGGCCACGCAATCATTGAGCAATCTTTCCATGTCGGCTGTTGTGGGCTGCTTTACGGCGTCAGTCATTGATCCTTCTCCTTGAGCGTCTCCCATGCCTGGCGGTAACGCTGTAATCTTTCGACGTCTTCCGGGCGCACGCGGTCCATGCGCCGGATATCCATGTTGTGTTGCAGGTCGGCCAGCTTGATTTTGCGGGCAATGGCATTTGGTTTCAGCGTCGCGATGTACGCTTCGTATGATGTCTCTGACTTGTCGTGGGTCAGCAAGCGCACTGCTTCAATGGCCTCAGCCGGGAACCCTTCCACGCGCAGGTCATCCAGCGTGATATCGCTGTCTTCAACCACGTCGTGCAAGACGGCGGCGATGCGTTCCGCCTCCGTATCCATTTGTTGCATAATGAACAGCGGGTGGAGGATGTAGGGTTGCCCGTAGCGGTCAGTCTGCCCGCTGTGGGCGCGTAAAGCCAGGGCAATGGCTTTCTCCAGTAGCGTCATATGATGCGACCCCTCCAAAGCCAATTGGCATTTCAAGGCAAGCGACTATAATAAACAAGAGATGAGCAAAGCTAAGTGTAGCGGTTTCCAAATGACCTGGCTAGCCAGCTAAAGGACGGTTCTATTTACGCCAATGCTCAGACGCCGAAGTTCGGACGTTGACATTTCGGAGATGAGGCCCGGCCGTATGATAGCCGACGGTATGGCAGGGAAAAAGGAGCGAGTTAATGAAAGCGAAGACAGTAGATGAGCTGTTGTCACAACTTGAGGGCACCGTTCGCGTGGAAGGGAACGACGTCATTATCAAGGATGAGGCAGCACTGAGAGAGAAAGCAGAAGGGCTGGTGTGGAGCGCGGTTTTCGGCGAGGGGCTGGTGCGTGATACGGCGCGCTGGTTGTTGTGGGAGATGGGGCAGGGGCTGAACATCTGCCCGGCGTCGATACATGACCTATACATGGCTATCGGACGTGGCGAGGTGCCGCACAACTTCACCGTGCCGGCGATCAATGTGCGTGGCATGAACTTCTACATGGCCCGCGCCATCTTCCGCGCTGCTAATAACCTGGACGTAGGCGCACTGATTCTCGAAATTGCCCGTTCTGAAATCGGCTATACCGACCAGCGCCCGGCGGAATATGTTTCGTCGGTCATCGGCGCGGCCATTGCCGAGGGCTTCAGCGGGCCGCTATTTATTCAGGGCGACCATTTCCAGGTGTCGGCCAAGGGATATGCCTCTAATCCGGAGCAGGAAGTGGGCGCGGTGAAGGATCTGATGAAGGAAGCGATTGAGGCCGGCTTCTACAACATCGATATCGACACCTCTACCCTGGTGGACCTGACAAAAGAGTCTCTGGACGAGCAGCAGCGCGTCAATTACACGTTGTCGGCCGAGCTGACGCGCTTCGTGCGCGAGCTGGAGCCGGAAGGGGTAACCGTTTCCCTGGGCGGCGAGATTGGCGAGGTCGGCGCGGCTAATTCCACCGTGCCCGAGCTGCGCGCCTATATGGACGGTTACCGCCGGGCGTTGGGCGACGGTGTGGAAGGGATTTCCAAGATTTCGGTGCAAACCGGCACCAGCCACGGCGGTGTGGTGTTGCCCGATGGCACGCTGGCCGACGTGAGCGTCGATTTCGAGACGCTGCGTGAGCTGAGCCGCATTGCCCGCGAAGAGTACGGTTTGGGCGGCGCGGTGCAGCATGGCGCGTCCACGCTGCCGCCGGAAGCTTTCAACAAATTCCCGGAGGTGGGCACGCTGGAGATTCATCTGGCGACCGGATTCCAGAACATCATTTTCGAACACGCGCCTGAGGATGTCGTGAACAAGACTTACGACTATCTGCGCAAAGAGCTGGCCAATGAGTGGAAGGAAGGCAAGACTGAAGAGCAGTTCCTCTACTCCACGCGCAAGAAAGCGTTTGGCGTGATGAAGAAGGAGTGGTGGGGCATTGGCGATGAGGACAAGCAGCGCATCGGCGATGCCCTGCAGGAGCAGTTTGAGTTCCTGTTCGATAAGCTCAACGTCAAAGACACGCGTCAGGTAGTGAATGATGTAACCACCGTCGTGCTCACGCCCCGCCCCCGACCCACGGAAGCGGTGGAAGAGTCAGAGTTGGAAATTGCGGGGGATTTGGCTGACTGATTGGAGA
>CAZRTM010000127.1:0-10659 GCA_964602995.1 uncultured Ardenticatenaceae bacterium
GTGCGGTAGGCATCGAGGATTTGTTCGCGCCCGGCGAAGGCCGAGACCATCATCAACAATGATGACTCCGGCAGATGGAAGTTGGTGATCATGGCATCAACGGCGCGGAAGCGGTAGCCAGGGTAGATGAAGAGGTCGGTGCGCCCGCTGAAGGCGACGACGGGCTTCCAGGGGCAGATGTTGGTCGTTTCACCGGCGGCGTCCCGCGCGCTGATATCCTGCAAAGAGCCTTCGATGCCCGCTGAACGCAATGCGGCCGTCTCCAGGAGCCGGGCGCTGGTGGTGCCTACGGCGATAATGCGCCCGCCGGCCAGCTTCGCTTCGTTGATGCGTCGCGCCGATTCCGCAGAAATGGCGGCCCATTCGCTGTGGATGATATGGTCGCTAACGCGCTCAGCCGACACCGGCTGGAACGTATCGAGG
The DNA here is from genome assembly GCA_964602995.1 of uncultured Ardenticatenaceae bacterium. Taxonomy (GTDB): domain Bacteria; phylum Chloroflexota; class Anaerolineae; order Promineifilales; family Promineifilaceae; genus JAAYYY01. The sequence goes on from CAZRTM010000127.1 coordinate 424, forward strand.
CCAACGTGCAGCGTCACCGTCTCAAAGAGGACCCCTTTTTCGCGCAGAGAGAGTAGAAGGTCGCCAGTGAAGTGTAACCCGGCCGTTGGCGCTGCTGCGGAGCCGAGAGGGCGAGAATAGACGGTCTGGTACCGTTCTGGCTCATCCAGACGCTGGTGGATATAGGGAGGCAGCGGGGTGTGGCCCAGCTTTTCCAGCAGCTCGTCGATGGGCTGGCTGAACGTAATTTCGCGCTCGGCCTGTTCTAGCTCGGCGCTGACTGTGGCTGAAATGTCGCTTTCGGCTCCATCCCGTTCGTATAGCGAAATTATAGTGCCTTCACGCAATCCACGACCGCCAACCAGGGCACGCCAGCGTAGGTCATCTAGCCGTTCCAGAAGCAGCAGCTCGACCTTGCCGCCGGTCTCCACCTTATAGCCGAAGAGCCGCGCCGGGTAGACGCGACTGTCATTGGCTACCAAAATGTCGCCGGGACGCAGGTATTCGCCGATGTCACGGAAGAGGCGATGTTCAAGCTCCTCTGTTTGTCGCTTCAGCACGAGTAGACGGCTGCTATCGCGAGGTTCAACCGGCTCCTGGGCAATTCGTTCTGGTGGCAAATTGTAGCTGAATTCGGAGGTTTTCATGCAGTGGAGCGCGCCTAGTCGCGGAAGATACGGATGACGATGTTGAGCAGAATGGTGCCCAGGATGCTAATCAGAATCATCGTTGCCAGCGGGAAGTAAAGGCGGAAGTTTTCGCGCTCAATGCGAATGTCGCCCGGTAGATTGCCCAGCCAGGGAAAATAGCGTATGGCAATGAGAATGATGAAGCCACTGAAGGCGATGACGAGGCCGATGATGATTAGTATGCGGGCGAAATCAGACATGACTACTCCCTGTATCGTTCGGGAATGGCCTACGTTACTGATCAAAGAGTGACTGTTGGGCGCTCTCGGGCTGCACTTTGCGCTCTTCGGGCAGGGGCAGGTCAAGATGTTCGTAAGCGTGCGGGGTTGCCATGCGGCCGCGAGCGGTGCGCTCCAGAAAGCCGAGCTGTAAGAGATACGGCTCGACGACGTCCATGATCGTGTCTGGCTCCTCGCTGATGGAAGCGGCAATGGTATCCAGGCCGACCGGCCCACCGCCGAACTTCTCGATGATGGAGCGCAGGACGCGGCGGTCGAGATTATCCAGGCCCAGGGCGTCGATTTCGAGCAGGTCCAGGGCGGCCTGGGCCACGGGAGCGTTGATTTCGCCCTCGGCGCGCACCTGGGCATAGTCCCGGACGCGGCGCAGCAGGCGTAGGGCCACACGGGGCGTGCCACGCGCACGGCGGGCGATTTCGGCCGCGCCCTCGTCGTCAATAGGCACGTCGATGATGCGCGCGCCGCGGGTGACGATATCTTTCACCGCTTCCAACTCATAGAAATCCATGCGGTAACGGGCGCCAAAACGGGCGCGCAGGGGAGCGGTGAGAAGAGCCAGACGAGTGGTGGCGCCGATGACGGTGAACTGTGGCAGCTTCAACCGCACGTTCTTGGCCCCCGGCCCCTTGCCGACGACGAGATCGAGCACAAAATCTTCCATCGCCGGGTAGAGCACTTCCTCGACGGCGCGACCCAGACGGTGCACTTCGTCGATGAAGAGGATGTCTCCGGCGCGCAGATTGGTGAGGATGGCGGCAAGGTCACCAGAACGTTCGATGGCTGGCCCTGCTGTGATGCGGATGTTGACATTCATCTCGTTGGCCACAATGTGGGCCAGGGTAGTTTTCCCCAGTCCTGGCGGGCCGTGGAAGAGAATGTGGTCCAGAGGCTCATTGCGAGCGCGAGCGGCCTCGATAAGAATGGTGAGGTTCGCCTTTAACCGTTCCTGGCCCGTGAAATGCTTAAGCAGCTGTGGGCGCAGCAGGCCATCCAGCTTCTGCTCTTCTGGTTTGGCCTGGGGAGATATGTGCCGGGTTGATTCTGTATGGTCGCTCATAAGATAGCTGCGATTATACTTCAACTGCAGCGTCTTGCGTATTTTCTGAATTTATGTTTATCTTGCGCCGAGGTAAGCACTCTCGCTATTTGGGGGTACAATGGGCATGATTAGGAACAAGGAGGAATCAAAAGTATGGTTCATGAGTCCAAACACCCGTTGGTCAAACACAAAGTAACGCTCATGCGTGACGTGCACACGGAACCGAAGAAGTTCCGTGAGCTGATACGTGAGGTTGCTATTTTGATGACCTATGAGGCTACGGCCGATCTCACCCTGGAGGAAACGGGGGTGGAGACGCCGATGGGGGCAGCGGACGGCTTTGTGTTGAAGGAGAAGATCGGGCTGGTGCCCATTCTGCGCGCCGGATTGGGGATGGTCGAGGGCATCTGGGAGATGATGCCCAGCGCCGAAGTGTGGCACATTGGCCTTTACCGAGACGAGGAAACGCTGAAGCCGGTCTTTTACTACAACAAGCTGCCAACGGCGCCTACGGTGCAGCTTTGCCTGGTGCTGGACCCGATGCTGGCGACCGGCGGCTCGGCCGTGGCTGCAGTTGATATGCTCAAAAAGTGGGGAGCGAAACGGATTAAGTTTGTGGACATTCTGGCCGCGCCAGAGGGCGTGCAGCGGTTGAAAGAGGCGCATCCTGATGTCGAAGTTTATGTTGCGCAGGTGGATGAACGCCTCAATGACATTGGTTATATCGTGCCCGGCCTGGGCGACGCCGGCGACCGCCAGTTCGGCACTGGATAGCTGCCTCTCTGCCGTCTCTCGATGCTATCGATGCTGCTCTACACCGGACCACTCTAGATGTCTTTCCTACTCGTTTTCATCCTGGCCTTTGCTGTCTCGGCCTTGCTGACACCGGTTGCCCAACGGCTTTCGCAGCGGCTGGGGTTGCTGGCGCGTCCCGGCGGGCGCCGCCGCCATTCGGGGCTGATTCCTAAGCTGGGTGGGGTACCAATTTTTGTTGGGTTTCTCGCCGGCGTCGTGCTCGCTTTCGGCATCTGGTTGTGGTTTACGAACGAGCCACTGACCTTTAATCTGGATGATATTCCACTCCTGAAGGGTGTGTTGTGGGGCGGCCTGATTATGTTTGTGGGCGGCCTGGTCGATGATCGCCTGGAGCTGCCGCCGTGGGCTTTGTTTCTCATTCAGGTTGCGGCCTTTGCCGTCGCCATGAATTACGAAGTTTTCATTGAGCGTTTTACAAATCCACTGACGGGAAGAGAACAACCCATAGCGATGCCCCTGGTTTTTCTTCTGACTTTCCTCTGGATCGTGGGCATGGTGAACACAGTAAACTTCCTTGATGGCCTCGATGGGCTGGCGACTGGCGTGGGGGCCATTGCAGCGATCATGTTCGCGCTGCACGGCATGAGCCTGGGCCAGACGCTGATTGCGGCCTTTCCTATGGCACTGGCAGGAGCGTTGCTTGGTTTCCTACCCTTCAATTTTGCTCCGGCGCGCATCTTCCTCGGTTCGGCCGGCGCCTATTTCCTGGGTTACGGGCTTGCGACGATGTCCATTCTCTCCCCGGCCAAGATCGCCACGGCGCTGCTGGTGCTGGCCGTGCCCATTATGGACGTAGCCTGGCAGATATTTGACCGGGTACGGCGCGGGCAAAGCCCTGCGCGCGGCGACCGTGGTCATTTGCATTTTCGACTCTCGGACTTCGGGCTGCCTACGCGCACGATTGTGACTGGCTACTATCTGGTTGCGATTACGTTTGGGTTGATTGCCTTGCTGGCGCCCAGTCCTATGATCAAGATTGTGATGCTGTCGTTGCTCAGCGCGGGGGTCATTGGGGTCATGTTTTGGCTGACGTGGCGGGTGGAGAAAAGCGGAACACAGAGGACCACTGAGGAGCACGGAGGGGATACGGAGAGAAAATAGAATTCCCCTCTGCACTTCTCTGTGTGTTCTCCGTGGCTCTCCGTGTCACGTGTGTCACGTCCTTCTCAACAGTCCGGATAATTTCCCCGCTCGAAGGGCCAGGGTTCGCCGTACCAGCGTAGATACTCCCCGACGTGCGCCGCCCAGTAGGCGTCTTCGTGGCGGCCTTCGTTCAGATGCCAGGTGTGGACCACGCCTGCGGCTTCCATGTCATTGTGTAGCTGGATGGTATTGGTGCGCAGGTAGTCGTCGGCTCCGATGTCGAGGTAGATGCGCAGGTCCCCCAGGGGATTGCTGAGAGCCGTGTACTGGGGGTTGATGGTGGGGCCAGCATACTCGTCGAGGAGGGCGGCGCTGTGTCCGCCTACGCTGGCAAACTGGTCGGGGAAGCGGAAGGCGATTTCCAGCGCCCAGTAGCCGCCGCGGGAGAGACCGCCAATGGCGCGCCCCTGAGGCTCGGCCCACACACAATATTCGCTCTCGATGTGCGGTATCAGGTCGTTGAGGACCAGCGCCTCGTAGGAACCGGGGCCGCCTGAGGTATTGTTTGCCAGCCAGCCGCCGTTGGGCATAACCACCACAAGCGGCGGCAGTTCAGCGGCCTGGATGGCGGCATCGGCCGCCTCGTCCAGCCCCAGCTCATCCCACTTGCTCTCATCATGAATGTTCCCGGCAAAGAGATAGAGGGCCGGGTAGCGGTGTCCGTCGTCGCCGTAGCAGGGCGGCAGGTAGATGCGATAGGCTTCGGCGCTACCGGATGTGGCGCTTTGATAACTGCCATCGACCACTTCACCGGCTGCAGCACAGGGGGTGGCTGTGGGCGGCGTGCTGGCGGTCGGCGTTTCTGTGGGTGTTTCTGTTGGAATTGGGGTTGGTGTCAGGGATGGCTCGGCCGTAAGCGTAGCCGTAGGCGTCGCCGTATTTTCAGCCTGTGCGATGGGGGCCGGGGAAGGTGTAGCTGCCGCTTCTGTCTCAGGTGGTTGCTCGGCCGGCGCTGCGACCGTGGGCAAGCCGGCCGTACCAGCGCCAACGCTACCACAGCCAGCCGTCAATATTGCAAGCAGGAGGAGGAATGTGACCGGCTTGAGAAGGAGTGGCAGAAGCTGTTTCACTGTGGTTTGGCAGGGGAATCAGGCGATTATGATTGCCAGGGAGAAGTGGCAGGAGGCTCCGTCAGTAATTTTTTGTAGGCGCCTTTCCAGGCTGATGCGGATCGGGTCATGCGCTTCACCTGTACGTCGGTGAACATGGGAAATAGATCAGCCAGCAGGCGTGGTAGCAGATCCCAGGCGTCGTTGCGGATAACGTCGTCGAAGTTGGACTCCGCCTCGCGCGCCCACTCCCATTCCCGGCCGAACCGTTCGGCCTTCATCCAGTAGTCCCGTTTCTCCCAGGCAGTAACTGTTTGCTCTACACTGCTGTTGATTTCGCGCAACATATAGACGATGGTTGCTGCCATATCTTTGGCTTCAGCATCGATTTCTGGCTTCTGGCTCAACCGTCGTAAAACCTCGGCGATGGTTCGCCGGCAATGGTTACGGACATTGGTGGGGTTGTTGGTGTTGATGACTCGACTCATACTTTCCTCTTGGTGCTACGGTGGGCAGTGTGGCGTCTTACACGTCAACGCCTGCAATCCACTCGGCAGCTTCTTCTGGTGTCTGAAAAATCTTGCTCTGATGACCGTAGACTGACAGGCGTTCCTCATAGGGGTTGATCAGCGCCGGCAGCCAGCCATACTCAGGCTGCGGGGGGTGAATGGCGCCGCACATCCAGCCCGACTTTGTTTTCGGGAACTGCCAGATGACCCAGTCCGAAAGCTGCGCGAAGGTCAGCTCCGTCGGTGTATCCGGCGAAAGCTCAACGGAGCCGAAGTTACCTGCCTTAGCGGCCATGTCACTTTTGGGTTCCTTCAAGTAGTATTCGTAATACTTCATCCGTATCGCGGAGACTTTCCAGGAGATAGTCCGGATTGTACTGGGCCAGTGTCTCCATGGAGTGGTTGCCGGTTGCCACAGCAACGGCCACCGCCTCTGCAGCACGAGCGCATAGAATATCGGCGGGTGTGTCACCGACGATAACGGTGGTGTCGCCGTTGAAGTGGTGGCCGGTGTGATGGCAGGCGCGAGCAATGGCCAGAGGGCCTAATGCGTTGCGGTCGCGGGCGTCAGAGCCGTAGGCGCCGGCCACGAAAAGGGAAGGGTCGATACCCGCTGCAGCCAGTTTCAGGGGAGCGGTGGAGGCGATATTCCCGGTGACCAGCCCCAGCACAACGTCGCGCCGCTCCTTGAGGGCATCGAGCAGTTGGGGCACCCCTGGGCAGACTTGCATGCCGTGTTCGGGGAAAACAGAACGCCCATGTACGGCCATTCGCTCGTAAACCTGTTCGATACGCGCTTCCACGTCGGCCTCGGCAATGCCGGCCGCCTGCAACACGTCGAAGATGATGAGAGGATCGGTTTTCCCCGCCATCTGATAGCTCTCGATAGGCCCCGTTGTTCCGTATACTTCTTGGAGAGCGGCTTCTAAGGCAGCGCGTCCCGCACGATTGGCGTGGATAAGTGTACCATCGATATCAAAAAGAATCAGACGCATGACTATAACTGTACCGTCTGGTTTCTGAATGGGCAACGAAAATGAAAGTTTTCTTGGGGATGATGGGACCGCAGATGAGAAGGTCTATTGGCGCTTGTCGAGATGGGCAGCTTCAGATAAAACGGAATAACGATGGACGACATACCTGAACCGCAAGAAGAAAGAACACTTTCACTGCATCCCTTACCAGAGCATGCAGTTGACCTGATCAATGCTTTGCCGGTTTCACCACATCTCCTGGCCCATCTGGTGTTGGTGCACGATGTGGCGTGGCGGCTTGTGGAGGGGATACAGGCGGCCTGGCCTGAGCTGGCGTTTGACGCCGGTGCGGTGCTTTTTGGCGCGGCAACCCACGACATTGGCAAGGTGCGCCATCCGGAGGAGATGGTGGGTCCGGGGCAGGCGCACCATGAGGCGGGCGTGGAGCTTTTGCAGGAACAGGGCGTGGAGCCGGAACGAGCGCGCTTTGCGCGCACTCACGCCACCTGGCAAGAGGAAGAGCAGGTAACGTTTGAGGATCTGTTGGTGGCCCTGGCCGATGTGGTGTGGGCCGGGGGCCGTAATCGCACCCTGGAGGATGCGATTACGGCGAAGATCGTGGAGGCCAGCGCCAACGAAGTGTGGCAGGCCTACATGGATCTTGACGATCTGATTGTGCAAGTAGGAACCGATGCCGAGCTGCGGCTGGTGTGGCAAACTCAGTTTGCCGAACCTGAGGAGCTAGAGTAGCTGCTTTAGCTCTTGCCAGAGATCGGGGCAGTTGGCAGCCGGCCGGGGCGGGACGGGCGGGCCTATATCAATTCCACGTTGTTGCAGAATCTCTTTGATGGCGCCGATGCGAGCGCCGGCCGGCATGCGGTCCAGCAGGCGGTTGATTCGCTGTTGTTCGGCGCGGGCCGCTTCCAAATCCCCGGCGGCAAATGCTTCCGTGAGGCTGACAAAAGGCTCGGGAATAGCGGTCGCGAGACCGCTGATCAGGCCACCGGCGCCCATAGCCAGGGCGCCCAGCGCAATGCGCTCATTGCCGACCAGCACAATCGTCCCTTCCGGAGCAGCGTCGATCAACTGGCGCACAATCTGGGCGTCAGCGCGGCTGCTTTTGACGCCTGCCAAAGCCGGAATCGACCGGCCCAGGGATTGTAAAAGGCCGGGGCTAACGCCGTTGATGGCCATGTGGGGGATGTCATAGACAAACAGCGGCATGCCGGGCACGGCAGCGGCGGTCTCTTCGAAATAGGCCGCCAGAGCGCTATCGGGCATGCCGAAGAAGGTGGGGGTGATAATCACAATGGCATCCGCGCCGATCTTTTCGGCGTGTTGCGCCAGCTCAATCGTTTCGGCAGTTGTGTTGCTGCCGGCGTGAACCAGCACGGGCACGCGGCCATCCACCACACGAATCGCCTGCTCGTGGAGCAGTTTGCGCTGCTCGATGGAGAGTACAAGGCCCTCGCCCGTGGTGCCGCCAACGAACAGGCCCTTAACTCCGGCGCCAATCAATAGATCGGTCAGCGGGCCAAGCGCATCGACGTTGACGTGGTAGCCGTCATCATGCAATGGCGTGGCCATCGCCGGCAGAACACCAACAGAGATGCGGGCAAGAAGCTGTCTTACTTTTTCTAGCATAGTTTCCTCATTGCGTTTTCTGCCTGAAGCGGGTTAAAGGTGTCGTTTCTCCGCTTCAGTGAGCGCTTCTTCGAAAATCTGTAGACCCTCGTCTACGAGTGAGCGCGAGATATTGAGAGGGGGAGTGATACGCAGGACGTTGGCGCCACAGGGTAGAAGCAGAAGGCCGTTGTGGAAAGCTTGCTGAATTGTTTCGTTGCGCACGTCGGCCGCGCGTTGTTTGCTTTCGCGGTCTTTGACCATTTCGACGCCGATCATCAGGCCGCGCCCGCGGACCTCACCGATGCTGGGGTGGCGCATCTGCATCTCAGCAAGCGCGTCCATGATGTAGTCGCCGGTTTCCTGAGCCTGTTGCTGTAGCCCTTCTTCCTCGATGACCTGCAACGTCGCCAGAGCGGAAGCAGTGGCGATGGGATTGCCGCCGAAGGTGCTGCCGTGCGCGCCCCGAGGCCAATTCATAAGCTCGCGCCGGGCAATGATGCCGCCGAGGGGTAGGCCGCTGGCAATACCCTTGGCGAAGCAGAGGATGTCAGGCTCAACGTCTTCGTGTTCGATTGCCCACCAGCGCCCGGTGCGGCCCACACCACTCTGAATTTCATCGACAATCAGCAAAATGCCGTACTTATCGCATAGATCGCGCAGACGACGCATGAAGCCGGGAGCGGGAATAACATAACCGCCTTCACCCTGAATCGGCTCAATCAGAACGGCAGCAACGGTGTGCGGATCCAGTACATTGGTGAAGACATGCTCCTCCAGATAGCGAACAACGGTCTCGCCATATCCTTCGCCATCGCGGCTGGCAAGCACAGGGCGGTAGGGATTGGGATAAGGCAGGTGTTGTACGGGCACGGCCTGCTCATACCCGGCGCGTTGGACGGCCTTGCTGGCGGTGAAGGAGAGGGCGCCAAGCGTACGCCCGTGGAAGCCGCCAAAGAAGCCAATAAAGCGGTTGCGGCGGGTGTAGTACATGGCCAATTTAATGGCAGCCTCTACAGCCTCTGTGCCCGAGTTGCCATAATAGATGAGGCTCTCATCCATGGGCGCCGTTTTTTGCAGCTTCTCGGCCAGCTCCACTGCAGCAGGGTCAAAAAAATCGCTGAGGCAGATGTGCCAGAACTTTTCGACCTGTTCCTTCACCGCTGCTTCGACTTTCGGGTGGCGATGACCTACGTTGTGTACGCCAATGCCGGCCATGAAATCGATGTAGCGGCGGCCGTCTACGTCCCAGACTTCGGAACCCTCAGCACAATCAACCACCAGCGGATATTCGCGTGTATAAGATGGGGACATGGTGAGCTGATCTCGCTCAATTATGGCCTTCGCACGAGGGCCGACGCCGTCCAGCGTAAAGTTCATCATAACCTCCTAATTGATAGTGTGGAATAAGTTTGATCGACAGTGAGTGTTTAGTCCGCTGCTCCCGCCCTTTACTCTTCTGGTTCTAGCGTGAACGTCAGAGGGAATCCTTCGAGGCGGGCTGCAAAGTGGGCTTTGCCAACACGCCGCTCGGCCTCGGATTTGGGCAGAACAGCGACCAGCGCGATTCCGTTTGTATGCGCCAGATAGGTGATGTGTTCGGCAATGACCGGCGTTAGCTCGAAAATGCGTACCAGGATGACAATGACGAAGTCATAGGGTGTGATATCGTCATTGTGGATCAATACCTTGTACGGAGGCTCTTTAGCCGTTTCCTGCTCAACGTCTTCTTCCTTCTCTATGTCAGGCGTGATCAGGGGCTGGGCACTCATGAGCCGATTATAATTGCGCCGGTGGTGAGAAGCAATTGTAGTGGAACTAGAGTTTACATTGTGAAACGGGGTGGTTGAGCAAGCATACACTTATTTAGAGACTCCGCTCGAGATGCTGGTCTCGCGTTATTGTGATTAGCCATTCCTGGAGAAGAGACGCCATGCTAGGGCTAAGTTGGTGACAGCTTCGAACGCCACCAACTCGAAGCCGGAGAGAGCGGCCTCAACCTGGATTGGATTTCGAGGATGCTTTTCCGCGTGCCTAGGTGTCGTGGTTAAGCGGCATCATCTGCCTTCTTTAGTTGTGTCCAATCCGGCCTGCCGCGTTCGACCCACTCTTCGTACTTGCTGCCGTCGGGCATAGTTGCACCTTCAAGCGACTTTGCTTCAAGTAGCTGGTCGGG
>CAZRTM010000128.1:0-3058 GCA_964602995.1 uncultured Ardenticatenaceae bacterium
CCGACCAATCCCATGATGCGCCTGAGCGACATCGAGGCCATCGCCGATATCAGCCACGAAGCAGGGGCCTGGCTGGTGGTCGATAACACCTTCGCCTCGCCAGCGTTGCAGCAGCCTTTGCGGCTCGGGGCCGACATGGTGGTCCACAGCACGACCAAATATATGGGCGGCCACTCAGACGTTGTGGGCGGCGTCGTCATTTTGAACGATACAGAGGCATACGAACAGTTGAAGTTTCTGCAAAACGCGATAGGCGCTGTGCCAGGACCTATGGACTGTTTCCTGACGTTGCGCGGCATCAAGACCCTGTCCTTGCGCATGCAGCGGCACAGCGAGAATGGGTTGCGTGTGGCGCAGTTCCTGGCTGACCATCCCCAGGTGGCGGAGGTCCACTATCCCGGCCTGGACAGCCACCCACAGTACGACCTGGCGCGGCGGCAAATGAGGGGGCCAGGTGGCATGTTATCGTTCCTGCTGCAGGGCGGCGAAGCAGCAGCCCGCGCCGCCGTTCGAGGCGTCCGGCTCTTTACCCTGGCCGAATCGCTGGGCGGCGTGGAGTCACTGATCGAACTGCCGGCGCCTATGACTCACGCCTCGGTAGCCGAATCGCCCCTGGCTGTTGATCCCGGTTTGGTTCGCCTCTCTGTTGGTATTGAAGATGTCGAAGACCTCATCGAAGATCTGGCTCGCGCTCTGAGTGCAAGCGGAGGGTCGTGAATCTTAAAACGCCCGTTGAGCTGCTAAAAGAGACCTTTCAGGCCTGGCGCACAGACAGTACTCCGCTGTTGGCGGCTGCGATTTCGTTCTACACTGTCTTTTCCCTGGCGCCGCTTCTGATTCTGGCCATTGCCGTCACTCGCTTCATTTACGGCGATGAGGCGCGGTTGCGGGTCACGGTGCAGGCAAGCCGCTATGTGGGAGTGGCTGTGGCCGATGCCCTCGGTGTGCTGATTTCAAACGCCGGAGAAACAACCTCCGGCGTTGTCGCCGGTATCGTCGCTGCCTTCGCCCTGCTCTTTGGCGCTTCGGGCGTTTTTGCACAGATGATGGGCGCCCTGGACCGCATCTGGCACGTGCGGCCCAGCGGCGAACGCGGTGCGCTGGGCGCCATCGGAGACCGCTTCCTCGGTTTCTTGATGTTGCTGATCATCGGCGCTCTTTTTCTGTTGACGCTGGTTGTCAGCGCCGTTATCGCCCAGGCAAACGCGGTAGCCTCGATTTTCGCCCCTTCCTGGCTGGACTTCGCTCCAATCCTGAACATCATCGGCAGCCTCATTCTGACCACCTTGCTGTTTGCGGCCATCTACAAGGTGTTGCCGCGCGTCACACTCACCTGGCGCGACGTGTGGCTCGGCGCGGTGGCCACGGCCGGGCTGTTTGTGGTCGGTAAGGAGCTGATCAGCCTCTATCTCACGTTGGCCAACCCTACATCAGGGTACGACACCGCCGGTTCCCTCATTGTTTTGCTCACCTTCGTCTACTACTCGAGCCAGATCTTCCTTCTGGGCGCGGAGTTCACCAAGGTATACACGCACCGCTTTGGCTCGCATGGAGAGCTGGAATCCGGCATGGTGCGCTACCGCATTGTGCCGGAGCCTGAAGCGGAGCCGGCACTGCGCGCCGTCGCCGAGACAGTTCCGGCCAGGGACGTACAGATTATGGCCCGCCCGCTGGAAGGGCAGAGCGAAACACCGCCCTTCCAGCAGGCTACACAACCGTCCCCCACGCCGGACCCGGCTAGTGGCGAGCGCTCAGGCGTTATGCCGTGGCTTCTGGGGACGGTTGTGGCCTTTGTCGTGGGCTTGCTTGTTGGTGGTCGTGATCGGACATCCGCCAGATGATCAGCAACAGCAACAACAGCGCGCCCAGGCTGACCCAGAGCGTGGCCTGAGTCAACCCCACAGCTTCCGCCGCCAGGCCGAATAGTAGAGGGAGCGGCAGGATAGAAAACAGCGATTGCACCGCGGTCACTGCGCCGGCGTTGCCGGGAACAGTGAGCAGCGATTGCGCTCTACCAATGGGCCAGTAGACGGTCAGCAGGAAATTCAGGGGGATGGCCAGCAGGAAGCGGGGCCAGATGCCGGGCAGGAAGAGCCACAGGGGGTAGACGATCAGCAGACCAATGCTGGCTACCGTTAGAATGCGCCGGTGTCCCGCTTGTGGCAGCCAGCGCTCCAGAATGAGCAGGGTGACCAGACTGGTAACCATTTCCAGCCCCTTGTAGATACCGATCAGCGCCTGGCTCATGCCCGCTTCTTCATTGAGCCATACTGTGCGGAAAAGGATGGGCGCTTCCAGAACGTCGAAAACCAGCAGGAAGGCCAACCACTGCCACATCTGCTTGTTGCGCAGGACGGTGCGCAAATTCTGAAACAGAGTGCGCACGAGCGGCTGGCCATCGTTTTGCTCGCTGTTAGGCGGCAGGGGGAAGGGGGTGCGCAGTAGCAACACGGCGTAGACAACGCTGCCCAGCCCCAGGCCGACAAGCAGCCCGCGCCAGGACAGCCCGGCCCACACGGCGGCTGCCACGAGCAGAGGCGCCAGCAGGGCGCCAATGGTGTCAATGGTTGTGGCGCGGGTAAAGATGGCATCGGGCGCGTCCGGGTGGCTTTCCACCAGGACCACATCGGCGGTGTGGGCCAGGGGGCCTGAGGCCAGGCCGTAAATGGCAAAACCTAATAGCAGGATGAGAAAGGTGGGGGCCACGCCCATCAGGGCCGTGGCAATGCCAACGCCTGCTGCGCCCCAGGCCAGCAGCCAGCGACGATGCCAGACGTCGATGAGCAGCGCGGCGATAGGCTCGACGACAGCCGCGACGTAGTTTAACGCCAGGTGCAGAAGACTGATTTGGGTATAGGTGAGGCCCAGGTGCGCGCGCAGGGTGGGCATGAGCACGTCAGGCAGGCCGCTTAATATCTCATCCGTGAAGCGCCCGCCAAGCGCCAATCGAATAGCGCGCGGCGCCACACCTGGGGCATGGGGAATGGAAGGAAGTCTGAATTGGGAAAGCATCTTTTTCTCCAGATACGACTGTGTGTAAGGCGTAGGTAGAACAGGT
>CAZRTM010000128.1:3158-4568 GCA_964602995.1 uncultured Ardenticatenaceae bacterium
ATCGTGGCGTTGCCCATCGCGCAAGAGGTGTTCGCGAAAAGTGCCTTCGCGCTGGAAGCCCAGCCGTTCGTAGAGGGTGATCGCCGCCGTGTTGTAATCAAAGACGGTGAGGCAGATGCGGTGCAGGTTAAGCTCGTGGAAGGCAAAGTGCAAGAGAAGGCGCATCGCTTCGCGTCCATAGCCCTGTCCACGGTCCGCTTCCTCGCCCACACCAATGGAGACAAAACTGGTACCGTGCGTCCAGGCAACGCCATCCAGCTCCAGCAGGCCGATGATGCGGTTGGTATCCACCAGGCGAATGGCAAAGAGGAAGGTGTTCGGATCCTCTTGCCGTTTTTGCAGTCGCTCGGCAAGCTGCTTTTCACTGAGAGGGGCGGCCGGCTGACTGTCATAGAGGCGCAGGAAAGCGGTGTCCTGGTACCACTCCGCTATCGTCTCCATATCCTCTTCGCGAACAGCGTTCAGCTTCACCTTTTCACCGCAGAGCAACTTTTCGCGCTTCATCTCCGATTCGCTCAACTTTCCTTTGTGCCTTTGAGCAGCCGGCTAAGTGCAACGGCGATGAGGCCGCCTACCACGGACGCAAAGAGATTGACAAGGTCGTTATTCAGCCAGGACCAGCCGCGCAGGGGGCGCGTCTGGTGTCCACACTTATGTATTTTACGCTCAGTCTCCTTTTTGCAATAGTCGCAATAGAAAATTTGCTGCACCGTGGCGCCCAGCAGGCTGTCGAACAGGGAGCCGGTCAGCCCGGCCAAGGCGCCAATGAGGATTGCGTGCCAGGGTTGTTGCCTCTCTTTGCCCACTGCGGCGGCCACTCCGATGAGAGCGCCGCCCAGGAATGAAACCAGGGTGCCCAGGGTGGAGATGGCTCCTGACGTGCCTACCGGGGCCGGACGGCCGTTGGTGATCAGGCGCGGCGGGCGTTGGCTGAGCGTGCCCAATTCCGTGGCCCAGGTGTCAGCATTGGCTGTGGCTGTCGCGCCTAGAAAGAAGGGGAACCAGGCTGAAGAAGGTGATAGCTGGCTGAGGAGGGCGGCTGTGGCGCCCGCGCCGCCGTTGGCCAACGCCTGAGCAAAATCGCGGCGGTGGCCTTTGTCGAATTTTTCGGCGGCCGTCTGTTTTTCCCTTTCCTTAAAGTGGGAGAGCAGGCTGGAGCTGATGAAAAAGAAGGCCAGGAGCAGGCCCCAGCTCCAGCCGCCAAGCCCAATGGTCAGCGTGCCCACAAGCAGCGCGCCAAAGATTCCCGAGGGGGAGAGCGAGCCGCGCCAGAATGAGACCAGGGCGGCGACAGTGCTGAAGCCGAAGGCGGAGAACAGTCTGCGGATCATCAGGGCGCTCGCGGCTGGTCAGGCGTCACCGGATGGTGAACACCAGGGTGACCAGCGTGGCTACCTGCACCAGAAGGCC
>CAZRTM010000128.1:4668-10246 GCA_964602995.1 uncultured Ardenticatenaceae bacterium
GTCACCGGATGGTGAACACCAGGGTGACCAGCGTGGCTACCTGCACCAGAAGGCCGGTGGCCCAAAGCAGGTAGGCCAGAACAGGCTCGTTCCGGTTGCGGTAAAAGGAAAGGCCCAGGAGGCCGTTGAGGAGCCAGGCCAGCAGCGCGAACAGGGGGAGCAGGAGCAGACGGCGCGGCGCCACGACACGAGCCGCGATGTTATTGCCTGTCTCAAACCTGACCTGCAGCGGTAAGCTGGGATAACGAGCCGCCAGGTAGGCGAACGACAGGAGGCCGGCAATCAGTGCCGCGAGAAGCAAGAGGCGGGCGACCGGGTCTTGCCACAGCGGCCAGTTGAGAAAATCAGGGGCGGGGGTGCTTTCGTCGCCGGGGGCCAGACGCAGCCTGGAGACGCGACGAGCGACGAAGACCAGCGCCGGAACCGAAGCCAGCAGGCCTAAGGCCCAGATGAGGCTCTGGAGGGAGAAGGGAGAGAGGAAAAGCAGCGCCAGCAACGCCACGTCGAGCAAAACCAGGCTGCCGATGAGGGCGTAGCCGGTGCTGGCATCTGGTAAATCGGTTCGTGGCGTCTCTGGCATCAGAGTAGGGCGCTAGGGCCTATGCCTGTGTCTATAAGGCGTGGCGCCCTTCCAACGCTCGTGTGAGGGTGATCTCATCCGTGTACTCCAGGTCACCGCCCACGGAAAGGCCGCGCGCCAGGCGTGTAAGCCTCACTCCTTCAAACTCCCCCAGACGGCGCTGTAGATAGAGCGTTGTGGCGTCACCCTCCAGCGTGGCGTTGGTGGCGATGATCACTTCGCGGAAATCGCCTACTTCCAGCCGCCGTACCAGCTCTTCAATCTTCAAATCTTCCGGCCCAATGCCCTCGACAGGAGAGATGGCGCCGTGCAGGACGTGATAGAGGCCCTTGTAGGCGCGAGAGCGTTCCAGGGCCACGACGTCCAGCGGTTCTTCTACCACACAAAGCAGATCGCGGTCCCGGTCGTCGCCGAGACAGATAGCGCAGGGATCTTGCTCTGTGATGTTGAAGCAGACGGAACAGAGCTGCGTCTTTTCGCGCAGATCCTGCAAGGCGGCAGAGAGATCAAGCGCCTGGTCATTGGCGGCGCGCAACAGGTAGAAGGTGAGGCGCGCCGCTGATTTGGGGCCGATGCCTGGCAGGCGGGCAAATTCGTCAATCAGCCGCTGAACCGGACGTGGCAATACGTTGGTTGCCACCGCTTACATTCCCAGCCCGCCCAGCAGGCTGTTAATGTCCATGCCGCCGGTCAGGCCTTCCATCTTCTCGGCTGCCATGGCCTGCGACTGCTCGATGGCGGCGTTGACGGCTGCAACGAGCATATCCTGTAACATTTCAACGTCTTCAGGGTCCACAACCTCGGGATCGATGGTGATCGACTGCACCCGCTGGTGTCCGGTGATTTCGACGCTGATCACGCCGCCGGCAGCGGTGACGGTCACGGTCTCGTCAGCCAGCGCTTCCTGCTGCCGCGCCATTTCCTCTTGCATCTGCTGCACCTGGGACATCAGGTCGTTGGGGTTCATGCTCCCTTTCTTTCTCGGCTTTCTGCCGTATGGTCTCTTGGCCATAGATAACTCCTTCTAATTACTGGAAAAGGTCATCACGATTCGCGCACCTGACCGCCCAATTCGTCGGCCAGGGCGTAAAATTCATCTCGATCGATTTCAGTACTCTGGTCTCCGTCTGTCGCCGCTGCCACTGCCTCTTCCGGTTGCGGAGGAGGCGTATATTGGTCGGTGACCACACAGCGCACCAGGCATTTTGCGCCAAGGAGCCGGCTCATCGTTTCGGCCACGGCCTGGCGCGCCTCCACCTTGTCCTCAAACTTACCTTTGAGGATGGGGAAGTCGAAGCCCAGGATGATCGTATTGCCCTCGGTGGCCAGCGGTTTGGCCATATTAAGCAGGGCCGGCAGGTTCTTGTCCTGCTGCCGCATCTGGCTGACCATGTTGTCCCAGTTGGCGCGCACAGCTTGCAGCGTGATGGCGCCACCAGCGGCCGGTGCACTCCTTTGCGGTTGAACTGGCGGCTCTGCTTGAGGCACTGCCGGTTCTGGGACCGTTGTCTCTTCGCCCTCTTCTTGTTGCGCTTCAGCGGCCGCGGCTGGTTGGCTCTCAGCGGCTATTTTCTGCGGCTGCGCCTCTTGCGCCGGCGGTTGCGGCGCCGGCTCACTGCGAGCTGCATAGTGGCGCACGGGCTGGCGCGCCTCTTCAGGTAGGAGGCTGATAAAGGCCAGCTCCAACGGCAACTGCGGCTGCCAGCTACTGGATGCGGACAGCGCTGCTTCGTTAAAGGCCTTTACCGCGTTAATCAGCGCGGTGCGTTCTGCCTGTTGGGCCTGCGCCAGCATCTGCCGCTTTTCTTCGTCGGGCAGGTTAAGGGGCAGTTCCTCTCCGGCTGCCTGTAAGAGAAGCATCTGTCGCAGGTAATCAACCATCTGCCGCGCAAATTGGCGCACATCGGCCCCGGAAGCGAGGGCGTCATGGATGACGCGCAGACCACCAGGCCCGTCTCCGTTTAGCCAGGCGCTTGCCAGATTGGCCACGGCCTGGCTGGATGCAGTCCCCAGCACCACTTGTGCCCGTTCCAGGGTGATGGCGTCACCCGGCGCAGCCACCAATTGGTCCAGGAGGCTTTCTGCATCACGGATGCTGCCCGCGCCCTGGCGCGCAATCAGCTCCAGCGCCTGTGGCTCCACTTCCAACTGTTCCTGAGTGGCCAGCCAGCGTAGCCGTTCCAGAATCTCATCCAGGGTCAGCAGGCGGAAATTAAACTGCTGGCAGCGGGACTTAATCGTTGCCGGCACCTTGTGCTCTTCCGTTGTAGCCAGCACAAATTTGGCGTGCGGCGGCGGCTCTTCCAACGTTTTCAGCAGCGCATTGAACGCTGCCGTGGAGAGCATGTGCACCTCGTCGATGATGTAAACCTTGAAGCGGCCTTCACTGGGTGAGAAGTTGATTTTGTCGCGCAGGTCGCGGATGTCGTCCACACCGGTATTGGAGGCGGCGTCGATTTCGATCAGATCGAGGAACCGGCCCTGACCAATGGCTACACAGTTGGTGCACTGGTTGCAGGGGCGCTCTGCCTCGTCGTCGTGGAGGCAGTTGACGGCTTTGGCCAGGAGGCGCGCGGTGGTGGTTTTCCCGGTGCCGCGCGGGCCGCAGAACAGATAGGCGTGGCCAGACCGCCCGGAGGCAATGGCGTTGCGCAGGGTGCGCGTGACGTGCTCCTGACCAATAACTTCGTCAAAGCGAGCGGGTCGCCATTTTCGGTAGAGGGCTTGTGTCATGTCCTGGTAAGTGTAGCACCCGCAGAGAGGGCAAGCAACCGCTTGATAGCTAAGATTAAGGCGGGGATAGTCTGGTATTAGGGCTGGTTACCGTTTTGTTTTATGTGTCTGTAGCCTGGGGCTATACCTCGCATCCACACCGTGTAAGTGGCCGCCGTGCTGTTGTAGATGAGCCAGGAGAGACGCGGCTGCTCGCCGTTTCCGTCACCTCGTAGCGCATGCCCACATCGGGCAAGGCGCGCCGGTAACCGGTTCCTGCATATCGCCGTGCCATTCTCCGCCTCCAGCACCAGCAGACCGTTCTGTTCGATATAGGCATCAATCGCCTGCTCCGCGTGCGGCGCCCGCACTGTTTCCGTGACTAAGATGCGGTTGCCCACGCCGTCGAGCTGGTAGAGGTATTCGGCTAGCAAGCTGCCATCACTCCCCCCTGGCGCAGGCGCAGTAGGTGGTGGCGCCGCCAGTTGAGCCACCGCTATCATAGGTATAGATGGTGAAATCCCCACCAAGGAAGCGCGGGCTAGTTGATGCGTGTCGGGAGATTGTGTTGGTTATAGATGCAGCGGAGCACCTCCACCTCTAATAGCGTTCCGAATGTGACTATCGCGATGACAGATGGTCTTCATACCAGCATATTTATCTCTCACAGAACAGCTATGAACCGAGCCGGTTTTTCATCTGTTCATCGATATGCAGTACGATATGCTCGAATTGTTCAAACGACATTTTCTCATCGATCGTTGCATTAAGCGATAAAACATATTCCGCATATCTGCTAATGAACCAACAACGGTAACCACCGAATTCAGAAGGGCCACAGACTAAGCTGTAATTGTCAGCGAGTTGGCTGCTGAATTCTATGGGATCGTGTTCAGAAAAGACCAAGAGATCTTCTGTTAGTGCCTGATAGACGTGAACCGCTCTTGGTTCCGTAGCAAAACGTTGAACATCATATACAGCCAATCCACTTCCCTCGTTCCAATACACCGTCATGTTTGCCGCTTCCGCTGCGCCAAGCAATTCAGATGGTTGAGTCATCGCGTTTATTACAGACTCATTTGGAAATAGATGGGTTGGCAGGCTTAAATCAAACACAGAAAATGTACGGGGTGGAGCACAGGACCAGAGGATGCAGCCGCGAAAGAAAAGTTGGTAACCGACCGAACAAGAGAGAAATATAGCTATAGTGATAAGTATAGCAAAACCTGCAAGCACCTTTCTTTTTTCAATCATCTTGTGTAGTTGAAAGCTCCTACAGAATATCGGTTTTTCTGGGGAAGTGCCGGCCCGGGCGGGATGAATCCCGCAGGTGGCTCTTGCATACGTTCTTGGACTTCTTCTGTAAATGTGGCTTTAAAGTCTTCTAGTCTAATCCTCGCTCCGTATCTAAAATAGAGATAATAACCAAAATGTACAGCTGCAGCGTCCTGTGGATCTTCAAAGATAGTCGCATAATTCTCGAGTCTAGCTGTCCCTTCCATGATCTCTAGTAAACCACCAGCGCCCATTGACAATTCTTCGGGAACTCCTACAGATGCAGCCGTGAAGCCATAGAGGATGTTTCCGGGTGTAGAGTAGTCGAACCAAGAACAGCCACTGTCCCCACATAGTACCACACCAGGGCCGATAGCTAGTCTCATATTCCTCTTTACATCCCAAAGGCCAAAACCTTTGTTTAGTTCAAAGTAAGGTCCAATTAACTCGTTATACCACTCTGGGACAGGTGGGTACACAGGTGGGTCGAGCCTAAAGAAGATAGAAATATTCTCCAGGCAGTACTCATCTAGTAAGGCTAACCCTTTCCACCGAACGTACACCTCTCGCATCGTCTCCAGCTCGCTGCTCGTGGCATGGGCAAACATTTCATTTACTAACCATTCAGTTAGGTCATACTGCGGGGTAACTGGAATCGGTTCGAAGGGGCTGCAGGCTTTACTTGGTGATTCACAGATGTGATTTCCGGTTGGATCCACGTAACGGATAGGATTATTTCGGGTGTATAAATACCAGTGCAACGTCACTGGCCGCCATCCCGTCCCATTCCACGGGTCGCGGCTCTGGAACACCTTCAGGGCAGGGTTGTAGTAACGTGCCCGCAAGTACAGTAAGTTCGTCGCCCCATCCTCCTGCTCGCCGGTGAAGCCATACACCGTCCCACTCGTCCCTACCTGCTCCAGCACCTCACCATACGGGCTGTACGTCGTCGCTGTCTCAACCTGCCCATCGACTATCTCCAGCCGCACGCTGCCCAGGCCATCGGCCAGC
>CAZRTM010000129.1:0-6443 GCA_964602995.1 uncultured Ardenticatenaceae bacterium
AGATACCGCCCCCTCCACCCTACACACTTCGTCAGCAGCTTCCCCTCTGCCTCGTCGGGACGCACGTAAACCCACTGCATACAGTTCATGCAAATCGCGCCCCACTCTTCGCCGTCTACGGAAAGGCAGGTGAAATCGGCCAGGTCGTGGTCCAGGCTTTCGGCCCGCTCGCGCACCCGTTCCATCAGCGGTTGCAGCTTCTCATACCAGCGCGCTTCTAACGCCTGCTGCATCTCGTTGGTGCCCACCAGCACCTCGCGCGCGAATTTGGCCAGGTCGTCACGAGAGACGTCGGCGGGGAACGATTCAACCTCCTGCACAATCTCGGCCAGGGCGCGGGCTACCGTCTTAGCCGTCAGCTTGTCCAGATGGTCCGGCGGCTCCTGTAGGTGACCGATGAGGCTGATCAGAGTGATGTGGAGCTGCCACAACTCCTTTTCCGGGTCCTTCTTCATTCGCTGCTTTCCTACAATGGTCGAGCGCCACGCTGGCCGGCCGGCGCCCGGAGCTAGCTATCATTGTTTACACGGCGAATGGTACTCCATAACCAGCCTTGCTCCAATAGGTGCTCATCACGCAGCCGCTGTTGCCGCGCCCGCAAGATGCTGCCCCGGCTCAGATAGCCCAGAAGCCGCTGCGGCTCCTTGCGGTCTACAACCAGCAGCCGTCCAATATCGTGCTGCAACATCTTATCCACAGCCGCCGAAAGCAACTCATCTTTATAAGTGACGACCAGACTGTTGGCGCCCACATCTACCACGCACGTATTGCTGTCCAGATCTTGTTCCAGAGCCGCCAGAATGTCTCCGCGCGTGATGATACCGGCCAGCCGCCCGTCACTATCCAGAATGGGTAGAGCCTGGTGCCGGGTGAGTACCGGATCGTGTTGTGCGATGCGGTCCATCAGCTCGCTGACCAGCATATCACTTTTAATCGTCACCGGCGCCGGATCCATCACATCGCCTACCGTCGCCTGTTGCAACACATCAACCTCGTAATCCTGGTTCACACGTAGCCCACGCCGCGCCAGCTTCTCGGTCATAATCGTGTTGCGCATGAAGAAAAGCGCCACGATGTCAGCAATGACGCAGACCAGCATCAGAGGCAGGATGGCATTGTAATCGCGTGTGATTTCAAAGGCGAAGATGATGAAGGCAAACGTGGAGCGCGAAGCTGCCCCGAAAACAGCAGCCATTGCCACCAGCGCATAGGCGCCTGGCGCCAGGTTCGCACCGGGGACAACCTGGTTGATCAGAATAGCGAAAATGCCGCCTATCGCCGCGCTGAACATGAACATCGGCGCCAGCAAACCACCGGACGTGCCTGAACCAAGCGAGACCAGCAGAGCCAGGGCCTTGAAAATCATCACCAGAAAGAGCACTGTCAACGGCAGGCGGTTGTTGAGGATTTCCGAAATCGTTTCATAGCCAACGCCCAGCACACGCGGCACAAAGTAGCCAATGATGCCCAGTCCCAGAGCGCCAATTGCCGGCAGCCAGAGGCGGTCTACCGGCAACTCCTCGAACCAATCCTCTACAATATAAAGGAGGTTACTGAAGGCAACAGCCACAGCGCCGCACAAAATACCCAACAGGATATAGTAAGGGATACCAGAAGGAATACCGAAATCGACAGGTCCCACTTCAAAGAGCGGTCCGCGGCCAAATAGATAATAATGAATGGTGGTTGCCAGTGTACTGGCGATGACCAGCGGAATGAAGGAGCGTGATTTGAACTCGAACAGCAGCAGCTCAATGGCCAGAATCACCGCCGCAATCGGCGTGCCAAACGTGGCCGCCATGCCCGCCGCCGCGCCACAGGCCAGCAGCACCTTACGCTCCACGGCGGTCGTGTGCACAAATTGGCCCAGCAACGACCCCAGCGCGCCGCCGGTCTGGATAATCGGCCCTTCCGCGCCAAACGGCCCACCCGTGCCAATAGCAATCGCCGCCGAAATCGGTTTGAGAATCGCCACCCGTGGCGAAATACGGCTGCGGTTTGTCAGAACCGCTTCCATCGCTTCGGGAATGCCGTGCCCAATAATCTTTGGCGAGCCATACTTGGCCATAATGCCCACAATGAGACCGCCAATGACCGGCACAATAATCACCAGCGCCCCCAGATTGTGATGTTGCAGGCTGGGCAGAACCAGCGAGACTTCCTGGAAGAAGATCAGGTTGGAGAGCAGTGCAATGAGCGCATAGAGAGCATAGGCCACAAAGCCCGCGGCCACACCAACCACTGCTGCCAAAAATGAAATATAAATGACGCGGTATTGGTTTGACTCGCGCAACCCGCGCACCGTACGGTAATCTAAACTGTCTCTTTCTAGCATGTTCTATTCAGTCTCTCTTCATACAATTTCAATATTCACTGTCCCACAGTATATATCGTAATGCGATATAATTCAAAGAGTATAAAAATGGCAGAAAAAAAGCAGCGCCCCGCAATCAGTAAAGAGGAATATGAATTTCTGGCAGCATTTCGCTACGCCCTGCGCCACTTCCTGCGCTTTAGTGAAAAGGAGGCGCGGCGCGTAGGCATGACGCCGCAGCAGCACCAGGCCCTTCTGGCTATCAAAGGCTTTCCAGGACGGGATCGAATTACGGTCGGGGAGCTGGCCGAGCAGTTGCAGATCCGCCATCACAGCGCTGTAGGGCTTATCAACCGCCTTGTGGCCCAGGAACTGGTGGTGCGTGAACAGGCGGAGGAAGACAGGCGGCAGGTCTACGTAGCTCTCACAGAAGGCGGCGAGGAGCTATTGCGCGAGCTGGCAGCGGCGCACAAAGAGGAGCTTAAACGCATCAAACCACAATTACACCTTCTGCTAGACCAGCTTAGTGGCGGGGATGAAGCAGTGATGACCGTTCTGGAGGGTGAAGAGGCCTCCGAATAGGCTTCTGGAGAGACCTCCAAAGAGGGCGCCTCATAACCAGCGCTCCTGACGACAGCGGCGTCACCAACCCACACATACCTCTCTCCTCACTATCACGGCCGTGTGATAGGGCGGTGACACGGCCGTGATACCACAGTGACAGGCTTATGATACAAGTTGTTTGTCAACTCTATCACCTGACGTTTCGTCGCGTTCATTTTCATAAGCGTCCTATGCTTTGAAGAAGAGGCATTTCCCCTTCATGGGTGGCACGCCGAGCCGGCAGGCCAGGAAACCAACAAGCGAATAGCGAGTGTACGAACAAAAGTTTTTACTCCGACTCTGGTGCGAGCAGCGCGAAATTGAGCAAGCAGCGCCGGAAGTCCGGGGACTCATCGAGCATATCGCCAGTGGTGATAGGCGTTATCTCAACGACCTGCACACCATCCCCCTATTCATCGCTGCCTACCTGGAGCAGATGGGTGTTGACCTGGGAACCTACTGGCACACACGCCTCTGGATGGAGCGCGAACAGCAGGAAGTAGAAGATGACGCCAATCGAACCTTTTGATAGTGAACGCAGCCCTCTGGAACGGTTCGAGGTTAGCACCGAATCCTTCATGGTTAAAGTGCAAGTCGAACCGGGAACAGCCGACCAGCCTGCACCGCAGTGGAAGGGCGTCATCATTCATATGCCCAGCGGCAATGCGTTTCACTTTACAAACCTGCATGAGATAGAAAGCGTCGTCATTCCCTATTTACAGGCACACGGCCTTTCATTTGAGGAACAGAACGATCAAGAGCGGACCTAAATAAAGAAATCGTACTGGAGCCATAGCGGCGCAATTGAAAATTTGAGGAAGGCGCCATGATCTTAGATTTAGATCGCACAATCAGACAACTACTAGTCGAAGAGCTACCCATCAAGAATGGAGAAATAGACGTCCAGTTTGATCAGCCAACACGGGAGTGGAGCGCACGACTGACACGTCCTACGGTCAACTTCTTCCTTTACGACGTTCGCGAAAACCATATTCTGCGCCAGCACCAATGGGAGCCAGGCGTTGGCCCCGGCATACCCAACCACGTCACCCAGAAACGGTCGCCCTACCGGGTAGACTGCCACTACATGATGACTGCCTGGGCTTCCGAGGCGCAGGACGAACATCGCTTGCTGAGCCGCAGCATGTTGGCGCTGTGGCGCAATCCCGTCCTGCCCTCCGAAGGCCTGGTCGGCGAGATGCGCAACCAGCCGTTCAAAGTGCAGGCACGCCTGGCAGCCCACGACAAGATGCCCAACCCCGCTGAGTTGTGGAGCGCTCTGGATAATGAGCTGCGTCCCTCCCTTTCTTACGTTGTGACCATTGCACTCGACCCCTGGGCTCCGGTCACCGGCCCTGCCGTGCGCACGCTTACGCTGCGCACCGGTCAGGCCGTGGCCCCGGCAGGCACACCCGGCGTCATCACCGTGCCTGCTTCGTCGCTGACCATTTTCGGCGGCACTGTCAGCCGCGATGGCCAACCGGCGCGCGGCGCACAGGTGGCGCTGAAGGGCACTGGCTGGGTCAGCACAACGGACGAGCAGGGGCATTACCGCTTCAGCGGCGTTGCACATGGCGACTACACACTGCTCGTTTGGCCTCCGCCCGATGACAACGGGACAGCGCGTCCCATAGAAAGAGAGATATCAGTACCCGATGGCGACTACAACGTGTCACTGTAACCAGATTTCCTAGTCAAGGGGAAAGTATGATGAGCGTCATAGCCGACCGCGCCAACAAAAGTCGCGATCCACCATAGCAACCGCTCCAGTTCCCGTGTTCAACTCCGTGCTTCTGCTAAGCGCGGCGTTCGTATCCATCAATAAGCTCTGCAAAATTCAAGGAGAAAATAATGCCTGTAGCTTATGCAACCCCAGGTGTCTATGTAGAAGAGGTCGATAAGGGTAGTAAGCCCATCGAAGCAGCCGGTGCTTCGATGGCCGCCTTTGTTGGCATCACCGCCGAGGCGAGCCTCAAGGCGATTGATCCCGAGACCGGAGAGCGGGTAGCGGTAGAGTCTGTTCTGAACAAGGCAACGCTGGTCACCAACTGGACCCAGTTCCAGACCATCTTTGGCGGTTTCACACCCGACGCTTACCTGCCAGACGCCGTCTATGGTTACTTCACCAACGGCGGCGGCCCTGCTTATATCACCAGCATCATGGCCCTCGACGAATTGGGCGAGGATCACGTCTCCGTCGCCTCGTTGGACGTGCCCGTCGCCAGCGGCCGTGGCAAGAGCTTCACCATCACCGCCAAACAGCCTGGCGTCAGCGGCAACGGAATTCCTGTCACCATCAGCACCGACGAACCCGCCGAGGCCAAAGGCGATGATAAGGACAAGAAGGGCAACGCTGAGCCGACTTTCACCCTGACCGTGGGCAATGAGGTCAAGTCCGGCCTTACCATGTCCAAGGGCGACAACTATATTGGCGATGCCCAATTCGAGTCGGTGGAGATTTCCTACGCCGGCAAGGCCATGCCCGCCGATGGCGCCTATGAGCTGAGCGGCGGCGGTTCCCGCATCCCCTCGGCGGCCGACTTCATCGGCGATGTCGCCGAGCGCACCGGCCTCAGCGGTCTGGAAGCGCTGGACGACGTGCGCCTGGTGCTCTGCCCCGACCTGATGACCGGCTACGACGGCTCCAACGAGTTCAAGGAAAAGATTAAGCTGGTGCAGACGGCAATGATCGCTGATTGCGAGCGCCTTAAGTACCGCTTCGCTATCCTCGACACCCCGCCGGGCCTCAACGCCCAGCAGGCCAAAGAGTGGCGCGAGTACGTCAACTACGACACCTCGTATGCCGCTATGTACTACCCCTGGATCGAGGTCGCCGACCTCAGCGACAGCCCGCAGCAGAAGAAACTGATGCCGCCCAGCGGACACGTCGTGGGCATCTACAACCGCGTGGACGCCGAAGTTGGCTTCCACAAAGCTCCCGCCAACGAAGTAGTTAGCGGCGCTATCTCCGTGGAGCTGAACCTGACCAAGGGCGAGCAGGGCGTGCTGAACCCCATCGGCGTCAACTGCATCCGCTCCTTCCCTGGCCGTGGCATCCGCGTCTGGGGCGCCCGCACGCTGAGCAGTGACGGCTCCTGGCGTTACATCAACGTCCGCCGCCTGTTCATCGTTGTCGGCGCTTCCCTGGAGACTGGTATGCAGTGGGTGGTCTTCGAGCCTAATGACCGCATGTTGTGGGCCAAGGTCCGCCGCGACTGCAACTCCTTCCTGAGCACTATCTGGCTCAGCGGCGCACTCTTTGGCGCCACGAAGGATGAGGCGTTCTACGTCAAATGTGACGAAGAGCTGAACCCGCCCGAAATCCGCGACCTGGGTCAGTTGATCATCGAAATCGGCATGGCGCCGGTCAAGCCCGCCGAATTCGTCATCTTCCGCCTCAGTCAGTGGGCCGGCCCCAACGCCGAGGCGTAACGCAACGTGCAGTACAGCGATTTGGTAAATCGCTAAACGAAATACCATTTCGTTTTACAGCAGTATAGCGATTTGGTAAATCGCTAAACGAAAT
>CAZRTM010000129.1:6543-10133 GCA_964602995.1 uncultured Ardenticatenaceae bacterium
TACAGCAGTATAGCGATTTGGTAAATCGCTAAACGAAATACCATTTCGTTTTACATCTTTGAAAGGAGATTCAAATGGCTGCTTCAGTAGATACCCAACGTGAAGACCCCCTTGTTGGTTTTCATTTCCAGATCGAAGTGCAGGGACAAGTCACCGGTTACTTCACGGAAGTGTCTGGTCTAGGCTCAGAGCACGAGATAGTTGAACACAAGGTTGTTAACGAAAAGGGCGTTGAGGTTGTGATGAAAGTCCCTGGGCGTCTCAAGTGGGAAAACATCACCCTCAAGCGCGGTATCACCAGCGACATGCAGATCTGGGAGTGGCGCAAGATGGTCGAGAACGGCGATGTCAAGGGCGCCCGTTCTAACGGTTCCGTCACCATGTTCGACCAGGCTCTGACCCCGGTCGCCCGCTGGGAGTTCCAGAACGCCTGGCCTGTCAAGGTCACCGGCCCTTCTGTGAAATCCGACAGCAACGAGATCGGCGTGGAAGAGTTGACCCTGGCCCACGAATACATCACACGGGTGCCCGTCTAAGCTGGCTACCCAGGGATGCGGGCGGCTGACCCTGCCCGCATCCCTTTCTTACCCATGCCTG
Source organism: uncultured Ardenticatenaceae bacterium (assembly GCA_964602995.1). GTDB lineage: Bacteria > Chloroflexota > Anaerolineae > Promineifilales > Promineifilaceae > JAAYYY01. Next base: position 7,141 of record CAZRTM010000129.1, read on the forward strand.
GTTTAACTTTGACCTATGCAAACTGAATTCGAGTTCACACTGCCAAAAGGATACGTAGATGAAACCGGCGCCGTCCACCGCAATGGACGCATGCGGCTGGCCACAGCGCTCGACGAAATCGAAGCTGTGGAGCACCCGCGCGTGCAGGAGAAGGAATCTTTCCTTCCCGTTGTGCTCCTGGGGCGGGTTGTCACTCAACTGGGAACCCTGAACAACGTGACGCCGCGTATCATTGCCCAGCTCTTTTCCGCCGACCTGGCCTACCTGGAAGATATGTACTTGCGTCTCAACAGCGCTTATCCGGTACGCGTCGGCGCCACCTGCCCCCATTGCAACGGCCAGTTCGAGATGCAGGTGGCTCCTTTAGAGAGTTAGTTGAGGAAGGGAGACGATGCCCCAGACAGACAACAATGGCCCGAGGAATCCCAGGCAGCCTGGCGAGGTGCAACTGACCTCAGAACTGGTGCGCAAAGTAGCCGACCGGGTCTACGAGCTGTGGCAGCAGGATGCCCGCATTGAGGCCGAGCGCTGGCGCGTATCTCGCTCCCGCAGGAAGCACCGCTAAGGATAGCGACGATGACTCTGGACAGATTACGCACGGAAACCAACCCCGCCTTCCGCTTTGTAGTGGATATCGACGGTATTTCGCAGGCCGTGTTCACCGAGTGCACCCTGCCGGTCATTGAGTGGGAAATGGAACCGGTGAAGGAAGGCGGCCTCAATACGCACGTGCACCAGCTTCCCGGGCGGCAGAAAGCGGCGCAGATTACTCTAAAGAATGGCATCGCCACCAGCGCCCTGCTCAACTGGTACATAGATTCCATGAACGAGAAATTTACACGGCGCAAGGTGTCGGTCAAGCTGCTCAACGCCCACGACAAGCTCAAGCAACCGATTATGACCTGGGACATTGAAGGAGCGCTACCGGTAAAGTGGACGGGGCCTGAGCTGAACACCAAAAGCGACAGCATCGCCATCCAGACGCTGCAACTGGTATGCGGTCGTATTTCGCTCACCCGCCACGGCCAGTAACGCCAGCAGGTTAGAAGTATGATATGAGTGGAAGAAGACGGTTAAGACGGGAAAACCCACTTTTAAGAAGAGTGCGGCGTCATGCTAATACGACGACCCTCTTCCGCATGGAGGGCGGCGAGAATATGTCGCCGGCCGCGCCTCCCCCAGTCGTGGTGCAGGCCTTCCCGGCCCCCACGTCACCGGCGCCCCCAGCCCTCGCCAGCGAACAAAGCGTGGCCGCCGCCGTGGCCCGCGCTGAAATGCCCGACCCCAACGTGCAACGCCAACAGGCGCCCGCACCCGCACCACCGCAGCCGGCACAACCTGCACCGCAACCAGCCGTCCAGGACGACCCGAATGATACCATCCCCTGGCGGCGCCTATCCCGTATTGCGGAGCTGCACAGGCAGCGAGCGCAACGCGAGGCGGACAGTGAACAGCAGTCAGCCGTCAGCGGTCAGCCGTTAGCGGACAGTGGTCAGCCGTCAGCGGTCAGCGGTCAGCAGTCAGCCGCTAGTGGCCCGGTAGGCACACCGCAGCAACAGGTGCCGCTGGAGGCTGCATGGCCAGTGCAGCGCGAGCCGCAGGCTCAGTCGAAGCCGCCTGTGCAGGGTGGCCAGCCGCCGGTCGTGGAACAGCCGGTACAGAGAGCAGCAGAAGACCACGAGACCGAAGAGCAACTGCGGGCGCGGTTGGAGGCGGTGAAGGCTGCGCGGCCCAGTGATTCTTCTGTTGAGCTGCATCTGCCGCGCCGCCCACGGCCCATCCTGCCAGGCGCGCCACAACAAGGGGAACCGCCAAAGCAACAGCAACAAACGCCTCCCGTGCAACGCCAACCGCAACCCGAAACCGTCCCAACTGAAATCGGCCCCCTACCGGCCGACATGTGGGAACTGCTAGGCCAGACCCCACCAACTACTCAACCATCCAACGATCCAACCACCCAACTATCCAACCAACCGGAAAACAGCCCGGCCGCGTCCATCCAGCGGGCCATTGACGCGGCCGAGAAAAAGGCAGATGCGGCATCCGAGCCAGCGCCGGAGCCAACCACCGCCCGTAGGCCAGTGGCCCGTAGGCCAGCGGCCCGTAGGTCAGCGGCCGCGCCGGAACTGCCATCGCGCCCGCCCACACAAACAGAAACAACCCGGCCGGCAAGCGACAGTAGACCGGCGGAGACAACCTCAACGCCTCCCGCCGCTCCCCAGTCACCGGCCCCGCAAACGCAGCCCGCCATCCAACGCCAATCCGCTGCCAGCCCGTCAACGCCGGCCGCGCCGCCCGGTGACAAACCGGCGACTCGCCCTGAAACGCCAGGAACAGCGCAAGCGGAAAGCACGGTGCAACGGGAACCGCACATAGAAACAGAAAGCGGCACAGGTTCAAGGACGCCCTCTGGATGGACGACGCTGGAAGAGACGACGCTGGAAGAGACGACGTTGGAAGAGACGACCTTGGAGGATACGGCCACCGAAGGCTCAGCGCCGGAAGTAATAGCACCCGAGACCACCGGGGAACAGACGCCCAGGGCAACTCCTGCACCGGACGAAGCGGCTGTAGAGCAGGCAGAGCCATCCATTTCCGAGCCGTCTGCCCCGGCGCACGCCAGTGAAGAAACCATCGCCCGCACCAGCGAAGAGGCCGCCACCGGCACCAGTGAGGAGTCCGCGACCCACGCAAGCGAGGAGGCCATTGCCCGCGCCATTGCCGCCGCCGAACAGCCGCCTGCTGCCGGTTCCCTGGCTCCCCGGCGGCCAGACACACAAGAATCCCAGGCACAACAATCCCCTGAACCGGCGCGGGCGCCGAAACCGGACGTAGCACCGCCGCAACAACCGTTGCAGCGCCAGCCGCAAACCGGCGGCGGCTCACGACCTGACGGCGCGCGGCCCGCCCCCACAGCGAGCCAGAAACAACCGGCGCCCCCACCAGCCAGACCAGAAGCGCAAAGCCCCAGGCAACCAGGCGCTACCGCCGCT
>CAZRTM010000130.1:0-2090 GCA_964602995.1 uncultured Ardenticatenaceae bacterium
TATTTTTCAAGGTCAATTACAAATTTGGATCTACTGAGACTGGAGATTGGAGATTAGAGATTAGAGATTAGTTACTCAACCCCAACCCACTGATTACTGAATACTGAATACGGATTACTGAATACCGAATACGGATTACTAACTTACCGACCACCAACCACCTATTCATCTCACAGGATAATACCATGACAAAATCCAACCCCCTCATCTACATCGCCGGCCCGCTGTTCAGCGAAGGCAACCGCTGGCTGCTGGAGCGCGTTGACGAAGTTTGTCGCGAGGTTGGTTTCGATACCTATCTGCCCCACCGCGACGCCGGTCTCTTCACGCGCGATGAGCTAGGCTCGGCTACCTTTTTCAACCGCGACGTCGAGCAACTGGATAAGGCCTACTTCGTGGTCGCCGTCCTCAACGGCACCGATGTTGACTCCGGCACCAGTTGGGAAATGGGCTACGTCTACGCGCGAGAGACGCCGATTATCGGTTACCTGGCCGACACCCGCATTTACGACCCGCAACAGCAGCTCAACCCCATGATCGTTAACTCCCTCCACGACCTGGCCGGCAACCTGCGCGACCTACGCACCATCCTCGAGCGGGTGCGCCAGCAAGTGCAGTAGACGGACACACCCCTGCTATTAAGGATAGGACCGTTTACTCATATACTTACCGGTGCATCTACGATACTGTAGGAGTATGGTTGTAGCGTAACCATTATTCAATAATCAGGTGCGGATTACTATCCGCCCCCTTTCCTTCGTCCCTTCGCTGGGCAGGTGACTGGCGCTTCTGATACCTGGGCGCCAGTCACCTTCCTTTTTTAGCCCAGACACCGTTTTTTCACTCCCCGCCTCTTTATTCCTCCTCTCCAATCTGCTACAATTTGAAGTGCAGTTGGTTGACGTCAATAGCCGAAATGGAGAAACCGCCATGTCCGCAGCTATTCGTTCACGTTCACCGCTCCGCACCCCACTCATTGCAGCCACCTTGCTCCTGTTCATCCTCGTACTCCTGCTCTTTGCGGTTAACAGCGTCTATGCCCGCCGCGGCCCACGCGGTGGAGAACGACTCACCATCGCCAGCATGGAATCACTGGGCCTTGTCACCTTTGAAACCGGTTACACCTTCGCCGGCACAGAAGTTGGCGGCCTTTCGGGCATCGCCTATGACCGGCAGCGTGACGTCTATTACCTCATCGCCGACGATGGCGCTGACCCGCGCTTCTACACGGTGGCCATTGACCTTGGCGCCGATGGTGGCCTGAACGAAGAGGACATTACATTCCTTGACGTCACCAGCCTCACCGACCAACAGGGCATGCCCTTTGAACCGGGCACAGTTGACGCCGAAAGCATCGTCATGGCCCGTCCCGGCCAGCTCATCATCTCCACTGAAGGCGAAGTCGATAGCGGCATCGATCCCTTCATCAACCGCTTCAATCCCCAAGGCAAGCAGACCCGCCCCCTGACCATCCCCGAAAAGTTCTTGATTGGCGGCGACAATCAGGTGCGTGACAACCTCGGTTTTGAGAGCCTGGCTGTCACCCCCGACATGCGCCATCTTTTCGTCGCTACGGAAAATGCCCTGTTGAACGACGGTCCCATCGCCACCCTGACCGAACCGAGCCCGTCCCGCTTCCTACAATACTACTTCTTCGCGTGGCGGCCCGGTCCCGAGTACGTCTACATCGTCTCGCCCATCCCCGCTGCCCCTGATCCGCCAGACGCCTTTGCCGACAACGGCGTGTCGGACATCGAAGCGCTGGACAACCACGGCACCTTCCTGGCCATGGAACGCTCCTTCGCCGTGGGCGTGGGCAACACCGTGCGGCTCTTCGAAACGTCAACCCAGGGCGCAACCAACGTCGCCCGCTATGAAGTGCTGCCCGACCCCAGCCAGTATGAGCCGATGGACAAGAGGCTGGTGGCCGATTTCGAAACCGACCTGGGCCTGGACCCCGATAACCTGGAAGCAATACGCTTCGGACCCACCCTGCCCGACGGACGCCGCCTACTGATTGTGGTCAGCGACAACAACTTCAACCCCACACAGACCACCCAGTTCATCGCCCTGGCCGTAGAGCTGGTACC
>CAZRTM010000130.1:2190-10122 GCA_964602995.1 uncultured Ardenticatenaceae bacterium
CTCCAAATAACGCAACACCGTATCCACCAGCGTCTGCCCATCATACGGCTTCTGCAAAAAGCCGCTCACCTCTTCCGTGTCAAAGCGGTGGCGCACATCACGCTTGTCATAGCCTGAGCTGAGCAGAACAGGCACCTCTGGATCAATAGCGCGTAGCTGGGCCAACGTTTCCTTGCCGCTCATCCCCGGCATCGAGAGATCCAATATTACCAGATCCACCTCTCCGGCATGCGCCTTTAGTTGCTGCACCGCCTGTGCGCCGTCGGCGGCCACTATCACGTCGATCCCTTCCAGCTCCAGAATGTCGTTTACCGCCAGACGCACCGCTTCTTCGTCGTCAATCACCAGCACCAGCGAACGGTCGTGCAGCCGGCCATTACTCCGCTGCGCCTTCTCCGGCTCTTGCGGCAGGCTGCGCTTTGAGATGGGAAACAGCAGGCGGAACGTCGTCCCCTTCCCCGGCTCGCTGTTGACCTGAATGCGACCGTAATGCCCCCTCACAATGCCCAGCACCGCCGCCAGCCCCAACCCCTGGCCCGTGGGCTTGGTCGAATAGAAGGGGTCGAAGATGCGCGCCAGTGTCTCCTGTTCCATGCCGCAGCCGTCATCACACACCTCAAAAGCGACGACCTGCCCATTCAACGCCTGAGGCCCGGCAACGCGCTCCTGGAACGACTCCTCCAGCTCGCCATCTGCCAGATAAGTGCGCACCACCACGCTGCCAGACTCGCTCCCAATAGCTTCCGCCGCGTTCAGGATCAGATTCATGATTACCTGTTGCATCTGCGCCGGATCGCCCTCAATCAGCGGCAGGTCCTGGGCAAGCTCCGGCGCCAGCCGCACGTTCTTAGGAACAGCCGTCTCAAAGAGATGAATATTCTCCTCAATCAGCCGGTTAAGGTGAATTGGCACAATCTCAAAATCACCGCGCCCTGAATAGGCCAGCATTTGCCGCGTCAGAGTCGCCGCCTTCTCTGCCGCCACCACCGCTTTCTCCAGATAGCCCTGCACCTCATGCTGCGGCGGTAGCTGGCTCTGCGCCAGAGAGGTCTGTCCCAACATCGCTACCAACAAATTGTTGAAATCGTGGGCAATGCCACCTGCCAGGATGCCCAGGCTTTCTGACTTCTGCGCCTGGAACAACGTCTCTTCTGCCTGGCGCCGCTCCGTAATATCCACGGCGATACCGATTACGCCCGCAACCGTCTCACTCCCTTGCAACATCGGAGCGTAACGCATCTCGAAAACACGCCCGCGCATGCGTTCCACCGTGGTAAATGTCTCCCCCCCCATCGCCCGCCGGAACTGCCCCGCCAATTGCGGCACGCGTTCGTCCGAAATTTCGAAAACCGACAGGCCGACGAACTCTGCGGGGTCAATCTCGATATCTTCCAATGTTTTACCTTCCAGGAAGGTCAGCACACCCTTGTTGTCCACGCCCCACAAAATGACTGGAGCGTTGTTCACTACCGTGCGCAACCGTTCCTCGCTGGTTCGTAGCGCCACTTCTGCTTGCTTCAACTCCTGCACGCGCTGCTCCAGAATGACCTGTGTAGCCTCCAGCTCCTTGTTCTTTTCGGCCAATGCCCGCCCATTCTCTCGCGCCCGCTCCAGCGCATCGTACAGGCTTTGCATGGCCAGGTGCAACAACACAGCCATTACGCCAATGCCCATAATCAGCGCCACCCAGGTGTAAACCGGCGTAATTGGAATCAACGACTCCGGCAGACCACCTGCCAGCTCCACCGACAGCAGTCCCAGGGCGGCGAAAACAGTGATGATGGAGAGCAGAACGGCGACTCGCCCCCCCAACAGCAAGCCAGCAGCAAGAATGACAAGAAAATAGACGATGATCGCCGGGCTGCGAGAACCGCCAAAGATCAGAATCACAAAGTTGCTATAGAGCCAGAGGGCACTGACCAGGATAATGCTGGCCATCTGCAGCTCCCCACGACGCATCAGGATCAGCACAATTAGCTGCACGATTAAGAGGACACCATCGACCAGCAGATTCAGCTCCGGGTCGGGAATGGTGAACAGCAGGCTGAAACTGTAGATCAGGTTGACGCCGATCGTGGCCCACAGGATCACGTTCAGCAACCTGGCAATGCGCGTTTTATCCTCGTTGGCGAAAGTGGGCGCACGCAAAAGATGTTTCATTGATACTCGACGATGCAGTCAAGGCATGAGATTGCTACTGTGTTGGTCGATGACTGTGCGGCACTTCATACATGCAAAGGGCCAGAGAGGAACTGGACCTCAGCAGCGTTGTCAGGCTCTGGCTGAGTACTTGCTGAACGCGCCTGCAGGAAACAGGCCTATTCTACTATGAATGGCTACTCGCGCGCCAAAAACATTTTCATCATGCCCGCATTCAAACCCCAATAGTACCCATGTCCTACTATTCCTGTCGAATAGGGTGGACAATCAAGTGGTACTTCAGTACTATATACTATATTGACCGCCTCCCCGGCGAGTCAGCCAGTCGCACCGACATCGCAGGGGCTTTACAAAGTCCAGACTCTTTATAGCGCGGGTGCTCGTGTCGAAGGTTTTGGAACGGAGGAGAAAAGTGATGACTGTTTTGAAGGGTTCCCTGTCAGAATCCCTGTGGAACGATTTGCGTACCATCATCCGCGAGCTGCGCGAGGATGGAGGGCTGATGAGTCCCTCCGTCTATGACACCGCGCAGGCATTGCGCTTCTGCCCACCCACACAGGGGGCAGAACGGACCGTCGCCTGGCTGCTTGAGCAGCAGCACAACGACGGCGGATGGGGCAATCCCGCTGCACCCAGGACGCGCGATCTACCCACTCTGGCAGCTATCCTGGCCTTACATAGCTTCAGGAACACGTTTAACACGCTTCAAGTTGCCTTTGCCATCCGCTGCGGTCTCTCTTTCTTGCGCCGCCAGGCCCGCTATTGGCAGGGACCATTGCCAGACGATATCCCCGTGGGCGTGGAAGTTATCTTGCCCCGCCTGCTGGAAGATGCCGCCGAAATCGGACTGGAGGTGCCGCACGAACAATATGCCAACCTCGTCCCCCTCTCCCGGCGCAAGCGACAACAGATTGTGCACCTCAACCCCGGAGCCGGCACCCCCTTTGCCTTCTCCTGGGAAGCATGGGGAACTATGCCCGACCCCTGCCTGCTCGACGACTCAGGCGGCGTGGGCCACAATCCGGCGGCAACCGCCTACTGGATCAAGTTGGCTTCTGCATACCCACAACTGGCGGATGAAGTGGCGCGCGCCCGCACCTATCTGCGCAACGCGGCCAGGGCCACCGGCTCCAACATCCCAGGCGTGATGCCCACCGCCTGGCCCATCGACCGCTATGAACAGTCGTTCGTGCTGCATACGCTCTCCATCGCCGGTCTGCTTGATCATCCCCGCATCGCGGACGTGGTGCGCTATCAACTGCAAGACATGCTCAGAGGCATGCAACCCGGCGGCATCGGCTTTAGCGATTATTTCACGCCGGACGGCGACGATACTGCCGCCGCTCTGGCTGCGCTCAAAGCAGCCGGCTTTGATTGCGACATAAGCTATCTGGATAGTTTCCGCAGCAACGGCCACGTCATCGGCTATCATGGTGAGTTGCAGGCTTCCCACTCGCTGACGGCACGCGCCATGCACGCCATGAGCCTCTTTGGCGAGGATACCCGCCCCTTGCAAATGCACCTTCTCAAACACCGGCTACCAGACGGTCGCTGGCCCGGTGATAAGTGGCACACGGCCTGGACCTACGCCACGCTGCTGGGCGTCTACGCGCTCAAGGACAGCCGGCGCGACGTGGAGCCGCATCTGGAGCTTGCGGTAGATGCTATTGAAATGGCCCAGAACCTCGACGGTGGCTGGGGACCCGATGGCTGTTCCACAACGATAGACACAGCCTACGCCGTCCTGGCCCTGGCCGCTGCCAGCGAACGCGTGGGGGTCGCTCCCTACGTTCTGCGACAGGCGCAGCACTGGTTATTGGACCATTACCGTCCCTTTGACTATCATTGCGAACCAACCTGGCTCAACAAACAACAGTACACACCATACCGCATCGACTGGGCCTTTATATTGTGCGCGATGTTGGTCCTGGATGGAATGACCCTCCATGACAAATCCTTCAATCCCATCCCTGAAACAGTTTCTGTCTTTGCCTAAAGAAGATGTGGCCAGAGTCGCGCCGCCGTCGATGATCTATTCGGTCTCTGGCACCCGGCGTAGCGCGGCTCTGGCCGGCAAAGCTACCCCTTCAGATGAATACGTTCGCTGGTCGCGCGAGCAGATGCTACGCTGCCTGGACCTCATTTTCGACCACGGCGTGCAGCACATCATCATGCCCGTCATCACCCCCAGCCAGTTCAACGAGGCCACGCCCACCTATCGCGAACACCTCTGGCGCTGGTTGGACGAAGGGCTGGCAGGGTCGGACGTGATGGGCGACTACCAGTCGCGCGGCTGGTGCGTGCGCATTCCATTTAGCGAGGAGTTAGAGCGGTTACACAACGCCGCCCAACGCCTGGAGCACGAAACAGCGCCGCCCGGCGAGCGCAACCTGTGGGTCTTCGTCGTGCCGCAACATAACCAGCTCTGGGAATGGGCGCTGGCCCGCCTCCTCCAGGCATCACAGGCATCATCCAGTGTCAGCTCCACCGCCGAGGCCGTCCGCTACCTCTACGACGCTGACATCCCACCCGCCACCCTCTACCTGGACTTTGGTAAGCCCATCGTCTCCCCCGACCTGATGCCGCCGCTGCTGGGCAGCGTCATGCACTGCTACTGGACCCAACGCCCGGGCTATAGCCTGGATGAAACCCAGTTCCGCACCATCCTCTACGACCACGCCTACCTGCGCGCCACCTGGCGCGAGGACAAACGTGGCCGTGCCCAACAGGCGCTCGAACAACGCGATCTGTGGAGCCAGGACCTGATCATTGGCCTCGGCACCCGCGTCGGCCCTTTCTGGTACCCGGCGCCCACACCGGCCCCGCCGGAGGAGTAAAATGATGTTGAACCTATTGGATCAATTCGCTGAAGCCTGGAATCGCCATGATCTTGATGCCCTGATGTCGATGATGAGCGATGAGTGCGTATTCGAGGCATCTGCAGGAAATGCCGTCGATGGCGAGAGATCTGAAGGGCAGGAAGCAGTGCGGACCGCCTTCGCAGCCGTCTTTGAGCAATTTCCAGACGCTCAATGGAACGACGCACAGCACTTCGTGAACGGCGATCGAGGTGTATCGGAGTGGACATTTACGGGAACGCTGCAAGACGGCAGGCGCGTTGAGGTTCGCGGCTGCGATCTCTTTACCTTTCGTGATGGGAAGATCGCTGTTAAGAATTCCTACCGCAAGAACCGCCCGCCATTCTAAGCTTAACCAGCTTTTCCGGTCGCCTTTGAGCGACTGTTACTCCTTCATCAATACGAGCAATGGTTAGCAGGTCTGGCTCACAGGAGACTAGTGCGTCCGCTCACATTCACCCATTGACCGCCCCCATCCCCATCGCCTACAATCCTTCCATGCCACAATCCACCCTCTACGCCATCCTGCCGCACCCCGGCCGGCCCGTCGTCTTTCTCACGCCCACAGCGGGTGGCTGGAGCTTACCCCATCTTACCTTAGATGAGACCATCTGGATCCGGCTCAACGCCCGACTCAACGACATCTGGCAGGAGCACCTGGAGCTTCCGGTCACGGCGCTCTACGTGGCCGGTTATGAAGAGGTGGAAGACAACCGGCACGAAATCGTGCACCTGCTGGAAAACCACAGCAACCTCGCCGAACCCGGGCTACCCGGCCGCTGGATCGGCCGCGCCGCCCTCTCCACTCTGCCATTGGCCAGAGCGCAGCACCTCCCTCTCATCGAGCGCCACCTGGCCGAAGTGGAAAGCGGGCTGGTCCCTGGCCACCGCCAGCCCTGGGCGCGCCCCGGCTGGTTCCGGCAAGCTACGACCTGGATCAAACGCGAGTTACAGGAGTTGGGCTACACAGTGACCGGCCCGCCGCAGCACACACACTACTGGTCGCTGGCCTGCGTCATGCGCACGCCCACAGACCGGGGCGACATCTACTTCAAGGCCGCCGCCGACCTCCCCCTCTTCGTCAACGAACCGGCCGTTCTCACAGGCCTCTCCCACTTTTTCCCTGATGTGGTTCCGGCGCCCCTCGCCGTCGACCGGCTGCACCGCTGGATGTTGCTGCCCGACTTTGGCCCGCCATTGGACGAAGCGCCCTCTCTAGAAGCTCACATCAAAATGCTACACTGCCACGGCAAAATCCAGCGCCAAGCGGTGGAAATGACCGGCAAGCTCCTTGCCCTGGGCTGCATCGACCGTCGTCTACCCGTCCTCGCCTCCCAGGTCGATGGTCTGGCGCACGATGCCGCCGCGCTGGAAGGGCTGAGCGACGAGGAGATTGAGAACCTGCGTCGGGAAACGCCGCGCCTGAAAGCGATGTGCGCCGAGCTGGACGCCTTCGGTATCCCCAACACCCTGATGCACGGCGACTTACACCTGGGCAACGTGGCCCACCGCGATGGCCGCCTGCTCTTCTTCGACTGGACCGACGCCGCTGTAGGTCACCCATTCCTGGACATGGTCAGCATCTTCGACGAAAAGGATGAAACGTTGCGTGCTCAATTGCGTGACGAATATCTTGTGCAGTGGCAGGAGTACAGCAGCCTGGAGAGCCTGCGCCACGCCTGGCATCTGGCCGAACGGCTCTCAGCACTATACCAGGCAGTCACCTTCCAATATATCCTCGGCAATCTGGACGAGGTAACGAGGAAGGGCTTTCGGAATGTCATCCCCTCCTATGTCCGTTGGGCGTTGGCTGCAGAATTGAATTCTGCAGCTAACTGATGGGAAACATGTTGAAACATGTTGGGGTGATTTCTAAGCTGCTTGAACCTGACTATCTACTGCTTTGCTATCTATAGCATGACAGTCCAGATTGCAAGACTCATTCCCATCCTGGCGCCCTGAGGAAGCGAAGGGACTGGCGAGCAGACATCCGATTTCTCCAAGAAATCGGATGTCTTGGTCAAAACCAACCCCCAACATGTTTCAACATGTTTCCTCCGCTAGCTGCAGAATTGAATTCTGCAGTAGCTGCAGCAGCTCACTCCCCAAACAACCGCCGCGACGCAATCGCCGCCCCCTCCGCCAGCGAGCGCAGTTTGGCCCAGACCACTTCCTCGATAATCATCTTCGAGCCGGCCGCCGTCTCAAAGCCGCAATCGGTCCCGGCAATAATGCGCGTGGGGTCGCCTACCGTGTTAGCAATGCGCTCGATGCGGTCCGCCACCACCTCAGGATGCTCAATGTAGTTGGTGGTGGTCTCAATCACCCCTGGAATCAACACGCGATCCCCCAGGAATGCCGGGTCAGCGAAGAGGCGGTATTCGTGCGCGTGGCGCGGGTTGGCCATAGAGAGCATCACCGCCCCGGCCCTGATTTGCGACACATCGGGCCAGATATCCTCCAACGGCACGTCACAATCATGCGGCCCCTCATAGTTGCCCCAGCAGACGTGCAGTCGCACCTGCTCCTGCGGAATGCCTTCCAGAGCGCGGTTAATGGCCCCCACCACGATACGAACGAAAGCCAGGAACTCTGCCAGTGGCCTGTCCTGAAACAGCGTGTGCCGCTCTAATGCCAGGTCCGGGGCGTCAATCTGCAAAATGAAGCCAGCGTCGGCAATGGCCTTATATTCCGTGCGCAGCGCACCGGCCACGGCGTTCACGTGCTGCTCCACGTCACCGTAATAAGCATCCTGCATCGCCGCCGCCACAATGCCCGGCGATGGTGCGGAGACGAACGCCTGCCGGTAGCGCCCATCCACTTCTGCCAGCAGTGCGCGTAGCTGCCCTGTTTCGGCCTCGATAGGGCCGGCATCCACATAGCGCACCTCGCCCACCGTTTGCGGCGCGCGCAG
>CAZRTM010000131.1:0-10103 GCA_964602995.1 uncultured Ardenticatenaceae bacterium
GGTAATTTCTATTGCTCGGGCCGGTCTCCCGACCGCGCCCGCCGCTCTCATGTAGCCAGGTGGCACGGTCAGGAGACCGGCCACAGCAAGTTGAAAAAACGGTCATAATGTGCCCACCACGATTCAGACAGGCCAGCCTCAGCCCAAAGCAGCCGCGATGGCCGGCGTCAGGCGGACAAGGAAATCATGGACCGGTTCTAGAGCCAGGCCAACGATAGCCCACACCGGCAGATAATCCCAGCGGATGTAGGAATTGATGGCCCAGCGCCGGTCGCTATAGTCCCAGGGGCAACGCCCCGCCAGCCGTCCAATCAGCCAGCCGCTCAGCCATTCTACGGCCGTGAAACCGAAGGCCCAGACCAGCGCTCGCCCAAACCAGGGCCAGGGCCGGATCAGATTGTGCGCCGGTTCATAAAGGATCGCCAGGAGACCGTAAATAGGAAACATCCACAGGTAAGTAACCCCTACCAGCCGCCAATCGCGCTGGGGCAGGCTCCTGGTCACTGCTGTGAACAGTATCTCACCACACCAGCCACCCAACCCGTAAAGAACGAAGCGAATCCACATACAAAACCGGTGCTACCGCGGTCCCCACAAGCCCTGGCCCCACCAGAGCCGAAGCTCTCGCCGGCAGTATGTCCACTTTTATTTGTCAGGAAAGCAAACAGGGAGACTCAACAGCCTCCCTGTCATCCTCGCTGCCTATTCAGTTGCTGTAGAGCGTTTAAACCGATGACCACAGGTCAAGCGGCTCGTCGGAGACCTGCTCGCGCGCTTCGACGACAAATCGAATAGCGGTTCGCTCCTGGTCATCGATGTTAACCTCTACAAAGGAAGGGACACAAGCTACATATGTGTCTTCTTCAGCCAGATAGCCACCGGCAATGATGATCGCCTTGACGGCCTGGTTGACTGCCCCCGCCCCGATTGCTTGCACCTCCGCGCGGCCATTCTCACGAATTACGCCGGCAATGGCGCCCGCTACCGACGCAGTCCTCGAACGGGCGGATACCTTTATAATACTCATTATGCTGCCTCCGGTGCCATGTCATTTCTCTTCGCTGGGGCGCCAGAATAGGACCTCCCTCAATATTCCGCATTCTAGACAATTTTTTAGCCCATTGTCAAGATACCTGTGGATAACCCTCACAAAATTGTGGAAAACAGGGCGATTTAGTGGAAAAGTTTTAGGGGTTGGAAATCAGTAAAAATGCGTGAGACATTACCAGATAGAGGGTGAGCGGCCGTGAGTACATCCACATATTCGGGTGAGCAGAGAAAACAGCACAGCTTGCCAGATATTGCAATACCGGCAGCCCGATTCTGAGTGTGTGCTAATTGTCAACATTATTTATCCACAATATGGAATCGGAAAGCGCCCTGAATCACCCGTATATGTAGGGAAAGTGCAGCCCACGTTGCGACATGTGGGTCAGCTTTAGAGTTATGAACATATCAACAGCCCTACTATAACTTCTAAAATAAGAATACCTGGAAACTGTGCCCTGGGATAATCAGTGGATAAGAAAGAATCCTGTACAATAGGGCCATGACGTTACAAAAGGTCCTGAATGAATTACGCCTCAATCGTGATTTTGTATCACAAGTGGTTGCCTGGGAGCGGATTAAGGCGCGACCACCGCGTACCGCAATGCTACGCCATTCCCTGGTACCGGCCCTCTCTGCCGCTCTGGAGGCACACGGCATTGAACAGTTCTACTCCCATCAGGCAGTGGCCATAGACTCGATCCTTGATGGCGCCGATGTTGTGATTGCGACCAGCACCGCCTCGGGCAAGACATTGTGCTATACCGTACCGGTGCTGCAAACGCTGCTATGTGAGCCACAGGCGCAGGCGCTCTACCTGTTCCCAACCAAGGCACTGGCCCACGATCAGTTGGCAGAAACGGCCTCTTTGCTGCAAAAAGGCAACTTATCCACACCTATCCACAGCTATGATGGGGACACGCCACGTAGCCGCCGCAGCCAGATCCGGCAGTCCGGCGGCATATTGATGACCAACCCGGACATGCTGCATAGCGGCATTTTGCCCTACCATACGGCGTGGCGCTCCCTCTTCAGCCAATTGCGTTATGTGGTCATCGACGAAATCCACACCTATCGCGGTGTTTTTGGCAGCCACGTGGCCAACGTCATCCGCCGCCTGCGCCGCCTTTGCCACTTCTACGGCAGCGACCCGCAGTTCATTTGCTGTTCGGCGACCATCGCCAACCCGCGCGAACATGCGGAGAAGCTGGTGGAAAAGCCGTTCCACCTCGTGGATGAGAGCCAGAACGGCGCGCCGGCCGGGGAGAAACAGTTCATCCTCTACAACCCGCCGATCATCGACGAAGAGCTGGGCCTGCGCCGCAGCAGCGTCCTGATGGCCAAAGATGCGGCCGCCAGCTTCCTTCACCAGGATGTACAAACGGTGGTCTTCGCCCGGGCGCGGCAGACGGTGGAGTTATTGCTGGCCTACCTGCGCGATGAAATGCAGGAAGCAGGCCGCGATCCCTCGGCCGTTGCCGGATACCGCGGCGGATACCTGCCGCTTGAACGGCGCGCCATCGAACAGGGGTTGCGCAACGGCGAAGTGCGCGGTGTGGTGGCCACCAACGCCCTGGAGCTGGGGGTGGACATTGGCCAGTTGAGCGCTGCCGTGCTGACCGGATATCCTGGCTCCATCGCATCAACCTGGCAGCAGGCCGGTCGCGCCGGGCGGCGCAACGAGCTGTCGGCGGTCATTCTCGTGGCCAACAGCAGCCCTCTGGACCAATACATTTGCAATCACCCGCGCTTTCTCTTCGGCCGCTCTCCGGAACATGCCCTGCTCAATCCCGACAACCTGCGCATCATGGTCAAGCACCTGCTCTGTGCCGCCTTTGAGCTGCCCTTTGAGACAGATGAACCGTTCGGCAACTACGGCGCGGCAGGCGAGCTGTTAGAGTTGCTGGCGCAGGAAGGCGCGTTGCACGAAACGAACACGCGCTTCCACTGGCTGGGCGAAGGCGTACCTGCCACACACGTCTCGTTGCGCACCAGCGGCGGCGAAACGGTCGTCATCCACGATCTGAGCAGCTCCCCGCCGCAGGTTATCGGCGAGGTCGATCTGGAGAGCGTACCTCTGCTCGTTTATGAGGGCGCGGTCTACATGCACCAGGCGCGTACCTATATTGTGGAGCAGCTCGACTGGGAAAACCGCGTGGCCTTCGTGCGCCCAGTGGAGGTCGATTATTACACGCGGGCCAGCATTGGCAGCAGCATCCGCAGCCTGGCGCCCGAAGCGGAGCAGGTGCAGGGCGATCTGCTGTACGCCTATGGTGACGTCCTCGTGGTGAGCAAGGCCACGGCATACCGTAAAATCAAGCGCTATTCCCATGAAACGCTGGGCTATGGCGAGATTGAGCTGCCCGAAATCGACCTGGATACCAGCGGCTACTGGCTGGTCTTTGGCGAGGAGCTGACGGAGCAGTTAATCGAGGCCGGCCTCCTCCTGCCGCCCAACGACTATGGCCCGAACTGGCAGGCGCAGCGGCGCAAGGCGCTGGAGCGGGACGATTACCGCTGTCGCATGTGCGGCGCGCGCGCCGGGGCGGAGGCGGAGGGCGAGATGGCCGGCGGGCCGCCCCTACACGTACACCACGTGCGCCCCTTCCGCGACTTTGGCTATCTGCCCGGCCGCAACAGCAACTATAAACAGGCCAACGAGCTGGACAACCTTGTCACCCTGTGCCCCAGTTGTCACCGGCGGGCGGAGGAAGGGCAGCGCACGCGCTCGGCCTTAGGCGGCCTGGCCTATGTGCTGCGCAATCTGGCGCCGCTTTATCTGATGTGCGACCCCGGCGACATCGCCGTCAGCGCCGAAACGCGCAATCCGCTGACCGGCGCGCCGACGGTTGTCATCTATGAACGGGTGCCGGCCGGCGTCGGTTTCAGCCAGCGCCTTTTCGAGCTGCACGACGATCTGCTGCAGGCAGCGCTGGAGCTGATCGACGATTGCCGCTGCCGCGAGGGCTGCCCGGCCTGCGTAGGGCCTCCAGGAGAGATCGGCCCCGAAACACGCGCAGCCACCCAGGCGCTATTGGGCATTCTGACCAAAATGTAAAGCGATTTGGTAAATCGCTTAGCCAGTTGCCAACTGGCTGTACAATCGTAAAGCGATTTGGTAAATCGCTTAGCCAGTTACCAACTGGCTGTACAATCGTAAAGCGATTTGGTAAATCGCTTAGCCAGTTGCCAACTGACTGTACAATCGTAAAGCGATTTGGTAAATCGCTTCGCTCAGCCAGTTACCAACTGGCTGTACAAGACAACCTACAATGAACGATCATTCTCACATCCCAGGCCGCGACTTCGGCGGGGAAGGTCCCCTCTTACATTTTGCACACGCCAACGCCTATCCGCCGGGCTGTTACCGGCAATTCCTGGAAGCCCTGGCAGAGCACTATCGTGTCAGGGCCATAAAGCAGCGCCCGCTGTGGCCCGGCGAGCCGCCGCCTGATTTGCAAGGCTGGCAGCTTTTCGCGGACGATCTGATCCGTTACTTGCGGCAGGAAGGGCTGGAGCAGGTAATCGGCGTTGGCCATTCGTTGGGAGCGGTGGTTTCAATGATGGCCGCGGTGCGCGAACCGCAGCTATTCAGCGCGCTGGTCCTGATCGAACCGGTCTTCCTACCCCCTGAGCTGTTTGAACAAGGGGAGGACGTGTTTCGCAACGCCTTTGTGTCCCTGGTGAAGCGCACGCGCCGGCGCCGTAATCGCTGGCCCAGCCGTGAAGCAGCCTTCGAGCATTTCCGGCCCAAGTCAGTTTTCAGCGGCCTTACGGATGAGGCGCTGCGGGATTACATCGACGAAGGGCTATGCCAGCGCCATGACGGCCAGATCGGCCTGCGCATTCCGCGGGAGTGGGAGGCGCACATCTACAGCCAGCCGCCGTCCGATATCTGGACCCTGCTGCCACAGCTTTCGCAACCAACGGTGGCCATTCGCGCTGCCGACAGTGATACGCTTTTCGACAGCGCCTGGGCGCGGTGGCAGGCAGTGCAGCCCGAGGCGCGCTTCGTGCAGCTCGATTCTGGCACGCATCTTGTGCCTCTGGAACAACCGCGAATGCTGGCAAACACGGTGGTGGAACAACTGGCGCACCTAAAGATATCCTAAATTGTGGATATCCTGTGGATATGTGGATAGTGTTGCTGCTCACCCTTTTCGCTTATAATCTTTCTTGCGGTACCTGATCGCACCGTTTGGGTGCTCTGATGAAGGCGTACTGGCCGCCACTGATGACCAGGAGTTCAACCCCTATATCAGGAGAGAAGAAGAATGCCATTACCCGGAAGTAATTTCAGATTGCACAATAAGCGTCTCAATATCGTTTTCGTCCTGGCCGTTTCTCTCGTATTCCTTTTAGCGGCGTCTGTTTTAACAGCATGTGGCGGTGGCGCCGCAGACCCAACCTCAACCACCGGTACAACTCCCCCCGCAGAAGAAAATCCCACAGAATCGACAACCGAAACAGAAGCAGAGGCCGCAGCACCGGCGTCGGGGCGCGAAGGCGTTTTGCGCGTGGCCCTGCAACCCATTGTCCAGACAGACCCGGCCCTGATTTCGTCAGACAGCGAAGTGCTGGTGGCCAACCACGTCTACGATTATCTGGTGGACATCGATGTCCAATCGAACCCCACACCGCGCCTGGCGACAGAGTGGGACATTAGCGACGATGGCCTGACCTACACCTTCACCCTGGCCGAGGGCGTTACCTGGCACGACGGCGACCCGTTCTCGGCCGCTGATGTGGTATGGACCTTCGACCGCCTGCGCGATCCCGATTCCGGCTATGCCACGGTGGACCTCTACAGCAACGTCGCCAGCATTGAAGCGACAGGTGATCTGGAGGTCACATTCACGCTCAGCGAGCCGAACCCCTTCTTCCTCTACGACCTCAGCGACAATCACGCCCTGGTGCAGAAAGAAGGCACCGAAGATGCCGCCGCCTTTAACGGGACGGGGCCGTTCATTGTGACCGACTATCGCCCGGAAGACCGCATTGTAATGGAGGCCAACGAGAATTATTGGGTAGAAGGGCAGCCACACCTGGCGGGGCTGGAAATCATCTTCTTTAACGATGAAACCGCGGCCGTCGATGCCCTGCGTGGCGGGCAGATTGACCTGTCGATGCGTATGTCCACCTCGCTCTATGAGAGCCTGCAGGCGGAGCCAGGGATTACGACGGTGGATATTCCCACCAATGGTTTTGACCTGGTGCGCTTGCGCGCCGACCGCGAACCGGGCAACGATCCGCTTGTGATTGAGGCGCTGAAACTGGCCACCGATCGCGAAGCGATTTTACAGTTGGTGCAGCAGGGCTATGGCGGCCTGGGCAACGACAGCCCCATTGGCCCGCTCTACGAAGCCTATCACGCCACTGATGTCGAGCCGCCGGCGCGTGACGTTGCAGAAGCGCAACGGCTGCTGGAAGAGGCGGGCTATGGCGATGGCCTGAACCTGACATTGCATGTACCCGACACCGGCAACCGGCCTGATCTGGCCACGGTGTTGCAGAATCAGTGGGCCGAAGCCGGTATTAACATCGATATCAGCGTGGAGCCGGAGAGCGTCTACTACGCTGAAGATGGCTGGCTGGAGGTCGATCTGGGCATCACCGGCTGGGGCTCACGGCCCTATCCCCAATATTATCTGGACGTGATGCTGGCCTGTGACGCCGTCTGGAATGAGGCCCACTTCTGTGACGAAGAGCTGGACCAGTTGATCGCCACGGCGGGCACGACGATGGACGAAGCAGAGCGCGAGCAGGCCTACCGCGACATCCAGCAACTGCTGGCGGAGCGCGGACCGGTTATCATTCCTTACTACTTCGCCCAGTTCGGCGCCATCAGCGACCAATTTACCAACTTTGAGCTTAAAGCTTTTGCCGGCCGCACCGACTTCCGCGACGTGCGCCTGGCGCAATAAACAGTAGGGTTTGTAGTACAGGCTCCCGCCTTGCCTCAGGGCGGGAGCCTCTTTGCGCCCATGACAACTCTGACTCCTTCTCCACAACCGGCGGCTGCGGCGACCGGCGCCCATCCACTGCAGCGCATCTGGCGCGGCGTGCGACGGCTCTATGCTGAACCGGCGCCGGCGCTGGGGACGACGATTGTGGTCATCTTCTTGCTGGTGGCTTTGCTCGGCCCCTGGCTGGCTCCCTTTGGCGAAAATGAGCAATTCTTCGCCGATGCCCGCCAGCCGCCCTCTGCCGACTACTGGTTCGGCACAGACCGGCTGGGGCGCGACGTTTTCAGCCGCGTCATTCTGGGCGCGCGTGATATCTTCGCCCTGGCAGGGTTGGGCACCCTATTGGCCATCATCACCGGCACCAGCATCGGGCTGTTCAGCGGCTATCTGGGCCGCTGGGTGGATGAGCTGATCATGCGCTTCTTCGACAGCCTGTTGTCGATCCCGGCCTTGTTGCTGGCGTTGTTGCTGTTGGGCACCCTGGGCCAGACGCGCAACGGCATCTTGCTGGTCATCGTCGTCGTTTATACGCCCATTGTGGCCCGCGTGGTGCGCAGCGTGGTCCTGAGCGTCAAGAACAAAGGATTTGTGCAGGCGGCGCGCACGCAGGGTGAGCCGCTGGCTGTGATTCTCTTTCGCGAGATTTTGCCCTCGGTGCTGCCCGCGCTGGCGGTCGAGGCTGCCCTGCGTTTCTCGTATGCCATCTTCCTGGTTGCTTCCCTCGGCTTCCTGGGGGTTGGTGTGCAACCGCCGGAACCGGATTGGGGATTGATGGTCAATGAAGCGCGGCACAACGTGGGCCAGACGCCGTGGGCGCTCTACTTTCCGGCGGCGGCCATCGCCCTGCTGGTCGTTGGCGTGAATCTGATGGCCGACGGTTTGCGCCGCGTATTGCAGACGCCGGAGAACGGCTGATGAGGCGGTTGATGAACGAACACAACGGCTCCGTCCTGCAAATTAGCGACCTGACGGTGGCTTATAAGCAGGGGCGTGAGTGGCTTGAGGCTGTGCGCGACTTCTCGCTGGCCATTGCTCCCGGCCAGACCTACGGGCTGGTGGGCGAGAGCGGCTCAGGCAAATCGACCATCGCTCTGACCGTGATGCGCTACCTTGATCGCGCCGGCCGGGTGCTGGATGGCCAGGTTCTGTTCCAGGGGCGGGACCTGCTGGCGCTGGAACGGAAAGAGATGCGCGGGGTATGGGGCAGCGAGCTGGCAATGGTGCCCCAGGATCCGCTCTCCGCGCTCAATCCGTCGCTGCCCATCCAGGAGCAGATTGCAGAAGGGCTGCGCTTGCACCTTGATCTGGACAACAGCGAGGCCGACCGGAAGGCGCTGTCGCTGCTGGAGATGGTGCGCATTCCTGACCCGCAACGGGTGGGCCAGAGCTACCCGCACCAGATAAGCGGCGGTATGCAGCAACGGGTGATGATCGCCATGGCTCTGAGCACGGAACCATCCCTGCTGGTGCTGGATGAGCCGACCACGGCCCTGGATGTCACCACACAGGCGGCCATTCTGGACCTGTTCCGCGACCTGGTGCAGGAACGGGATACATCCACCCTCTACGTCACCCACAACCTGGGCGTGGTGGCCCAGAGCTGCGACCGCGTGGCTGTGCTCTATGCCGGCGAGCTGGTGGAAGATGCGCCGGCGCGCGAGCTGTTTCGCCAGCCTCTGCACCCTTACACGCAAGGGCTGATTGATAGCGTGCCTAAGTTGGGCCAGAACAAGCGCACGATCCAGTTGCAGGCCATCCCAGGCCAGATCCCGGCACTGGGCCAGCGCCCTGACGCCTGCATCTATGTGGACCGCTGCCCACTGGCGATTGAGATCTGTGCTGAACAGCGACCGCCATTAGATGAACCGGCGCCGGGACGCAAGGTCCGTTGCCACCGCTGGCCGGAAATTCAGGCCGGCGAAATCAGCGCCGAAGGGGAAGCGGTGGCTGTACCAGAACGGGAAAACGGCGAGCCACAGACACCTTTGCTCGCGCTGCGCGACGTATCGGTCCATTTCGACGTCTCGCGCTCCATTGTGGAGCTGCTCAAACGGGAAGAGGCGCAGCAGGTGACGGCCGTGGATCACGTCAATCTGCGGCTACCGCGGGGCCAGACGCTGGGGTTGGTGGGCGAAAGTGGTAGCGGCAAGACGACGTTGGCGCGCGCGATTATCGGCCTGCAACCGCTCGACGATGGGCGCATGACGCTGCTCGATCTGCCGTTGCCTTCGGGCCTTTCTGAACGCAATCTGGAGATGATGCGCCACTTGCAGATTGTTTTCCAGAATCCTGAAGATGCGCTGAACCCTTACCTGACCGTGGGCCAGACCCTGCGCCGCCCGCTGCAGCGCCTGCGAAATCTATCGCGTGAAGAGGCGGACGAGGCGGTGGCGCGCCTGCTGGAGGACGTGCATCTGCCTCCGTCCTACACCGGCCGCCTGCCCGCGCAGTTGAGTGGTGGTGAGAAGCAGCGCGTTGCCATTGCGCGGGCCTTTGCCGCCAACCCCGACCTGTTGATTGCCGATGAGCCGGTCTCGTCGCTCGACGTCTCGGTGCAGGCTTCCATTCTCAACCTGCTGGCGGCGCTGCAGGCGGATCGCAACAGCAGCATTCTGTTCATTTCGCACGATCTGGCCGTGGTCGCCTATCTGGCAGACAGAATTGCCGTTATCTACGCCGGCAGTCTGATGGAATTGGCCGGCGCTGAAACGCTGCTGCAACCGCCCTACCACCCCTATACAGAGGCCCTCCTGGCCGCCATTCCGCTCATCGACCCCGACGCCGAGCAGGAGCCGATCCGGCTGCAAGGGCAGGTGATGAGCCAGCTCAATGTCCCTACAGGTTGCCCCTTCCACCCGCGCTGCCCCCGCTTCCTGGGCGACATCTGCGTGGAACAAACGCCGCCGTGGCGCGTCACAGAAAACGGCGACCGCATTTTCTGCCACATCCCGCTGCATGAGCTGCAGGAGGAGCAGAAGAAGGTGTTCCGGTTTTCCCAATGAGCCGTTACCTGTTGCGCCGCCTGGGCTTCTTATTGCTGTCGTTGCTGTTGACGTCGTTGATCATTTTTGCTGTTACGCAATTTCTGCC
>CAZRTM010000132.1:0-1831 GCA_964602995.1 uncultured Ardenticatenaceae bacterium
GGCCTGGGCGGCTTCATCGTGCTGGCATGCCTCATCATCGTTGTCTTCATCTTTTCCCGTCTGGGCAATTCTCAGGCGTCGCCACCTGCGCCGCCCGCCGTTGTGGCGCAGCCTACCGCCGGTCCCTCTCCGACCCCCACCGCCACACGTGGGCCAGAAACGATAACGATTACCCTCTCAGCGCCCGCCGAAGGGCTGGTAGTTAACCTGGGAGAGCCTGTACCACTGGTCATCTCCACCACCGCCAGCAGCGGCGTGCACATGATTAGCGTCACCTCCAATGGACAGGGCATCGGCGCCTTCCGCGGCCTCCTGGAAACGGACATGGAGCAGACGAGCGAATGGGTGCCCGCCTATGCCGGAACGCACACCATCGTGGCCGCCGTCTCCAGCCGTGAGGGCGGCTCCGCCAGGACCGAACCGGTACGTATCCGCGTCGTGGACCGCGAGCTGATGGCCCGCCACGCGCCCATCTGGGCCAATGTCGAAGCGAACGTCACCGCAATTCGCGGCCTGGCCAAACTGGAGGAGTTGGAACCGACCTTGCTTTCGCGCACCGAGCTGCGCCATCGGCTAACTGACCAGTTCCTGTACACAGAGGAAGACGCCCGCCGCGACACCCTGGCCCTCAGCGCCTTCGACTTTGTGCCCCAGAACTTTGACCTCTACGGCCTGCAGCGCCGCTATTTAGGGGAGAGCATTCTCGGCTTCTATGACCCGGCCACGGCCGAGTTTGTGGTGGTCAGCAACGACGACTCCATCAATGCCCTGGAGAAGTGGACCTACGCCCACGAGTTCATGCACGCGCTCCAGGACCAACATTTCCACCTGGAGCTGATTACGGACAGCGACTTTGGGCTAGAAGAAAACCTGGCCATTCGCGCCCTGGCCGAAGGCGAGGCCGAGCTACTGCAATCGGTTTATGTGGAACAGGGCTACTTTACCGACAACGAGCTGATAGAAATCATCAATCTGTCCAGCCGCTCCTACAGGCAAAATGCAGACTATCTGCCGCCCGTCTTAATCAATCGCGGCATATTCCCCTACCTGCAGGGCACCAACTTTGCCGATTACGTCTACCAGCGCGAGGGATGGGCCGGCCTGAACCGCGTCTGGCAAAATCCACCGCAATCTACCGAGCAGATCATTCACCCCGACCGCTATTACGCCGGAGATACTCCGGACCTCGTGACATTGCCGGTGCTCACGACTACCATCGGCGCGTCGTGGGAGCTGATCAATGAGGCAGTCTTTGGCGAGTTTATGCTGCGCGAGTATCTGGCGCTGCACCTGCCCGACTGGGAGGTAGAGCGGGCAGCAACCGGTTGGGGCGGCGACCGTTACGCCGTCTTCCACGAGCCGGAGAGCGAGCAGCTAATCATGGTGTTGCGCTCCGTTTGGGACAGCGGCGCGGACCGCGGGGAGTTCATTCAGGCCTACGCCTCTTTCGCCGATCTGGCTTATGGACAGCAGCGCCTGCGCCGGGAAGACGGCGGCACCTGCTGGCAAACGACCTACGCCATCTGCCTCTACGACAGTGGCGTCGATAGCCTCGTCGTGCGCGCTCCCGATCTGGATATGGCAGCCCACATCGCTGCCGTCATACGGCAGGGTGGCCCTTAACGTCTGCGCAGCCCCTCACGCAGGCTGCGCACAAACGCCGCCGCGGCCTCTGCTTTCTCTGCCGTGTTCGCCACAGCGTCCACGGCGTCAATCAGAGCGCTGCCCACAATGACGCCATCGGAAAATCCACCCACCTGCGCCGCCTGTTCTGGCGTGCTGATCCCAAACCCTACCGCCAGGGGCACGCTGGTGCTGGCCCGAACCTGCT
>CAZRTM010000132.1:1931-4651 GCA_964602995.1 uncultured Ardenticatenaceae bacterium
GTGCTGATCCCAAACCCTACCGCCAGGGGCACGCTGGTGCTGGCCCGAACCTGCTCTACAAACGCCGGCAGTCCGTGCGCAAGCTGTGAGCGCGCGCCGGTGACGCCGGTCAGGCTCACAAGGTAGATGAAGCCACGCGCATCCCGGGCCACCCTGGCGATACGCTGCTCCTTGCTGGTGGGGGCCAGGAAGTGCACCAACACCAGCCCGGCATCACGGCAATATTGCTCCAGCGCGCCCGCTTCTTCTGGCGGCAAATCAGGCACGATAAAGCCATCGGCCCCTGCCGCCGCCGCATCCTGCACATACCTTTCTTCACCATAAGCCAGAATGGGGTTGTAATAGCCCATGAGCAGGAATGGCGTCTGCACACCCCGGTCGCGCAGCTCGCGCACCATCTCCAGGCAACGGGTCGTGGTCGCGCCCGCCGCCAGCGCCTGTTGCGTGCTGTGCTGAACGGTTGGCCCATCGGCCAGCGGGTCGCTAAACGGTACGCCCAGCTCAATCAGGTCACTGTACGGCGCAATCGCCTCCACCACCTGCAAAGAGCTATCGCAGTCGGGATAGCCCAACGTGTAATAAGGCATCAACGCCGCCACTTGCGTGTTGGCCGCCTGTTGGAAGGCAGCGCTTATCGCAGCCTCCCCCCGCCGTGTTTCTCTCTCTTGCATACCATTAACCTCTATCGGGTTCAGAATTAAGTCTGGCGCTGGCTACCAGACCAGTTGCAGGCTGGGCGTGACGTCCATGTCCAGCGAATCACGCCGCCCGCGGATGAAGTGTTGGTGCGCGGCGGCGGCGATCATCGCCGCATTGTCGGTGCAAAGCTCCAATGGTGGGTAGCGCACGGGGATAGTGAGGCGCGTGTTCATGGCCCAGCGCAGGGCGCGGTTGGCGGAGACGCCGCCGGCCAGGTGCACGGCGGTCACACCATGTTCTTGCGCGGCGCGCGCCGTCTTCTCCGCCAGCACTTCGACCACCGCCGCCTGGAAACTGGCGGCAAGGTCGGCGACGGGCATCCGCCCCTCGTCATACCGTTGCACCTCGCGCAGCACAGCCGTCTTCAGTCCGCTGAAACTGAAATCATATCCTTCGTCCATAACAGCGCGCGGAAAGCTGAAAGCGCGCGGGTTGCCCTCCTCAGAAATGCGGTCAATGGCCGGTCCTCCCGGATAGGGCAACTCCAGCAGGCGTCCTACCTTGTCGAACGCTTCCCCGGCGGCATCGTCCAGTGTACCGCCCAGCCGCCGGTATTGCAGATGGCCGGTCATCAGGTAAAGCTCTGTGTGCCCGCCGCTGACCACTAATGTCAGAATGGGGAACTCAATTTCGGGAGCCGCTTCTGTCAGCCACAACGAATAGATGTGGCCTTCGATGTGGTTCACACCCAGCAGCGGCTTGTTGCGCGCCAGCGCCAGTCCTTTGGCCACGTTGACGCCCACCAGCAACGAGCCGACCAGCCCCGGCCCGCGTGTGACGGCAATGCAATCCAGATCTTCAAAGCCCAGGTAAGCCCCGCTCATCGCTTCTTCGATGACAGCATGGATCACTTCGATGTGTTTGCGCGAGGCTACCTCGGGAAAGACACCGCCATATTGGGCATGAAGCTCGGTCTGGCTGGCGATGACATTGCTCAGAATGTTCACGCCATTCTCGACAACGGCTGCCGCCGTTTCATCACAAGACGTTTCAATGCCCAGGATACGTGTCGTTTGTTCGCTCATATCATACCGCTTTCGGCTTCTCCAGAAATTCCTGATAAGCGAGTGTAACGGCTACGGAGCGGAAGGTCACGTAAATGGAGTTGATGACGGCGCTGATCAGGGCAATCGCCAGTCCAGCCACTATCAGGTAGATGATATCCCCTGTACTGGGCGTGCCTCCGGTGATCATGCCGAAAACCGTCGGTCCAATAGCGAGTAAACCCAGTGGGAGCAGCACCAGCGATACGACGAGGCCGAACAGAATGCCCAGTACGATGAAGAGAATGATCAGCATGATCACGTCGCCAAGGTTGTTCCTGATAACCCGCCAGCCG
Source organism: uncultured Ardenticatenaceae bacterium (assembly GCA_964602995.1). Taxonomy (GTDB): domain Bacteria; phylum Chloroflexota; class Anaerolineae; order Promineifilales; family Promineifilaceae; genus JAAYYY01. The sequence continues at coordinate 3,970 of CAZRTM010000132.1, forward strand.
TGACCGATGCTGTCGAACACGCCCAGATTGCCAAGAACGACGCCGCGCTGGGCAAACGGATAAATCACATTGATTATCAGGGCCAGGATGACCAGAACACAGCACACAGAGCAGAGGCCCGCGATGGCAGCCGTCAGACCCGCAGCAGCTGGCCCTCCAGCACCCTCCTGGGCGGTTGCCAGCACAGCGGCCACCCCACCAAAGGCAGCGATAATGCCCACGAAGGAGACAATGGCCACAATCCACAGCGGTAAGTAAAGGACAACGTTTAACCCTACCATCCGCATCAGGTAGCGCCACCCTTCAGAGAGCGCGCTGCCCAGGGAGACGTTTTCACCGGCATCCAGGCGCGCCGCCGCGCTGATCAGACCAGCCTGGCTCGTCAGGCGCACCAGCCACAGGATGATGCCCAGCAACAGGCCAATACATAGCAGCCCGATCATAATGGGCGCCAGAGCGGCGAAAAAGCGTTCCAAATTTTGCTCAATCCCTGGTGGAATATCCGCTTCAGAGAACTGAAAATTGGTCTGGCCGCTGCCGCCACTGCTACCACTGCCGAGCGCAGCCAAAAAACCCAGAACGAACAGGAACTTGTTGTTCCAGACCAACTGCCAACTGCGCGAAAAAATTCTTCCGTAATCCATTAACCCTCCTTCAATAGGTTAGAGTGTAGTTGTTAGAC
>CAZRTM010000132.1:4751-10100 GCA_964602995.1 uncultured Ardenticatenaceae bacterium
GTAACGGCCCGCAGCGCCACCACCTCTTCATAGGTGCGCCCGTCGCCCATCACCCCCACACTGCGCACTGGCAGCAGCACCGCAAAAGCCTGCGCCGTATCGTCGCGCAACATGCCTGCATGGGTCAGCTCGTCCAGAAAAATAGCATCGGCGGCGCGCAGCCGTTCCACCCGTTCCCAGGTAACCAGGCCCAGGCAACGAATGGCCAGCCCCGGCCCCGGAAAAGGTTGCCGCCAGATGATGCTGTCGGGCAGGCCCAGCTCGACCCCCAACCGCCGCACCTCATCCTTAAACAACATGCGCAACGGCTCTACCAGCTCAAAATCCATCTCCTCGGGCAAGCCGCCCACATTGTGATGGGTCTTAATCGTCTGCGCCTCTGGCTGGTCTGTGGTGGCGCTTTCAATCACGTCTGGATAAATGGTGCCTTGCGCCAGAAAGTCAATCTGGCCCAGCCGTTTCGCCTCTCGCTCAAAGATGCGCACAAACTTCTCGCCAATAATGCGCCGCTTGGCCTCGGGGTCGGTAACCCCCTCCAGCGCTTCCAACATCTCTTCCACGGCATTGACCGCCACCAGGCGCATCCCCTGCTCGCGCTGGAACGTTTGCACTACCTGCTCCGCTTCCCGCTGCCGCAACAGGCCGTGGTCCACAAAGATACAGGTCAGCTGGTCGCCAATCGCGTGATGGATGAGCGCCGCCGCGACCGCCGAATCGACGCCGCCGCTGAGACCCAGCAGCACCTGCCCCTCACCCACCTGGGCACGGATCTCCTCAATCTGCTCCTGGATGAAGTTTTGCATCGTCCAGTCCGGCGTGCAGCCACAGATGTCGATGGCAAAATTGCGCAGCAGCTTGTAGCCCTGAGGCGTGTGCGACACTTCGGGGTGGAACTGCACCGCGTAGTAATGGCGGCGAGAATCGGCGGCTGCCGCGTGGGGCGAGTTTGCCGTGTGCGCCAGGGTGCGGAAGCCAGCAGGCAGCGCCTCGACGCGGTCGCCGTGGCTCATCCAGACCCGTTGTTGCGCAATATCATCCTCATCCGGCTCATCCCCCACTCCTGTCACGCCATGACTCAACCGCCAGCCGCGAAATAGCGCGCTGTCGCTGGCGTCCACCTGCAGCGTGGCCGGCCCATATTCGCGCCGCTCGCCCGCCGCCACCCGGCCGCCCAGGGCGTTCACCAACAACTGCATGCCATAGCAGATACCCAGCACCGGCACGCCGCTCTGCAACACATAGCGCGGTAGCGTAGGCGCCCCTTCGTCATAGACACTGCTCGGCCCACCACTCAGCACAAACCCCTTGGGCCGCAGGGCCAACACGCTCTCGGCCGGCGTTTGCCACGAAACCAGCGCGCAATAAACATTTGCTTCACGAATGCGTCGCGCAATTAGCTGGGAATATTGCGACCCATAATCGAGGACTACAATAGTGTCATACTCGTCTGTTAAACTCATCGATATGTCTGATTTGCCCTGGCTCCATAGCGTAAAAGGGCACATTAACCCTTTCTACTTTTCCTGTCTCTGCTTTTGCTCAGTAACGGAGACGATTATAACATCAGGGTAAGTGTGGCAAAATGAAGGAATTAGAAAGGCACAAAACGCTTGCGTTTTCTTTCACAATTTGCTTGACTGACTATCCTTCACATTCTATAATGGGATTAAGTGTATAAACCGTTCAAAAAAAATTGAAAGTTGTGAACGAGGCAAACATCATGGTTAGTGATGCGCTCAAGGAAAGTCTTGACGCTGTAGAAGAGAAATTACGGCGCGTCGTGGAAAGCGACGTCGACGTACTGAACGACGCCAGCCATCACATTATCAGTTCCGGGGGCAAGCGCATTCGTCCCCGTCTTATCTTTTTGTCGTACCTGGCAGCAGGCGGCAAAGACATCAGTCGGGTTGTACCACTGGCAGCCGCCGTTGAACTCGTTCACACGGCAACGCTGGTGCATGACGATATCAACGATCATAGCCTGACGCGTCGCGGCAAAATCACTGTACACGCTCGTTGGGGGCGCACCTTCGCCCTCCTCACCGGAGATTATCTCTTCGCCAAAGTATACGAGATGATGGCGCCCTACGGCGCTCGCCTGAACAGCCTGATGGCCGATGCCACGGTGCAGTTGGTGGAAGGCGAAACGCTGCAGGCCGCGGCCGCCAAATCGGGCAAGATGAACCGGGAAACGTACAAGGAGATTATCACCCGCAAGACCGCCAGCCTTTTCCAGGCGTCGGCGGAGATGGCAGCCCTGTTAGGCAACGGCGACGAGGAAGTGGTCGAGGCCCTGCGCGACTATGGCCACTATCTGGGGCTGGCCTTCCAGATTGTGGATGATATTCTGGACATCATCGGCGACCCCGAAAAGATGGGTAAGCCCGTCGGCGCCGACGTCATTAAGGGCGCCGGGGCCATGGCCCTGAAAAACGGGCGCCACAGCGCCCATGCCGATGTCAGCGTTGCCGAAGCCGAGGTGGACCCCATCGAACAGATGATGCTACAACTGCGCGAATCCGGGGCTGTGGAACTGGCCCAGGCCGAGGCAGATGAGATGGCAACTCGCGCCCGGCAGGCCCTCTATCAACTGCCCGGCTCTCCCGCGCGGGAGCAGTTGGATGACCTGATAGATCTGGTCCTGGAACGGGAACGATAAATCAACAAAGCACCACAGGCGCCGGGAAATTAATGAGACCCGGCGCTTTTCTCATTCCGGCCCAAGACAATGAATGCAGATAAGCGCCTGAGCCTGCAAGATGCTGCCGCCCTGGTCAATGACGGGGATACGCTGGCTCTGGGCGGCATGACGCTTTACCGCCGTCCGGTCCGCTTTGTACGCGCGCTCATTGAGCGCCCCACCCCTCCGCGCGAGCTAACCTTACTGGCCTTCACCGCTGGCTTTGCCGCCGACCTTCTGGTGGGCGCCAACCTCATCCGCCGCACCCGCACCTGCTACTTCGGCCTGGAAACCTTTGGCCTGGCTCCCATGTTCACCCAGGCCGCCAACCAGGGGCAAATTGAAATCATCGAAGAGAGCGAGGCCAGCATCGCCTCCGGGCTGCGCGCGCAGATGGCGAACGTGGGCTTCATGCCCAGCCACGCCTGGCAAGGAACGGACATGCTGAGTGTGCGCCCCGACGTGCGCACCATCACCGATCCCTACACCGGCGAAACGTTAACCGCCTTTCCCGCCATTGGTTGCGACGTCGCCGTCATCCACGTCCTCAAATGTGACACGGCCGGGAATGCTGTGCTTGGCGGCAATCCCACCATCGACCTGGAGCTGGCTCTGGTTGCGCGCACCGTCATCCTCACCGCCGAAGAAGTGGTGGATGAGCTGCAGGAAACGGTCGATATACCCGGCATGGCCGTTAACGCCGTTGTCCCCCTGCCCCACGGCGCCTGGCCCACCTCCTGCTATCCCCTCTACCCTATCGACGGGCTGGAAATTTTGCGCTATATCGCCGCCTGCAACAGTGGCGACTTTGCCAGTTACCTTGCACAAATGGAAGCGGCTACCACCAGATGAGTGATGACTATACCATCGACGAGCTGATATCAGTTTGCATCAGCCGCCAGATTGAAGACGGCGAAGTGGTGGCTCAGGGCATCGCCACCCCGCTGGTGGCCGCCGGTTACCTGCTGGCGCGTCTGACACACGCGCCCAACATCACCTTCATCTCGGCCATCGGCCAGGCCGTCTGCCGCGACTGGGCGCCGCTAGGCGTGGCCACCATCGAAGAGCTATGGATTGGCCAGGGCCTGATGACCCTCGGCTTCGTCTCCGGCGCGTTGGATTGGCTGCCCCGTTTCGGTCCCAAAGAGTTCTTCCGGCCGGGCCAGGTTGACCCCTACGGCAACTTCAACAACGTCTTCATCGGCAGCGATTACGAACGCCCGCGTCTGCGTCTGCCCGGTTCCGGCGGCATCCCCGACGTCACCATCTTTGAGGAACACGTTTGTCTCTACGTACCGCGCCACGGGCGGCATACCTTTGTCAAAGAGCTAGATTTCCGCAGTGGCCTGGGCCACGCTCCTGAGCGGCGCGCCGGCAGTGGCCCTCGTTACCTCATCTCCGACCTGGGCCAGTTCGATTTCGAGCCTGAGAGCGGCCACATGCGCCTGCTCAGCCTGCACCCCGGCGTCTCCCTCTCGCACCTGAAGGCCAAAACTGGCTTCGATCTGCTTCTTCCCGACCCCATTCCCACCACCGAGCCGCCCACAGCCGAGGAGCTACACCTCCTGCGCGAAGAGATTGACCCCCTCGGCGTGCGCGTCCTGGAAACGCTCAGCGGCGCCGCCCGCCGCGACAAACTACGCGAAATCCTAGAACGCGAACGCTCCACAATTGAGCAAGATCTAATATAATAGAACTATCCTAATCACAACACGAAAATTTGCAGCACCCAAATCTCTAATCTCCAATCTCCAATCCCCACCACCAGGAGGAACCCATGCGAGTTGCTATTTTCTCTGACGTACACGGCAACCTCACAGCGCTCGAAGCTGTTCTCAAGGATATAGACGAACAGGGGCAATTCGACAGCATCTTTTTTGCCGGTGACCTCTGCTACCTCGGCTCGCGCCCGGCCGAATGCGTTGCTCTGCTCAAGAGCCGCGAAGATATCGCCTGCATCTATGGCAATACGGACGAGTGGATCGAGGGCCTACCCCTTCTCTCTGACGATATCGAAGAAGAAGCGCGTGAACGAATACGATACATTCATGACTTGACCTCCTGGACAGTCGAAAAGCTCCCTCCCATGGACCGGGCCTGGCTGAGGGAACTGCCCTTCCTGCGCCGCATCTCGCCCACCGTCAACCCTCGTGACGACCTGCTCATCGTTCATGCCAACCCCAAAGATGTGAACCAGATCATCTTCCCCAGCGTGAAGCGGCAGAAGGAAATCTGGGGCGAAATACGCCAGAGTGACGATGATCTGCGTGATTTAGTAGGCCACCTGGTCTTACACACCCTCGCCTTCGGCCATCTGCACATCCCCTCCATAAGGCACTGGAACGATATCCAGCTCGTCAACGTCAGCTCCGTAAGCGCTGCGGGAGATGGCGACCGCCGCGCCAAATACGCCATCCTGGAGTGGGATGGCGAAGATTGGAACGCCAGCCACCGCTACGTTGATTGGGACGTTGATGAGGAGATTGAAGCATATCGCCGCGAAAGACCCCCCAACTGGGAGGAAGCGGTAGAAAGCCTCGAGCGCGAGGGAATGCTGCTGCAGAAAGTGTAGCCCGCAGCCCTGCCACCCGCACGCCACAGTCGCAAGGATGTTGTACCTATCGCTCGGGCCGGTCTCCCTTTTCATATAGCTCGGGCCGGTCTCCTGA
>CAZRTM010000133.1:0-6144 GCA_964602995.1 uncultured Ardenticatenaceae bacterium
TTTTTCAACAGACTCTTGCCAACCACACCTACCATCCACCAACCCACTGAATACTGACCCACTGAATACCGATTACTGACTCACCGATTACCGACCCACCGAATACCGACCCACCGAATACCGCCAACCGTCCACCCACACCAACCGGAGAACCAACCATGTCCCAACAATTCGAATACCGCGTTTGCGCCATGCAGAATGGGCGCATCACATTTGTGAACGGCGAGTGGCAGGGCACCATCCCACCCACCAGCGAAGACCCCAACGACGCGCTGGAAACCTGCCCTACCGTGTGGGCCTATCTGCAAGAGGCCGGACAGAAAGGCTGGGAGCTGGTCTCAGCCCTCAACCAACCCCCCTCCCAGATACAACCACAAACCCTGTTCCTAAAACGCGCGATGTAACCCGGAAACCTCAACATGTTTTAACATCTTTCCTCTTCTAGCTGCAGAATTGAATTCTGCAGCAGCTATGAGATTCTTATAAGACCCAGCTATACTAGAAGCGCGACAGCATTCTTAAAAGGAGCCTGTCACCGCTGGCCAATCTGATATAATTGCAAAGAGGAAGCTGAGGCGTCCTCATCCCGCAATATAGATACTTAACTTTTCATACGGCTAACGAACCGACAAACCACAAATACGAGGTGAGCAATGACAGAACGGTATGATCATTTTGGCGCACGTGCGCTATTACCGGGGCGGAGCAACATTTATTACTACCGCTTGAGCAAACTGAGCGAAGACGGCATTGGGCATGTGGACCGCCTGCCCTTTTCGATTAAGATTTTGCTGGAGACCCTGCTGCGCAATGTAGATGGCTACCTGGTGCAGGCAGAGGATGTGGAAAAGCTGGCCTCCTGGAACGCCAAAGAGCCTGCCAACGACGACATGGCCTTTATGCCTGGGCGCGTTATTTTGCAGGATTTCACCGGCGTGCCCACCGTTGTAGACCTCGCCGCCATGCGCTCGGCAATGGCCCGGCTGGGCGGCGACCCCAAGAAAATTAACCCCCATGTGCCTGTAGACCTGGTCATCGACCACTCCGTACAGGTCGATATGTTCGGCTCCGCGGCGGCGCTGTTCATCAACGCCGAACGAGAATTTGAACGCAACCGCGAACGTTACGAATTTTTGAAATGGGGCCAGGAAGCGTTCGAGAACTTCAAAGTCGTTCCCCCCGCCTCGGGCATCGTACACCAGGTCAATCTGGAATATCTGGCCCAGGTGGTCATGACCCGCGAAGAGGAAGATGGCAGCGTCGTCGCCTTCCCCGACAGCCTGGTAGGCACCGACTCGCACACGACCATGATTAACGGCCTGGGCGTTCTGGGCTGGGGCGTGGGCGGCATCGAGGCCGAGGCCGTGATGCTAGGCCAGCCCATCTACATGCTGACTCCCGAAGTCATCGGCTTCAAACTGACTGGCCATCTACCCGAAGGCGCCACTGCCACCGACCTCGTGCTGACCGTAACCGAGAAGCTGCGCGACCACGGCGTGGTGGGCAAGTTCGTCGAATTCTATGGCCCGGGCGTGCGCACCATCAGCCTGCCCGACCGCGCCACCATCGGCAATATGTCCCCCGAATATGGCGCCACGATGGGCTTCTTCCCGGTAGACGAAGAGACGCTGCGCTATATGCGCCGCACTGGTCGCCCGGAAGAGCTGGTCTCCATGGTTGAGGAATATACGAAGGCGCAGGGATTGTTCTACAGCGCAGACACTCCTGACCCCGAATACACAGAGTTGATGGAGCTGGACCTGGGCGATGTGCAGCCCAGCCTCGCCGGCCCGCTGCGCCCGCAAGACCGCGTGCCACTGGCCGAAATGAAACCGCGCTTCCACGAAGTGCTGCAGGCGCCTATTTCCGAGCGCGGCTATGAACTGAAAAAGAAAGACCTGGAGCGCACCGCCGTCATCTCCAATGGACACAACGTCGAGATTGGTCACGGCGCAGTAGTCATCGCCTCCATTACCAGTTGCACCAACACCTCCAACCCCAGCGTGATGTTGGGCGCGGGGCTGCTGGCTAAAAAGGCGGTGGAACACGGCCTGCAGGTGAAACCATACGTCAAGACCAGCCTGGCTCCCGGCTCCAAAGTAGTCACCCGCTATCTGGAGCAAGCAGGGCTGATTCCCTACATGGAGGCCCTGGGCTTCCACATTGTGGGCTATGGTTGCACCACCTGCATTGGTAACTCCGGCCCGCTACCGGAAGAAGTGGCTCGCGCCGTGACAGAAACTGACCTGGTAGCAACGGCCGTCCTCAGCGGCAACCGCAACTTCGCCGGGCGTATCCACCCCCAGGTGCGCGCCAATTACCTGGCCTCCCCGCCGCTGGTCATAGCTTACGCGCTGGCCGGCACCACCAACATCGACCTGCTCAACGAGCCGCTGGGCAAGGGCAAAAATGGGCAGGAAGTCTACCTGCGCGATATCTGGCCCACCAACGCCGAAATTCAGGAAGCAATTGATACCTCGATTACGGCCGAGATGTTCCATGACGAGTACGGTAACATCTACGACTCCAACGAGATGTGGAACGAAATCCCCACGAGGGGCGGCGAGCTGTATGATTGGGATCCGGATTCGACCTATATCCAGGAACCGCCTTTCTTCGACGAGCTGACGCCGGAAGTACCGCCGATTACGAACATCGAGGGTGCGCGCGCGCTGGTTAAAGTAGGCGACTCCACCACCACAGACCACATCTCTCCCGCGGGCGCTATCGCTCCGGATAGCCCGGCCGGGCAGTATCTCATTGACAACGGCGTAAAGCGGCGCGACTTCAACTCCTACGGTTCGCGGCGCGGCAACGACCGCGTCATGACCCGCGGCACGTTCGCCAACATACGCCTGCGCAACGAGATGGCTCCGGGCACAGAAGGTGGCTGGACCAACTACCTGCCCGAAAACAAGATTATGACCATCTACGAGGCGGCGATGAAGTACAAGGAAGATAACACGCCGCTGGTCGTCCTTGCCGGTAAGGATTACGGCATGGGCAGCTCCCGCGACTGGGCAGCCAAGGGCGTCCTGTTGCTGGGCGTGAAGATGGTCATCGCCGACAGCTACGAGCGCATCCACCGCAGCAACCTCATTGGCATGGGCGTGATGCCCCTGCAGTTCATGCGCGGCGAAAACGCCGACACGCTGGGCCTGGACGGTACCGAGGTCTTCAGCACCGTGAACCTGACCGACGACCTGCGCCCGGGCCAGACAGTCACCGTCAGAGCCGTGCGCGCCGACGGCAGCGAGCTCCTGTTCGACACCATCTGCCGCTGCGACACCCCCGTCGAAATCGAGTACTATCGCAACGGCGGCATCCTGCACACCGTCCTGCTCAACTTCCTGAAGAAGGAGCAGCAGGAGGCGTAAGGGACGTAGCACGGAGAACCGCGGAGAAATTAGAGTAGAAAAGAGCCAGAGACATAGCGCCCTGGCTCTTTTTTTATTTTTTTATCTGTGTAATCTGAGTAATCTGTGTCCCAAATTTAGATCAAATAAACCGCCGCAAAGTAAACGGCTGCCAGGAACACAATCAGGGCCAGGACGACGAGGGCCGTGATCACCCAGCGCGACGTGCCGGCGGGTTCGACAGCCTCTTCCAGGCGTCGCTTCTGACCTTCGGCCATTGCCGCTCTCAGTCTGGCCTCCTTCTCCGCCGTGCTTTCCTCCAACACTTCAGCCTCGCCCAGCCATTCGGCGTCCGGCTCTTCTTCCTGCAGCCAGTCAGGTAAATTGTCCTCGTCAAGCAGATTGCTCTCCTCCGCATCCGCTTCACGCACCACGGGCGCCTCCCCTTCCTCCACTACGCCCTCAGTCATCCAGGCTGGCATCGTGTCGCCGCTGGCCTGCGCTTCAAATGATTCACCTTCGTAATCAAACAGATCTTCGTCCAGGCTCTCTTGCGCCGCCAGCTCTCCTGCGCCCTCATCTATATCAAAGATAGAGAAGTCAAACTCTTCCTCTTCCTCAGGCGCCGGCGTAGGCACTTCTTCGATAGTTGCCAGCACCTCATCGTCCAGCTCGGGCAAGAACCAGTCCAGGTCTTCTTCCGCGCTTTCCGTCTCAACAAACGCCTCTTCCTCCCCTGTCGCTTCCTGCAGCTCCTCTTCCCAGGGCAAGGGCGCCTCCTCCCAGGGCAGCGCTTCCTCAACCTCTGCCCCTTCCATCTCGACAACATCCTGCCCAGCGCCGGCGTCCGGCGTATCGGCCCCGACAACCGCTTCCGCGTACGGCGTGACGCTTTCCTCCACCACGTCCATCTCCATCTGCGCCGCAGCCTGCTCTTCCGGCTCCACCTGGCCCGCTTCCACCGCCATCTGCTGCGAAATCTCTGGCGGGGTTGCGCCGGTCAGCCGCCCCATCTCTTCCAACGCATATTTATGGTCAGGGTCCAGAGAAAGCACCTTGCGCAAAAAGGCCACTTTCTGCACATCGGACGTCGCCAGCTTACTCAGCAACACCCACCCCGGCACATAATCCGGCTCCTCGCGCAGATATTGGGCCAACAAAAGCCGCGCCTTCTCCTCTTCCCCCCCTTTTGCTGCAAGTAACGCTTCTTGTAGTTTCTCTCGCATTTTTGCCACCCTCTACAACGCCTTAAACTGCTCAAACGGTTGCTGGCACTCGTTACAATAATAAATCGCGCGGCACAAGGTTGGGCCGAACGTATTCTTTACACTCGTATTCTTTGAATCGCAATAAGGACAGGCCACCGGCTCGTGGAACGTTACCGGCACGCGGCCGCCGTGGCGCGGTGGTGGCGCCAGGCCAAACCCTTTCAGCTTCTGCCGCGCCTCGTCCGTAATCCAATCGCTGCTCCACGGCGGGTACAGCACCGTTTCCACCGTCACCTTCTCCACCCCCAGAGCCTGCACACGCTGCTCAATCTCCTCCTGCATCACGTGCAGCGCCGGGCAGCCGGAGAAAGTTGGCGTCATCTTTACCAGCACGTCATCTTCACCAACAGTGACCTCACGCACAATGCCCATTTCAACCACGGAGACAACCGGAATCTCAGGGTCTTTCACCTCTTCCAGCGCCTTCCATACGACCTCTGCAGTCAACGGCTTAACCATTACACCATCCCCTACCACTCAGCCTCGGGGTCCAGCCGCGCCACCTCTTGCAGCTCGCCAAGCAACTGCTCCAGGTGCGGCGTGTGGACTTCACGCCCTTCCGGCTCGCCGCCAGGATTATCGGGCGGCTGCAGCCCCGTCTCGTGCAGGAAGGGGCGCACCGCCTCCTCCCACTCTGCCGCCAACTGTGCCGGGTCGGGCACGTAGCCTGCCTCGACCAACAGCGCCTCCTGTGGCAGAGGCGTGAAAAGCTGCCAGACCTCAGGCCACAACTGCTCCAGCGCCTGCTGCGTGCGCCGGTTGCTCTCTTCCGTGCCCAGTCCCAGACGCCGCATCCAGCTAGAAGTGTGGCGCAGGTGATACTGCTCCTCCTGCATTACTTTGGCAGCGGCCTGGGCCAGCGGCTCATAGGCGCTCTCCACCAGCCGTTCCAGCCGCGCCATCTCGAAGGCATCAAACAGATATTGGCGCACCATGCTAAAGGCCCAATCCCCACGCGGCAGCTCCACCATGCGCACATTGCGCCAATCTGGAGCCTCGCGGAGGAAGACCAGCCGGTCCGGCTCAGTGCCGTCCAGCTCTTGCACGCGCTCATACCACAACCGCGCATGCCCCAGCTCATCCTGGGCAATATTAGCGAAGGCAATGTCCTCCTCCAAAATCGGCGCATGCCCACACCACTCCGAATCCCGGTGCGCCAACACCAATTCGTCATCGGCCATTGCAATAAGTTTCTCGATCAGGGCAGAATTTAGCATATGGTTACTGGAGAATTGGAGACTGGAGATTGGAGATTGGGTTTTTGCCACGAATTGCACGAATTACCACGAATTTTTTCATCTTCACATTTGTTGTGGCCGGTCTCCTCGTTGTTGCTGTGGCCGGTCTCCCGACCGCGCCACCAGCAGCGGGCGCGGTCGGAGACCGGCCCGAGCAGTACGTAATTAGTGAAATTCGTGGCAGAGAATCCAATCTCTAATCTCTCAATTTGTCCATCATCGTCCGCGTATGATACTCCGTTGGCATCCGATACTTCTTATCCCTTGCGGGGGCGAACATAC
>CAZRTM010000133.1:6244-10063 GCA_964602995.1 uncultured Ardenticatenaceae bacterium
TTACCGCTTACGGATTACGGATTACGGATTACCGCTTACGGATTACCGCCTACCGATTACGGATTACCGCTCACCGGCCACCAACCACCGTTCTACCAGCGTACGCCTCCACCGCCTCACGCACCCAGCGGCCGTCTTCGTGCGCTTTGCGGCGGGCGGAGAGCCGTTCTTCGTTGCAGGGGCCGTCGCCCTTCACCACGCGCCAGAACTCGTCCCAGTCAATATCGCCGTAAACCCAGTTGCCGCTCTCTTCATCATAATAGAGGTCGGGGTCCGGCACGCTAAGGCCCAGCGCGTAGATTTCGGGCACCATTTCGTTCACAAACTGCTGGCGCAACTGGTCGTTGCTCTTCGTCTTCACACCCCAACGCATCAGCACTTCACTGTTGGTCGATTTCTCGTCGGGCAAACCAAACATCATCAGCGTCGGCCACCACCAGCGGTTGATCGCGTCTTGCAGCATCTCCCGCTGTTGCGGCGTGCCCTGGGCATAGCGGATGCACATCTCCTTGCCCTGCCGCATGTGGAAGCCCTCTTCAGCACAAATGCGCACCATGGCCCGCGAATAGGGGCCGTAAGAGCATTGCGCCAGCATCGTCTGGTTCTTAATCGCCGCCCCATCCACCAGCCAGCCAATCACGCCGTTATCGGCCCAGGTCAGCGTGGGATAGTTGAAAACACTGGCATACTTGGCTCGCCCGTCCAGCAACGCCTCCAGCATCTCCTCGCGGGTAGCGCCCAACGTTTCAGCGGCATGGTAGAGGTACTGCCCGTGCCCCGCCTCATCCTGCACTTTAGACAACAACACCATCTTGCGGCGCAGGTTAGGCGCACGCGTAATCCAGGCCCCCTCAGGCAACATGCCCACAATCTCACTATGCGCATGCTGCGAAATCATGCGAACAAGCTGTCGACGATACTCCTCAGGCATCCAGTCGCCCGGTTCAATCTTCTCGCCACGCGCGATCCGCTCTTCAAAGGCAGCCAATTTCTGCTCGTACATCTGGTCGTTCATACCCATCGTCACTCCCGAGGTGCTAAACGCTATTTAACGGCAGTTTATCGAGATGCTCAATGTCTGGCACCCTGAGTATACCATAAGGTGCAGGTGTAAAAAATGACTATGATTTATGTGTGGGAACTATGATTAGAATGATTTACTGATTCACTATGATTTTCTCTCGAGAACAGCCCAATCATAGTTAATCATTTAATCAGATGAATCATGGTCGGAACTATGATTAGAATGATTTACTGATTCACTATGATTTTCTCTCGAGAACGGCTCCTTCATAGTCAATCATTTAATCAGATGAATCATAGTTCCGAACTATGATTAGAATGATTGCCTGATTCACTATGATTCCCCTCGAGAGCGGCCCAATCATAGTTAATCATTTAATCAGATGAATCATAGTTCCGAACTATGATTAAAATGATTCCCTGATTCACTATGATTTTCTCCTGGCTCCTTCCAATCATAGTCAATCATTTAATCAAACAAATCATAGTTCAGACCCCGTAATATATCGCGATATATAACCCTTTTTATACCCTTGCATATTGATTTGAAGGAGGGTTCTGATTACGCTTATTACTGTATTAAGGGCAAGGCGTTTGCTCCGGGACTAAAGTTTGTTTGTAACGGAGAAACCGCTCCGCCTGACCTGGAAACGAGATTCTAACCGAGTCCGGTTCCATCTACTTGACAAAATTAGAAGCAGGAGGTTAAGAGATGTTAGTTAACATACTTTTATGGATTATTCTGGGTGCAGTAGCTGGCTGGATTGCCAGCATGATCATGGGCACGAACAGCAGCATGGGTCCGATCGCCAATATCATTGTAGGCATCGTAGGCGCCGTTATCGGTGGTTTCCTCGTAAGCCTCTTTAATATCAGCGTGGACACGTTCAGTATCGAAGGCTTGCTGGTCGCCATCCTGGGCGCTGTCGTGCTATTGTTTATAGTCGGCGCGATACAGCGCGCAGCCTGACCCGGTATCTCAAGTCTTATTAATTAAGTGAAAAAGAGCGCCCATGTGGCCCAGTGCCCATGTGGCGCTCTTTTTTTGTCTAACCCCTGTTCGCCCTGCCCGCTACTCTTCTTCGTCGCTAATCACCGTATCCATGTGCGCCAACATATCCTCCACCGCCTCCGCCACGTCATCCTCCAACATGGTGTAGCCGCACTGCCGGCAAACCCACAGCGGCACATCCTCAATAATCAGCTCCTGCCCTTCCCACTCCACCTTATAATCCTGTAGCTCCTGCACCATCGGCGCCCTGCAAATTTCACAAATTAGCACCTCTTGCTGTTCTTCATTCGTCACCACGCACCTCCAATACCCGCATCAGTCACCATATCCTCCCCGCTGTAACGCCACGCGGCCCGGCAGCGCCGCAAACAACATGACGCCCAGCAGCACCAGGCAAAAGGCGATGCCTACCACAGCCGGCAGCAGCATGCCCGACCGCTCAAACAGAAAGCCCGCTCCCACACTGCCCGCGCCAGAAGCCAGCGCCACTATCGCCTCGCTGGCGCCCTGCACGCGCCCCCGCTCGTCTGCCGTGACCGCGTCGGTGAGCATGGCCGAACCGGCTACAAAGCAAATGTTCCAGCCTAACCCCAACAAGAAGAGGGCCAGCCCCAGCAACGGCACATCAACCACCAGCGGCGTCATCACTGCCGAGGCTATCATAATCAGCGAGCCGGCGATAATCATCGGCACGCGACCAAAGCGCGAAATGAGCCAGCCGTTAACCCCTGAAAGGCCAAACATGCCCAGCGTGTGCGCCATAATGACCCACGAAATCTGCTCTGTGCCGTGCGCATGGTGAGACATGTGCAGAGGCGTGATCACCATCAGCATAATCATTACCAACTGACCGATGCCGATAGTCAACAGGCTCAGCCTCAGCTCTGGCCGTTGGAAAAGGACCCAGATGCGGGGCGCGGAACTGCTTGTGGCAGCCGTCACTTTTTGCTGCAACCCGCCCGTTTTCTCCTCCAACCAACGCCCCACCTGCAACGGATCGGGCCGCAGCATCAGGAAAATGATAGTCACGCCGAGCACCAGCAGAGCAGTCGCCGCCACAAACGGCCCTACTGCGCCGGGGATGCCCTCGCGCAACACCCACTGTTCCGAGGGGCTGACCAGCAGCGGGCCACCCACGGCTCCCAGCGTGCCGGCGAAGACGATGATGCCAATGGCCCGCGCCTTCCCCGCAGCAGAAACCACCTCAGCCGCCACGTAACGGCCCTGGTCGGTGATGCCCTGCATGCCGCCTATCAGAAATGCGCCCGCCAGAAAGCCAGCAAAGGAGCCGCCCAGAATGGCGACCACGGAAATAACAGCGCCCGCAATACCCAGCAGAAAGCCCAGCGACAACCCCAGCCGTCGCCCGATGCGGTCCATCATCCACCCCGCCGGATAGGCCAGCGCTGCCCGCCCGACAAGCGTCGTGGTGCTGGGCAACCCTGCCGCCCCATCACGCCCCGCCAGGTCCGCCGCAATAATCGGGCTTAACGTAAACGCCGCAATCGTCGCCGCCGTGAACAGGCTTTGCCCCGTAAATAGCGCCACCATAATGCGCCGCCGCACTGCATCGTATTTACCGTCCAAGGCAAGCTCCGGTATTCGGTAGGTCAGTGGTCAGTATTCCGTAATCGGTATTCCGTAATCCGTGTTCCGTAATCCGTGTTCCGTATGCCATATGAGTCAGTAACTGATTACCGATTACCGACCTACCGATTACCGACCCACTGATTACTACCAACTGAACACTGAATACTGAAAAACCGGAGTGTGCCACAGCGAGG
>CAZRTM010000134.1:0-2048 GCA_964602995.1 uncultured Ardenticatenaceae bacterium
CGTCGCCCGGCTCTTCCTCCTGGTAGAACAGGGCAATACGCTGCTGCCCGTCGGGATAGTCGGGCGGCACGATGTAATAGGCCTGAATGGTCCCTTGCTGCAGCGCCTCGCGGGCAGACGGCTCGTCGGGGAAGGATTGGATGGGCACCATCTCCTCGTTCTCAGCGGTCAGCGGCACGGTGACGTCGTCGGAGAGCAACCCGCTCATATCGACATAGCCCAGGGGGCGATTGTCATCAGCCCCGACGGCCAGCACCACAGAGACCGCGATGATGATCGTCAGGATCAGCGGAAAGCCCAACGCCGATAGCAGGAACGTCCGTTTACGCGCAATCTTGCCATATTCGTGACGGGCAACGAGCCAATAGTTACGCATCGCTGCTCTCCATCACTTGCTCAGCTTCCCCGTCCACCTCCTGCTCAGCGCCCTGACCTACGCCCTGGACAACGCTCACGAAGATATCCTCCAGCGTAGGCTCGGCCACTTCAAACCGCTCGATGTGGGCTTCCTCTTGCAGCGCCAACGCGCGAAAAATCTGTTGTGGAGCCACACCCGGCTGCAGCGCCATGTGCCAGGCGCTGTTGTGCCGCCGCACGTCCAGCACGCCGGGCAACGCTTCGAAATCGCCCTGCCCCTGTACGGTGATAGCATTGCCCGAAAAGTTGCGCTTGATCTGCCCCACCTCGCCATAAAGCACGCTGCGCCCGTTGTTGATCAGCACAATACGGTTACACAGCGCCTCCACCTGGTACATCTGGTGCGTAGACATGATGATGGCCTTACCCGCCTGCCGCTCCTCTTCCAGAATCTCCTTCACCAGACGAGTATTGATGGGATCCAGGCCTGAAAACGGCTCGTCGATGACAATCAGATCCGGTTCGTGCAACAGCGTGGCGATAATCTGCGCCTTCTGTTGCATACCTCTGCTCAGCTCTTGAATCTGCTTATGGCGGTGTTCGTAGAGGTCAAAGCGGCGCAGCCACCCTTCCAGCCGTTCCTGCGCCGTGGCCTGGTCCAGCCCTTTCAACGTGGCCAGGAAGACCAGCGTACTCTCCAGCTTCTGGTCCTTATACAGACCCCGTTCTTCCGGCAGATAGCCGATGCGCCGTTTGCTGGCCTCGTCCATTTCACCGCCAAAGATGGTTACCTGCCCGCTGTCCGGCTTAAAGATGTCCATCATCATACGGATGGTCGTCGTCTTGCCCGCTCCATTCGGCCCCAGCAGCCCAAATATCTCGCCGCGGAAAACTTCAAAGGAAACATCGCGCACAGCCTGAACCTGGCCGAAGCGCTTGCTGAGTGATGAAATGGTGACAATGGCCATCTTTCTTTCTTCTCTCCCCGCCAACCGCGGGCGATAGTTACTCTCTATATTTGTTCGTCAATCTTCCACACACTATGCTCCACAACCTGGCCCGTGATTTGACCCCGCTGCCAGAAGTGCCACACGCGCTGGCTGGAAATGACGGTGCGGCGTGGAGCGCTGCTATCCACCGGACCTATGAGGGCAGTGCTTTTTGAGTGCGTCAGTCTGCTACTCTGTTCCGTCTCAACCAGGCGGCGGCGCAGCCAACTGAGGCTGGCTTCGGCGGCAAGCGCTACCAGGCTCACGGCAACGGCCCGCCCTACCTGCTGCAGCGAACGTTCCGGCAACAGCGAAGGGAGATTTGAACGGGAGCGACTAACCACCAGCGGCGCTTCCTCTCCCTCCAGGCGTGCGCCACAACGACCGCAATAAGCATTCTCCAGGGGATTCCCCGCCCGACAGCGGGGACAGATCTGCTCTACCATTTCATCCTCTCCTGGCAGACGAGGCGCTAGCGTTCTACTTTTTGCAGTGGGTACATAATTTCCAACTGCAGGCTATCCTCATCCGCCGCCTCGGCTGCCAATATATGAAATTCCCAGGGCGCGCCACCAGCTTCGTAACCGTCCTGTTCTTCAATCCACGCTTCTAAGCGGTCATAAGCCTTGTGCGACTCACCATACGGACCCTGGTAACGAATCACCAACGTCTCGCCGCCGGGCAGCCGGCCAGGCACCATAT
>CAZRTM010000134.1:2148-5208 GCA_964602995.1 uncultured Ardenticatenaceae bacterium
CCCTGGTAACGAATCACCAACGTCTCGCCGCCGGGCAGCCGGCCAGGCACCATATTGCCGTCGGCCGCATCCAGCGCTCGGGCAATGGGCACGCCAAACTCAACATCTACTTCGATCCGCTCCACATTACGCGAGGAGTGATAGCGGACAAAGGGCGGGCCATCCGGTTCCACATTCTGCTGCTGCAAATAGTCGTTCAGACGCGGCAGCATTTCTGTTAACACCCGGTTAATCTCCTCGCGAGCTACCTGCTCCCGAACGCTGAGCGTATGCTGAGGCTGCCGTTCTTCCTTTGTAATCTCATAGTTCATCCGTTACTCCTGAGCGATTTGGGGTTGCCAAGGTGAAAACTATTGTAATGGTTTTTATAGCGCCTGGGAAATGGGTGGTTGGGTGGTTAGATGGCTGGATTTAAGGAACGGATTTGATTCCACTCACCAGCCATCCTAGAATGGAGTCACACCTTATAAGGAAAGACCATGACCAACCGTGCAATCCTATCACTTTACGACAAAACTGAACTGACAACCCTGGGCCGCCGTCTACACGAGCTGGGCTGGGAGCTGATCGCCAGCGGAGGCACAGCTCGTGCCCTACGCAATGCCGGTCTGCCCGTGACGGACGTCGCCGAAGTTACCGGCGCACCAGAAATGTTAAGCGGGCGCGTCAAAACCCTGCACCCGGCTATCCACGGCGCCATCCTGGCCCGCGACAGTGCAGAAGACCGCGCCGAGCTGGAAAAACACGGCATCGTCCCCATCGACCTTGTTGTCTGCAACCTGTACCCCTTCCAGGAAACGATTTCGCGGTCCGGCGTCACGCCGCAGGAAGCTGTGGAGCAGATCGACATCGGCGGCGTTACCCTGTTGCGCGCTGCCGCCAAGAATTACGAGCGCGTCACCGCCCTCTGTGACCCGGCCGATTACGAGCAGGTGCTGCAAGAGCTTGAGCAAAACGGCCAGGTTAGCACTGAGACACGACGCGTGTTGGCGGCGAAAGCGTTCGCCCATACCCGTAATTATGATACGGCTATCGCTGCCTACTTTGAATCGTTGCAACCACAGCAAGCCGGCGACGAGATGCCCCAATCACTACAGCTCAACCTGCAGCGCGTGCAATCCTTGCGCTATGGCGAGAACCCGCACCAGGCCGCTGCCCTCTACAGCGAAAATCCCAGCGCCAGCCCCCTGGGCGGCAAGCTGCTACAGGGCAAGCCACTATCCTACAACAACCTGCTCGATCTCGACGCTGCCTGCCGTACGGTAGCCAGCTTCGAGCAGCCCACGGTCGTTATCGTCAAGCACCTCTCCCCCTGCGGTATTGCCAGCCACCCGCGCACGCTGGCCCAGGCCTTTCCCCACGCCCTGGCCTCCGACCCTGTCTCTGCCTTTGGCGGCGTGATTGCCGTTAATCGCCCCGTAGAAGAGCAATTCACTGAGGCGCTGGATGAAGCCGGCCTCTTCGTGGAAGCTGTTCTGGCTCCTGAATTCAGCCCCGGTGCACGCGACTGGTTTGCCACTCACAAGAAGAACTGCCGCCTGTTGGCGCTGGACCCCGACGAGACGCCGCTTGATGACTACAGTGTGCGCTCTGTACTCCGCGGCTTTCTGGTGCAAAGTGCAGACAACGGTGACCCGGGCGGTGACACGAAATGGCGTGTCGTTAGTGAACGTGAACCGGACGTCGCCGAGTGGGAAGCGCTGAAATTCGCCTGGCAGGCTGTCCTTCACGTGCAATCCAACGCCATCGTCTTTGCCACCACGCTGGAGGGCGAGGGCAGCGCCACGGTAGGCATCGGCGGCGGCCTGCCCAGCCGCGTCGACGCCGTGCGCCTGGCAGCGGCTAAAGCGGGCGAACGCGCCCAGGAGGCGGTCATGGCCTCCGACGCTTTCTTCCCCTTCCCCGACGGCATTGAAGTGGCCGCCGCAGCCGGCGTCACGGCCGTCATTCAACCGGGCGGCTCCATCCGGGACGAGCAGGTTATCGACGCTGCTAACCGGCTGGGGCTGGCCCTGGTCTTCAGCGGTACCCGCCACTTTCGACACTAAACCTAAACCTGACTAAGCCTAATCCCAACCGGGTATGAACATCAACGCACACGGAGAAGTAAGTGACAAACGATACCCACATCCCACAATCCACCAGCAATCGATTCGCTGGTCACGAGCGCTACAGCAAGCTGCTCCTGAGGGCTGTCACCCTCATCCTTACCTTCTATCTGACCTCCTGCGCCACGCTCGACCTGATGCCTGCAGCCACTTCAGCGCCAGACCCAACCGCTCCAGAGCCAAATAGCCGGTCACAACGCCCAGTTCCCGACACAAGCAGCAGCTCGGCTATCAGAGGGGGTACAGGGGCCACCTCTGCAGAAGCTTTCGCCGCCCCGCCCGATGGCGACCAGGCCACCGTCACCAAAATCATCGACGGCGACACCATCGACGTGCAACTGGACGGTCGCTCCCAGAGAGTGCGCTACATTGGCGTCGATACACCCGAACGTGACATGCCCTTCTATGCCGAAGCCACCGCCGCCAATGCCGAGCTGGTGAAGGGGCAGACGGTTATTCTGGTCAAGGACGTCAGCGAAACGGACCGCTTTGGTCGCCTGCTGCGCTACGTCTACCTGCCAGATGGCACCTTCGTCAACGCCGAGCTCCTGCGCCGTGGCTTCGCCCAGGCCGTGACCTTCCCGCCCGATGTAGCCTACGCCGAAACATTTGCCGGCCTGCAGGCAGAAGCCGCCGCCGCCGGTCTCGGCCTGTGGGCAGACTCCATGCTTGCGGCCCAGGCAACCGCTACCCGGCGCTCGGACGCGCCCAGCGTTGTCACCATCACCAACATCCACGCCACCGGCAGCGGCAGAAACGAGCCGGACGAATGGGTCGAGTTTCGCAACGACGGTAGCCAGCCCCTACAGCTCGAGGGCTGGCGTCTTTTAGACGAAGCCGAACACACTTTCAACTTTCCCAACTTCCTGATGCAGCCTGGCCAATCCTGCCGCGTTTACACCAACGAGCACCACGCCGACTGGTGTGGCTTCTCCTACGGCAACGGGCAACC
>CAZRTM010000134.1:5308-10016 GCA_964602995.1 uncultured Ardenticatenaceae bacterium
TCCGCTGCTATGTCCTGAATGCCGCGATCCATCTCCGCTTTCTTGGCAAAGAAGGTGTCGAAATCCTCAGGTCGCGGCGCGATTTGCATATACTCCTCGTGCCAGGGTGAACCGTACATCATTTCCGGCTTCATTTCCCCCATTCCTTCCATGAGACCCGGATGCAGCCCGCTCAAGGTATAGGAGACTGAGATAAGCACCAGTTTGCGAACTACCTCGGGGTGACGAATGACAACGTGTAGGGCCACGCTCCCGCCCATGCTATAGCCCAGGATATCGGCGCTTTCAATTTCCAGATGCCGCAGCGCAGCGGCGACGTCGTCGGCCATCTGTTCAATAGACAGGGGGCGGTCAATGTCGGCTGTGCGGCCATGAGCCTGCAATTCAAACGCGATGACCTGTCGTGTCTGGGCCAGTCCAGGCAGGATCCCGCCAAATGAAGTGCCAATAGCCGAAAAAGCGCCGTGCAGTAGCACCAGGGGTTGTCCCGTGCCGTGAATCTCGTAGTACATCTCAAGACCGTTGACCGGAACATATCCCGATTGTGCAGACATCCCATTCCCATCTATCACCGTCTCTCTCCTTTGCAGATTCCTGGCTACAGCGGTCAACGATAAGTTCTGTCAATCGCGCGCCAAACCGTGCTACAATAAAAACTGCTCTATCAGTTAATCCGTAACACTATACCTTAATTTAGAAGAGAGAACAGGATAGCCATCATGTCGACCAGACCCAGGCAAAACCGGTCCTCCACTCCTGCCTCCGGGGAGATCATCACCGTGCGCCCAACGAGCGATGTAATGACCCGGCAGAAATTACCCAACTTTGTCGGCATTTCTCAGGACACAGCCGGATCCACGGGAATTTCGATGAACATGGTCATTATTCCGCCAGGTGGTGCTGCCGAGCCTCATTTACACCGCGGCTATGAAACAGCCATCTACCTCCTCTCCGGCCGCGTCCTCACCCGCTACGGCCCCAATTTGGAGCGCGAGATCATCAACGAAGCGGGCGACTTTCTCTTCATCCCGGCTAACGTACCGCACCAACCCGTCAACCTCAGCGACAGTGAACCAGCCCGCGCCATCGTCGCGCGCAACGACCCTAACGAACAGGAAAGCGTCGAACATTATCAGCCCGGTAGTGACCTCTCCCATGGCGGTTCTTAACAACCCAGCACTAACGGCCAGAATGAAAGAGAGCGAGCCGCCATACAATAGGACTCAGGAGAAGCTCTGACATGGGAACCTACATTCGTTCTATACCAGGTCTAATCAGTGTACTCGGGGTCCTCGTCCTTGCCCTCTGGAAGCCCGTCGTCGAACCAGTTGTGGGGAACCCCCTTATCGGAGAGCAACCGGTCAACGTACTCATGCAGGCGCTGATCTCCCTAATAGTACTCAGCTCTGCCCTCTACATCATCCTCTCAAAGAGATATAAAGGCGACACTCAAAAGTGGGCCTATGGCATCATTGGCGTAATCGTCGGCTTCTGGCTGCAGTAAGAGCGAGCAGCAGCCCTCCTCACCACACACCCACCACCCTAAACATGTTTCTAACATGTTTCCCCTCGATAGCTGCAGAATTCAATTCTGCAGCACAATTTATCACCCAAATATAAAATTCTCTAACCCCAAACTACTAATTATTAACACGAAACCTTGACAAATTACCATTAACGCTTATTATCTTGCTATAAGACCAGCCGGGCTGACGTTAAGGGTACTCAAACATGGATGAAAAACGAGCATTAAGACAGTTCTTTGTAATCTGGACCGGGCAGGCTCTCTCGTTGTTGGGCAGTAGGCTGGTGCAGTTTGCGCTGATCTGGTGGCTGACGAAGACAACAGAGTCAGCGACGGTGCTGGCCATGGCCTCATTGGTCGGGTTGTTGCCACAGGTGGTGCTGGGACCTTTCGTGGGCGTGCTGGTTGACCGCTGGCGGCGACGCTGGGTAATGTTTGGCGCCGATGGGCTGGTGGCGCTCGCAACACTGATTCTGGCGGTACTGTTCTGGCAAGGCATCGCGCAGGTGTGGCACGTCTTTGTCATCCTTTTCGCGCGCGCGGTGGCTGGTAGTTTCCACTGGCCGGCAATGCAAGCCTCGACAACCCTGATGGTGCCCGAACGACTCCTCACACGCATCCAGGGGCTGAACCAGACGCTGCAGGGCGGGCTAAACATTGCCGCTGCACCGCTGGGCGCCCTATTGCTGGAAATAAGCACGATGCAAGGCATCCTGGCCATCGATATAGTAACGGCACTAACAGCAATGCTGCCCCTACTCTTCATTGCCATTCCGCAACCGGAGCGCGAGGAAAAAGAGGCAGGCCAGATTGCCTCGTTCTGGAACGAGCTAGGCGACGGATTTCATTACGTGCGCCAGCGTCGCGGCCTTCGCATGTTGATTATGATTGCCGTAACCGTCAACTTCGTGCTGGTGCCCTGCTTTTCGCTGATGCCTATTCTGGTGACGAACCATTTTAGCGGTGAAGCGGTGCAACTGGCCTGGATGCAGGCGTTGTCCGGCGCGGGCATCGTCGCCGGTGGCGCCTTGTTGGGCGCCTGGGGCGGGTTCCAGCGCAAGATTCTAACCACGCAGACCGGTTTAGTAGGTATGGGATTGGCTGTACTGATCGTTGGCCTGACGCCATCGTCCATATTCTGGCTGGCGGTCGCCGCAATGTTCGGCGTCGGCCTCTCGACGGCGTTGGCCAATGGGCCGCTCGTAGCCATTATGCAAGCAACGGTCTCCCCAGAACTGCAAGGCCGCGTCTTTATGTTGCTGAATAGCATGGTGACGCTGGCCACGCCGCTGGGATTGACCATTGCCGGACCGGTCGCCGATTGGCTCGGTGTGCAGACCTGGTACCTTGCCGGCGGGCTGGTGACCGCCTTTGTTGGCATTTTCGGCTTCTTCAGCGCGGCACTGATGAGTATTGAGGATGGGCCGTCACAACCGATTGTGGAACGAGCGGCGGTTTGATGGCTGGTTAGTTGGATAGTTGGTTAGGAGGATTGGGGGGTTGATGTTTGGGAAGCAGCAGGCACTTCCGTGAAGATGGAAGTGCCTGCTGCGCTTTAGCAACTGCTGTAGCCGAGCTTTCCATAGCTCGCTGCGTGCCTCTTATACAGAAGTGCAGCCCGGCGCGGAATGGAATCCGCGGCTACATACTGGAAGTAGTTGGTTGTAACTGTTGGCCGTCTCCGTCGACATAGGCTTGTTCCAGCTGCACGCGGAACTGCTGCGTGTAGAGGCGATAGTAGTGGCCGCGGTCGCGGATGAGCTGGGCATGGGAGCCCATCTCCTTGATGCGCCCGTCTTCGATGACCAGAATGCGGTCGGCGCGTTTGATGGTGGAGAGGCGGTGGGCGATGACAAAGCTGGTGCGCCCTTCCATCAACGTGTCCATACCTTTCTGAATCAGCGCCTCTGTCAACGTATCCACCGCGCTGGTCGCCTCGTCCATGATGAAGATCTCCGGGTCGGCCAGCACAGCACGAGCCAGGCTGACCAACTGCTTCTGACCCACAGAGAGCAGGTTACCACCCTCCCCTACTTCCTCATCATAGCCATCGGGCAGCGTCATAATGAAGTCGTGAGCGCCGGCCAGGCGCGCCGCCTCTTCCACTTCCTCATCGCTGGCTTCCAGACGACCGTAGCGGATGTTGACGCGAATGGTACCTGAGAAGAGGTGAGGCGTCTGCAGCACCATGCCAATGCGCGACTGGATGCTCTGCAGCGTGTATTCGGTGTAATCATGCCCCGCAATGCGGATCTGCCCGGCGCGCGGTTCGTAGAAGCGGCAGAGCAGGTTGACGATGGTCGACTTGCCGCCGCCGGTAGGCCCCACAAGGGCAATCGTTTCACCCCGGCGCACGTGCAGGTGGAAGTCGGTCAGCACCGGCTTGTCCTCTTCATAGTAGAAATCGACGTGGTCGAACACGATATCGCCGCTAAGCGTCTCTGGTTCCACAGCATCCGGCCGGTTACGTACTTCGGGCACGGCGTCAATCAACGAGAAAACGCGCTCGGCCGAGGCAACCGCCTGCTGCATTTCAGCGTAGACGCGGGCCATTTCCTGGATGGGCCAGAGCATGAAGGTGATGTAGGAGAAGAACGCCTGGATACCACCGATAGTGATGCTTCCGGTCGTCGCTTCCAGACCGCCATACCAGACCACGGCGCCGATGGCGAAAGCACTGATGAGCTGCACGGCGGGCAAGAAGAGCGCTGAGAGCCAGGCAGCGCGGTATCCAGCGCGGTACATATCGCCGGTCAGCACCTGGAACTCCTCCAGGTTCTTTTCCTCACGCCCCAGCGCCTTGGTCACTTTCACGCCGGTGATGCTTTCATCGTAAGCGCCGGTAATCTTGGAGTTGATCTTACGCACGTCGCGGTACTCGGTCAGAATGCGCTTCTTAAACTGCGCAGCAACCACGATGAGCACGGGGATGGCGGCGAAGACGATAAGCGCCAGGTTGGCGTTGATACGCATCATGAAGTACATGGCAGTGCCAATGTTCATGATGCCCCAGGTAATGTCCAGCATACCCCAGGTCACCAGCTCTGCGATGCGGTCGGTGTCGGAGGTGACGCGGGAGACGATCCAGCCTACCGGTGTGCGGTTGAAGTAACTGAGCGACAGGTCTTGCAGATGGCTGAACAGCTTGCCGCGCAGGTCATAACGCACGCGCTCGCCCAGAAT
>CAZRTM010000135.1:0-9905 GCA_964602995.1 uncultured Ardenticatenaceae bacterium
TCAGCGCCAAAGCGTTCACCACCGGCAGCGACATCTTCTTCCGCCAGGGCGCCTACGAGCCGCACAACCGTTCGGGCCAGGAGCTGCTGGCGCATGAGCTGGCCCACGTGGTGCAGCAAGGCAACGCCCCCGCCCGCGCCTATGACGTGCAGCGAGATGATGATGAAGAGTCCCGGCCGGCGCCGGGACCCTGGCGTGTGGGGCGACCTCGCTCCGGAGCCAGGATAGCAGCGGGGCCTGGCAGCAAGAGGCCCGGCGGCAATAGTAAGAGCGTCGAGGGCAGCAAGCACTCCTCGCGGGTGTTCCAGCTTCAGGAGCTTAGCTATAAAGGGCTGGCTCTCTTTATGCGACAGATCCTGGGGCTGAGCGATCCCACTGCAGTCGCCTCCCTTGGCGTGGACTTCACCTTCAGCATTGGCATTAACGGCGGCGTAAACAACATATTGGGAGCAACCATCGCGCCTTATATCACGCTGGGTGCCAGCCTCAAAGTAAGTGACTTGCGCTCCCTTATCGTAGAGGGCAGGTTAGAATTTGGCGCCAAGTCGGACATAGATCTGGCCAAGCTGTGGAAAATCCACGGCAAAATCGGAATGCAGTTGGCCCTTAACGGTACCTTTGAAGACGAAAAACATTTTGCCGCATTCCTCATAGCGCAAGTCACCGCTTTGTTGAAGGGGTTCAAACGGGTTGTCTTCGCCTGCGCCCGCAAGCGCAAGAAGCAGCTCACGCCCCAAGAAATTGCCGGCATCCAGCAGCTTGGCTTGCCTCAGGATGTCGAAGGTTACGAAGAGCTGAGCCAAAAGGGCGCCAGCAGCACCGCGGTCAGCGTGGGGTTGACTTCGGAAGTGGGAACCGATATCGCCGGCGCCGTTGGCGCCACGGTGACGGCCACCGGCACGCACACCACCTATTACAAAAAGAATGCCAAAAATCAACCCGTCAGGAAGGTCGGCACCAGCAGAGTGTTTACCTTCAAGTTGAGCCTCGGCCTGCCAGGGACGCCAATCAAATGTGATATAACCACAACGCGGACGATTAGAGAAAACGTAGGCAACACCGATAGCCTAAATATCAAAGTGGCGCCCTCCATCCCCATTGGGGGACCGATCCTGCAGCAGATCGTACAGAATGCGCCGACTGTGTTGGCTGGGAGCAGCTTTGAGGACGGGGCCATGCGATTCATCAAAGCGCTCTTCGATCCGGTGAATCTGGCAGTCCTGGCTGGTGGCATCGGCGCTTCCAGTCCTGCCCTGGAATTCAACCTGGTCTCGCGGGTGCCGGCGAAACAGGGCAAAATGTTTATCAAGCAGCTAAGAGACGGCGATTATATTCTGCAATATGCGCGCCTCTCCAAAAATTTCGAAAAGAAATTTGAGTTTGCGCAAGATATCCCCACCTCCGTTCCTGGCCTCAACGTAGCGCTTGGGCAAACGCTGGCCCTGAAGCGCAGCGTGGGCACAGCCGAATTCCTGGGGTCACGAACGTTGGGCTACATCCAGATAGTGTACAACGGCCTGATGAACCGCGGACGGCGCGGGCAGAGGCAGTGGAGCCAGTATCGCGACCAGCACAAGCACGAGATTTACAAGATGTTTATCGCCGTGGCCGATCCCAAGTCGGCCGCATCGGCTGAGGCCAGGAAATTGGACACCAGCGCCGTGACCAATGAGCTGCAGCCGGACATCATCAGCAAGGCCAACGCCTTCGTCTCCATGTGCGATGCCCGCTTCAGTCCGGACAAGATGAAGGCTTTCGACCTGCAGAAGGAGTCAGACGTGCAGCGACTACGGACGATGCAGGCGCTGGTGTTGCCTTACTTTGAGGCCTATCTGGAGGCAGCGCGGCTGGCCGGGCAGAAGGCAGATGCCCAGACGTGGCGGCGGACCAGCTCCGGAACGGTTCGAGCCGCCGTCGATGGCAATAACGGCCCGGCGAAACCTCAGCTTTTGCAGGTTAAGTACGATAAGAAGAACAAAGACGAGGCGAACGATCGATTCCCACAGACGCTGCGCGAATCGTACGAAGAAGGGTTCCGGCACAGGATCGCCTTTACCGGATACAATTCCGGCAAAGCCAGGCAGGTGGAAGTCAAGGTCGATTTCCAGAAGCCGGACCAGGCAACCGAGAAATTTGTGAAGCAGATTTACTCCAGAGGGCTACACAAGTACAATCAGTTCCCGCTGGGCCTGGTGATGCTGGATGATGGCTTCAAACGACACGCCCTGGATACCGAAAAACAGTACCGGACGATTTACGACAACCGTAAGGCCACTAATATTAATGAAAAGAAGGCCAGGGCCGAAGCGCTAAAAGAACAACAGCTCTTCTGGGAAAAGAATTTGCAGAAGCATCTGACCACGTTAATGGACCAGACATTGGACACGCAACTGGAGCGCAAGAATTAGTCACTTAGTGGAGGATATATGAGCGGTTTTTACACCAGTTACACACCACACTTTGCCTTATATCTACCCGACGGTATGCCCCTGCTCAGCAGCCACACGGAAATTGAGCTGGACACAGAGGAACCCTGGATGCGCCTCTCGGTTCTGCTCGACGACACCAGCGCCGAATTCCTGGAAGAGTCGGGTATCATCGAAGATTTGGAGCTGCCGCAGACCTCGCCGTTGGAGCCAGTCTACGTGCAGTTGTGGCTGGAAGCCAGGCCGCAGTTGCTGGCGGACCATGCCGCCTTCCTCAACAGCGAAGAAGACCCGGCCGCAACCATCGCCGCCATCGAAGCGCCCATCCCCGACGGTGAAGGTTACTCCCCGTTCTACCTCCTTTCCAATTACCACATTTACCAGTGGGCCATCCACGAAATGCAGATCGGCTCCGATGAGTTCATCGAGCTTTCTAAAAAGCCGCCCCGCCCGTTAGACGAGTAAAATGTAGCCACGTAGCCGATAAAAACAGAACCGGGCCTGAAACTTTGGTCCGGTTCTCTTGACATCGCTCAAGAAGTACGCTATCTATAATAAGATAGTTCCCTTACTTGCAGTTGCGTTTGCGCTTATGAGCAGCAGAATAGTTAACAGAGTACGGTGCTCGGTGTCACAAACATGCATGGCTCGAACCGGCTCTGGATATCTGCCTATTTCCTCCTGTTGGCGTCATACAGCGTGTTGCGCCAACCCCCGTCTGTATCGAAGCATTGGATGGAACTGACATTGAACCGAACATCGCACTAAATATCGCACCATCGACGGATGGAGGACATCGTGCCCACATTGACGATCCACCTCTTCGGCAATCTCCACGTCACCCGCAATGACAGTGAGCCTGTGCCCCTGAAACCGGCCGCTCGCTCCATGCTCGCCTTCCTGCTCCTGTACCAATACCAGCATCCGCGCACGGCCGGGCCACGTCGTGACCTGCTGGCTTCCCAATTCTGGGCCAACCATGACGAACGCGCTGCACGACGCTGCCTGAGCACCACACTATGGCGGCTGCGGCGCTCGCTGGAAACAGGAGGGCTTTCAGGAGACGATTACATTGTCACCAACAACGACGAAGTCGCTTTTAATTTTAGCAGTGACCATTGGCTGGACATTGCCGCCTTTGAGCAAAAGGTGGACCAGGGGATGGCCGGCTCGGTCAAAAACATGACCAGACGAGATGCGGAGTTGCTCGAAGAAGCCCAGGCCCTGTACGCCGGCGACCTCTTTGAAGATTGTTACGATGACTGGATCTTCCACCATCGCGAGCGCCTGCACCTCAAATATCTCTCCTGTCTGGGGCGGTTGATGCACTACTATGATATCCACGGCGACTTTGAAAAGTGCCTGCAATATGGGCGCAAGATTCTGTCTCTGGACCCCCTGCGCGAGCAAGTCCACCGCTATATGATGCGCCTCTATATGCGTAACGGACAGCAGAGCCTCGCCGTGCAACAGTATCACACCTGCTACAATGCGCTGAAAAGCGAGCTGGGTATCGAACCGATGGCCGAGACTCAGAACCTCTACCGCAAGATTACGGCCGGGCCGGCTCTCGGGTCCGCGGCGCGACAAAAGCGCCCCAACCAGCTACACCAGGCGCTCCTCCAACTGCAGGAAGCGATGCAAGCTTTAAGTGTGGCCCAAAAACAGGTGGAAGAAGCGCGCGAAATGGTTGTATATCTCACCAACGAAATCGAAAGCGCCAGCCTCTAACTCCTCTCCCCTTTCCCAAAATTGAGTTCTCTCTTCGCTCTAGGTCACCTGTCCCACAAAAGATGGGACAGGTGACACTTCTGGACAGATGGCGGCTGAGCTATCCTTGAGACTGTATCGGAATAGAAAGTTAAACCATTACCTATAAACCCCCACCTCCTGTCCAAGGATAGGTAAGAGAGGAGATAACTCAAATGGAAAACATCATCACCCGTAAGGGCACCGTGGTCCAAGACCCCCCCTTCGTTCACAAACTGCTCAACAACACGCGCTTCGCTCCCCTGTGGCTCATCCTGCGCGTCTGGCTCGGCTGGCAATGGCTTGATGCCGGCTGGCACAAAATCACCAGCCCGGCCTGGGTTGGCGGCGGCGAGGCGCTCAAGGGCTTCTGGACGGCTGCCGTGGCCATCCCCGAGGGCGGCCGCCCGGCTATTGCCTTCGATTGGTATCGCAACTTCATTCAATTCCTGCTGGACGCCGAAGCATACACCTGGTTTGGCACGCTGGTGGCCTTCGGCGAAACGCTGGTAGGCATCGCCCTCATCCTGGGGCTGTTCACCGGCATTGCGGCCTTCTTCGGTGGGCTGATGAACTGGAACTTCATGATGGCCGGCACGGCCAGCACCAACCCGCTGCTGTTCCTGGTGGCGGTGGGTCTCATCCTGGCCTGGAAAATCGCTGGCTACATCGGCGTGGACTACTACCTGCTGCCCCTGTTGGGCACGCCCTGGGACCGCCCCGTCAGCAACGAGGCCAGCGCTCCCCCTCGCCTCGGCACTCAAACCGCGGCAGGCGACTAAGCTAGCAAACAAAACAGAGTATATCGGAAATAAAGAACGTACTGGAAGTTGTAGTGGAATGAGAAAGGGTGGCGCAGATTGCGCCACCCTTTTTTTGCTTTTGTTGGAAAGGGAACTACGCCTGGGCTTGCAAGAAGTGCGCCACATACGAACCACGAGCCACATAACCCAGCTTCAAGGCCAATTGGCAGGAAGCTGGATTCGCGGCGTCCCAGTTGGCGTCCATATTGTGTTCCCAACAGTAGTGAAGCAAGGCAGCCCCAAGGGCCGTCGCCAGCCCACGGCGGCGGTACTCGGGATGCACGAAAATGCTGACCTCGATGCCCCAACTGCATACCAGCGACCCATATGCCGCGCCAACCAGCTCGCCATTCTCTACCACACAATAGCCAATGCTGCGCGCCAGGAAATCGTCGGCCGATTCATAGGCGCCCAGGTCTATCCACCCCTGTGGATGGTTGCCAAAACGCGCCGCCACTATCGCATCCATGCGCTGGATGGCATCAGTGAAGGGTGACTCCCGCAAGAGGCTGTCCAGGTGCGCGACCGTCACTCTCTCCGAGGAGAAACGATAGCGGTCCACAGGGACAACTCGAGCGCCGTGTACTTCTTGCAGCAGGGCGGGCCAACCATCGCCGGCCGGCGCACCAGCACTGGCCGGGATGAACAACTTTGGCCCTGTCAGCGCCGCTACCAGCGCCCGGGCGGCAGGGCTTTGCGCGTCGCCGCCCAGGTAAGAAAAGAAACCTCCCTGTTCGATCAGGAAAACTGTGGGATGGTCAGCGTCGTCGGCAAACGCGTCACCCATCTGGCCCTCTATGGCGCAATCAATGCCCGTATCGAAGCGCGTGTGGTTCCGAAAGGCGCGGGCCAATTTCAGGCGGTTGCTCTTGCTAAGCGGTAACGGGTTCATAAGTGGATCCTTACACTCCATTACATTGTAGTATATTTTTTGAAGCGAAGGATATGATTGCCGCAGAGAAGCTACCCCTGCCGCAACAACCGCGACGAATTTGCCAGAATACCCAGATCCGGCAGCGATTGGGCCGCGGCTGCCAGGGCCGGGGGTAGGAAGCCCAGCGCCGCCAACGTCAGGCCAGCCACATTGTACAGCGCCGTAAACCACAGGTTCATGCGAACAATACGCAAGGTGCGCCTGGCGATACGTAGCAACTGCGGCACCTGGGACCACTCATCACGCATCAGGGCAATGTGTGCGGCCTCGATGGCCACGTCCGCGCCCGCCGCGCCCATGGCAATTCCCACGTCTGCCTGCGCCAGCGCCGGGGCGTCGTTGACCCCGTCGCCGATCATAATCACCCTGTGTCCCCGCGCCTGATAGTCGCGCACCACGCCAATCTTGTCCTCTGGTAGCAGCTCCGCCCGGTAATCCACGCCCAGGGCCGCGGCCAACGCCGACGCCGTGCGCTCATTGTCGCCGGTCAGCAGCTCCACACGGCGAATGCCCAGCTCGGGCAGCGCCGCCAGGGCCGCGGGCACTTCCGGACGGAGCGTGTCTGCCGCGGCCAGCACGCCCACCAGCTCCGAATCGCGGGTGACATATAACACCGTCTTGCCCTGCGCCTCAAACGCGGCGCCGGCGCCATTACCGGCCGTTTCTAACAGGCGCTGGCTGCCAACAGCAACCTCTTGTCCCTCTACCCGCGCTCTGACGCCCATGCCCGGCACAGCGGCAAAGTGCTGCGGCTCGAAGAGGGGCACGCGCTGCGCCTCCGCCTGCTGGCGCACGGCGGCCGCCAGTGGATGCTCAGAGTACCGTTCAGCCGACGCGGCCAGGGAGAGAACCTCCTCTGCTGTCAGCCCGTTCAGCGCCTGCACGTCCGTAATGCGCGGCTGGCCCAGCGTCACCGTGCCCGTCTTGTCGATGAGCAGCACGTCGGCTTCCGCCAGCGCCTCCAGATATTTACCGCCCTTAATCAACAATCCATGACGCGCCGCCGCCCCAATGGAAGCCATCATTGCCACCGGCGTTGCCAGGGCAAAGGAGCAGGAACAGGCCACCAGCAGCACAGCCGCCGTGGCCAGCGCGTCGCGGCTGATGAGAAAGGTCAGCGCCGCCACACCGAGAACTAGCGGCAAATAGTAGCCGGAGAAGCGATCAGCCACGCGCTGCACGTCGGCGCGGTTGGCCTCCGCTTCTGCAACCAACTGGATGACGCGCCCAAAAGTGCTTTGCGCGCCTACCTTTTCCGTGCGGATGCGCAGGCTGCCCAACTGGGCAATGGTCGCCGCGAACACCGCCGCGCCCGGCCCGACCTCCACAGGCATCGACTCCCCCGTAATCGCCGCCTGGTCAATGGTCGCCTGCCCCGCCAGCACGGTGCCATCCACCGCAATCTTCTCCCCGGGGCGCACCACGACCACGTCGCCCGGCTGCACCTGCTCGATAGGCAGCTCCACTTCATCATCGCCGCGCAGCACACGCGCCGTCTGTGGCGCCAGCGCCGTCAAATCTTTCAGGGCCTGCCGCGCCCGTTCGGCGGTGAACGACTCCACGTAATCGCCCAGCCGCATGAAGAAAACGACAATCACCGCCGCGGTCCACTCACCCACAGCCAGCGCCGCCAGCATACCTACGGTCATCAGGCTATGGGAAATAATCTGGCGGTTCGCCGCGGCGCGTAACACGTTTTTGAAGATCGGATACCCTGCCAGCAAAATCGCGACCAGCATCAGGGGCCGCGGAATGCGCCCGGTCACGGCGTCCAGCAGCCCCAGCCACTCTCCCGCCACAACCACGACCAGCACCGCAGCAAAGACCAGCCCCAGGACAGTGAGAATTGAGCGGCTGGAATAACGAGCCGATTCCTCAAGCGCGTTGCCTGCTGGTTCGGCGTTGACCACTGTATAGCCCGCCTTCTCCACTGCCTGCGACAGGCGCTGTCGCAACAACTGCGCATCGACCGCACCGCGCTCCACTTCGATAATCGCCTTCTCTGCCGCCAGCAGCACGTCGGCGCGCCGCACGCCGGGCACCGTTTCCAGCGCCCCTTTCACCGTCGCCACGCATCCGGCGCAATCCATGCCCCGCACGCCCAGCTCCACCCGTTCCAGCTCACTCATTTATACTCACCCTCTGTCACTTCATAGCGCGTGCACTCATAAACACCCCGCGCCACGTCCGCCAGCAGTGACTCGGCCAGGGAGAGCAGCTCATGCACGCGGTCGTCGCTCAGCCGGTAGACGACGTAGCGTCCCTGCTGCTCAGCGCTGACCAGCCCGCAGTCACGCAGGCAGGCCAGGTGGTTAGAGGTGTTCGACTGTGACAGTCCGGTAATCTGCACGATTTCACCGACGCTGCGTGGCTCGTTACGTAACGCTTCCAGAATAGTCAATCGCGACGGGTCGCTAAAACCGCGGAATAATTTGGCCTTCACCGCCTGTTCCAACCGCTCCTCGGCAAGCAGCATCTGCATCTCCTGTTTCCATCAACATATCAGCATGTAATGATATTTTAGACAGCTTGTCGTCAGCTCGCAAGTAGCAGATGAACGCTCCATGAAATAGTTGCCTTGTTAACTAAAGGCTTTTATCATGGAGCCGTTATTTAGTTAACACGTTAACTATCTGGTGTTGGCGGCTGCAAAGGAGCCGGGTGACCAAAGATGTCAGAAATACGAGATGTGTGGCTGCATGCCCATAGCATGATCCGCTCTGCGCGACAGATCATTAACGAAAATCTGCGCCCGCTGAACCTGAGCAGCGCCGAGGGAAATATCCTGTTGCACCTGCTCACACAAGGGCAGGAGATGGGACAGGAGCAGTTAGTGGAACAACTGGATATCAGCAAGCCCGGCATATCACGCGCCCTCTCCACGCTGGAGGCGAAGGGTTACGTCGTGCGACAGCCAGACCCAGACGACAGGCGTGCGCGACGGGTGATGCTGACAGACAAAGCGCGGGCGGTAGGGCCGGCGGTTGAAGAGGCTTACAACGAGATTTACCGCCTGGCCGTGCAGGGCATCTCCTCGGAAGAGTTGGCTTCCTTTCTCGAACTATTTGGCCGCATCTCAGAGAATTTTGCACGGGGGCAGGCGAAAAAAGTGAAGGAGGAACAAGGTGCTGCCTGATGCTATATCTCTTCTCCCTGGAAACCGGCTAACATGACATCTCTTTCCCAGGAACAGAGGACCAGGCGCGAGAAAACGTTGCTGGTTTCACTACTGCTAAGCGTGCCAGGTCCGCTGGTGACGTGGTTGGCTGTCCTTTCCAGCCACTCCACCACCCAACTGGCCGACTTCATCCGGCGTAGCGTGGAGCTGGTGGCCCTGTTTCTCTCCTGGTGGGTCTTTCGCCGCCTGCATGGGAACATAACGCCGGGCAAGGCGGAGCAGATCCGCCTGGAACGGATGGCAGGATTAGGCGTCGCTGCAGCGCTGATCACTTCCGGGGTCCTCATGCTCGTGATCGCCCTTTCGCGGCTGTCCGAGTTTGAGCCAGGCGGCAACATAGTGCCAGGACTGACAATTGCCGCGCTTGGCGTGCTGACGAACGGCTGGTTCTGGCGTCGCTACACACGTCTGACTCGTGAGCAGTACAACGCCGTCATGGCGGCGCAGCAACAGTTGTACCGGGCGAAAACCAGTGTCGATCTGTGTGTGGTCGCCGCGTTGGCCACCGTTGCCATTGCGCCCACCCATGCAGTCACCCCCTACGTGGACATCCTGGGTTCCATCGCCGTCGCCGGCTATCTAGTTTTCAGCGGCCTGCGCAACTCCCGATCACAGCTCGCTCCCGCCTTACCGCAGGAAAGCCCCTTGCCAGAGTGAGGAGAGCCTTCATCCTAAAGGCATAGGCAGAATGTACCCACTTTCTAATCAAGAAAAGCAACCGATAACTATTGCTCAGTTAAGTTGGTTTTTGTATTGCTCGGGCCGGTCTCTATTTCGGACATATGACCGTTAACTGTTTTTGTGGTGTCCATTGA
>CAZRTM010000136.1:0-1561 GCA_964602995.1 uncultured Ardenticatenaceae bacterium
CAACGTAGGGGATCGGTTGCGGATCGCGCGGCGCGGAGCAGGAGGTCTGGGGCGGGATGTGTACTTCGGTTGGTTTGCCTAAGGCGGAAGCCACATTGCGCAAGAAAGGTGTATGCGTTGGCATATGGAACACGCTGTTGGCCTGCAAGAGAAAGAGAAGGGGGATGGCAACGGCGGCGGCCATCTGCCAGCGAGGACCACGTGCCTCCGCCTTGTTCAGGAGGCGGCCAAAGGCCAGGCCGGTGAGAATGCAACTGGCGGCAATGGTGGTGGCGAAGTAGGATTCGCCAGCGCCCCATTTTCCGGCTGAGACGCAGTTGACGAGCGTAATGACGAACCAGATGCTGTACGCGGAGAGGCGCTCGAAGTATAGCTGGTAGACGGCATAGGCTGCGGCGGTGATGGTCAGCATCCAGTGGAGAGTGAACCATTGGCGGAAGAGGCCAATAGCCTGCTCAGGGATGAAGGGATTGATATTGGCTGTGACGGTGTTAATCAGCCAATGGCCGCCGGTGGCCAGGTTGATGAGGGCGAAGATTAGTCCGGTAACGGCGGCGAAGGGGATGGCCCAAAGAATTGCCCGTCGCGGCTGGCGCAAAAAGAGGAAAATAAAGACGGAAGCGACTGTGGCATAAGCGAGCTGCTTCGTGTAGCCAGCAGCGAGCAGCAAGGCCATAACGAGCAACAACCCCTTGTTATGGCGAACACCGCTTTCCTCCTCGCGCTGGATGACAATGGTCAGCAGCACAATGGCCAGGGTCTCCCACATGACCATGAACAAGTGCTGGCGGAATAGGGGGCCGACGTGGTAGATGTAATTTGAAGCCAGGAATGCCAGGCCACAGAGAACGGCTAACCAGCGCCGCCGGACTGCGCGGTGGACGGCAAAGCCGATGGCCCCGGCCGTAAGCAGCGTTCCCAGATAGGCAACGAGGCGACCTGTCCAGTAGTGAGGCCCGAAGAGCCAGACCAGAGGCACAATTACCAGGTGGTAGAGCGGGGGATAATTGGATGAGTAAAAGGGGTAGCTCTCTATATCGCGATAAGGCCACTGCCCCTGGCTGAACATGATGGTGTCGACCAGCTCGTACCCTTCACCCTGATCATAGTCGAAAGGGAATTGAAAGAGGTGGACGGCATAGAGGGTATAGATGAGGAAGTAGCCTACGAAGGCGACGAGGGCCAGTGCAATTAGCAATTTGGGCAACACGGAGACAATAGTCTGGGTTGCGGTCGCCGGTTTCGCCTTCAGGGCCGGGGGTTGGGAAATTGTAGAGTTGTTCAGTTGGCTTTCTTGTTGGGCCATTTTTGTCGTTGGTTGCAGCGAAGGAGGGAATTAGAGTCAGGCAGGACGGTCACCGAGGGGCAACAGGGAGATGCCGACCAGTGTGAGCAGAGCAGCAGCCAGCAACGCCAGGCGCTGCATGGGGCCGATGCCCTGAAATTGTCCTACACCAATCAGGTCGACGGCGATGAGGGCTAATGCGCCACCAAGGCCTGCAATGATAAACAAAATACCTAGCTGTCTCTTTGTCATCCTCTGCCTACTTTTGTCCTTCGC
>CAZRTM010000136.1:1661-9893 GCA_964602995.1 uncultured Ardenticatenaceae bacterium
AGACTATTTTGCCACCTATACCGAAATCGGCAACTTCTGTGACTTCGGCATTCTATAAGCTATAGGGTTGTAAGTTGACCCTTTACAAAGCAGATATTTTTGGTATAATCTTCGGCCAAACATGCACGTCTACCGCTGGAGGCAGCGGTTTTTTTTGTTTTGTGTTTTTTATTGGCCGTCGTGCCGCTCACGAGCGAGCGGCGGACAGAGTATACAGATATTGTTAAGGTGGGATCGAGAATGGCGACAAGACCAAAGCCGAATTTACTAACGCCAGAAGGGCTGGAGCGACTCAAGAGTGAACTACAACACCTTCGCACCATTGGCCGTCAGCGCATTGCTGAGCGGCTGGAAAATGCTTTTGCGGATGGCCAGGATGATGAATTCGTAGACAATGCTGAGTTAGAAGCGGCCCGCAACGAACAGTCCTTCCTTGAAGGACGTATCATGGAACTGGAAGAAATTCTAGGGAATTACCAGCTCATTGAGGAAAACGGTCCACATGATTCGGTTCGTGTGGGCAACAAGATCACCGTTGTAGAGGAAGATTCTGAGGAAGAAGAGCGCTATCATCTGGTGGGCGCGGCTGAAGCTGATCCGGTTGAGGGCCGTATTTCCAACGAAAGCCCGCTGGGCAAAGCGCTGTTAGGGGCAAAAGTTGGCGATACAGTCAGCGTCAACGCACCGAATGGGCTGATCAAGTTCCGGATTACGAAAATCGAGTAGTCTCAAGAAGCTACCTTTCTGGATATTGCGGAGCCCGTGAAATAACACGGGCTTCTTTTTTTGAGAGCTTGAAGCCGGGCAGCGGATCGATTACAGTAAGGCGACGCACTGTAAATGGTTTAGTCGCCGTCCCAGACAGCTATCTGTCTATTAATTTTTCGGAGAAGTGAATGGCTGAAAGTACAACGAACGATGTTCCTGGCGCTATCTGGGAACCGACCAAGCTTGAAGAACAACGTCTGGCCAAGTTAGAGCAACTACGCGAGCAAGGTATCAACCCGTTTCCGTCGAAAGTGGAGCGTACTCATACGATTACGCAACTGCTTTCGGCGTTTGAACAGGCGGAAGCAGCGGCCGCTGAGGATGAAGAACCAGAGCGTGTGGAGGCGACGATTGTGGGCCGCCTGGTGAGCATGCGCGACATGGGCAAGACGGTCTTTGCCGACATTGAAGATGGCACGGGCCGCGTCCAGCTCTTTCTGCGCCGCGACGAAGTTGGCGAAGAGCCACACGCACAGTTCCGTAAACTGCTTGACCTCGGCGACTTCGTACAGGTCTCTGGTTACGTCTTCAGAACTCGCATGGGAGAAATCAGTGTGCGGGCTTCTGATTGGAAACTTCTGAGCAAGGCGATCAGCCCCTTGCCGGTGGCGAAGGAGCAGGAGGTAAACGGGGAGGTTGTGCGCTATAGCGCATTTGCCGATGTGGAAGAGCGGTATCGCCAGCGTTACGCCGATCTGGCTGTCAATCCGGAGGTGCGTGACATCTTCCGCAAACGGGCCAGGTTAATCACAGCATTACGCCGTTTTCTTGATGACCACGGCTTCCTGGAAGTGGAGACGCCGATCATGCAGCCGATATACGGTGGCGCGGCGGCGAGGCCTTTTACGACCCATCACAACCAGTTGAAGCAGGATCTGTACCTGCGCATTTCGTTTGAGCTGTATCTCAAGCGGTTGCTGGTGGGAGGCTATGAGCGGGTTTACGAGATCGGGCGCGATTTCCGCAATGAAGGGGTTGACGCTACGCATAATCCTGAATTTACCCAGCTAGAATTTTATGCGGCCTACTGGGATTACCATGACGTTATGAATTTCACCGAGCAAATGCTGATCTATGTCGCGCAGGAGCTGACGGGTGGGACGACGATTAGCTACCAGGGTCATGAGATTGACCTTTCGGCGCCCTGGCGGCGGATTACGTTGCGCGAGGCGATCATGAAGTTCGCGGAAATTGATTACATGGAGCACCGGACGGCAGAGGAGTTGGCGCAGGCGATTCGCGACATTGGCGGACATGTGCGGGCCGATGCCAGCTGGGGCCAACTGGTCGATAGCTTGCTGGGCGATTATGTAGAACCAAACCTGATCCAGCCAACCTTTGTGATTGAATATCCCCGCGATATTTCCCCACTGGCCAAGCGACTTGTTGATGATCCGGCGCACGTGGAACGGTTCGAGTACTTCATTGCAGGCATGGAACTGGGCAATGCTTTCACCGAGCTGAATGACCCGCTGGACCAGCAGGCGCGGTTTGAAGAGATGCAACGCATTTACAAGCCGGGTGATGAAGAAGCGCATCCAATTGATGAGGATTACCTGCGCGCAATGCGCTATGGTATGCCACCAAATGGTGGCTTTGGCACCGGCATCGACCGGCTGGCAATGCTTTTTACCAATTCGACTTCTATACGCGAGGTGCTTCTATTTCCACACCTTCGCGAGCGCGATTGATAAAAGTACTGTGAAAGGAAGGCCGTCACTACAGAGTGACGGCCTTTTTTTATACTTTTTCAGATTGGGGCACGGTTGTGGTCTTCTCGTCAGCAAAGGGAGCGGGCTGGCGTTTGCTTCTGCCTTTTGTTCTTAGCTGGACGAGCAGGATTCCGCCGGCAGCCAGCAGGAGACCGCCAATTTCCAGGGCGGACAATGATTCATCGAGGAAAACCCAGGCCAGGACAGCAATCTGGATGAGCATGGTGTTGTTGATGATGCTTGATTCCATGGCTGAGAGGGTGCGCAGCGTCTGGTTCCACAGCGTGAAGGCGAAGGCGGTGTTGACCGTTGCCAGCCAGAGAATGATTAGCCAGCTTTGGCCGGAGAGGGCGGGTAGTCCCTGAGTCACCAGGCCGGTAGCCAGCAGTAGGAACGCGCCGATTCCCATGCTCACAGTCGTGATCAGCAGCGGGCTTAGATGGTGGCTGCGATTGACGAAACGGCCGAGCGTTGAGGATGCGGCGTTGGCGATGACGCAGACCGCAGCAATAAGCAGCCCTAGAAGTTCAGCGGCGCTGTAGCCTCCTGCACCAGCAGTGAGGTCCTGGTAGAAGTAGAGAAGCACACCCGTAATGAAGATGGCTGTACCAAGCCACTGGCGCCGTGTCGGCCACTCCGCCAGGAGGAAGATGCCCATTATGGCTACGATGAGGCTCGTGAAATTAAGGAGTAAGCTGATGGTAACAGCCGGCAGCAGGTTTAATGCCAGGAACTGGGCGCCCTGGGTGATGGTGTACAAAATGAGGCCGAGGAGCGCCAGCCAGGCCCAGTCGCTGCGAGAGAGAGATGGGATTTTCTGTAGCTCGCCACGGTGAAAGGCCAATGGCAAGAGTATGAGAAAGGCCAGGGCGTAACGTAATCCGGCGAATGTGAGAGCTGGAATCTCTTCCAGACCAATTTTGATGAGAACCCACGACGTGGACCACAAGAAGGTAACGAAGAGGGCCTGGAAAACCGCTTTGTAGTGGGAATTTAATGAGAATTTCAATGAACACCTCCAGAATAGAAAAGAAAAAGGAGCCTGATCGGCACGTTTATATTGTGCCAACCTCACTCCTCCAGTCTTTTATGCCTTGAGATGTCCACCACCATTATGGTGGCTGCGCGGCGCTCGGACCAGTCCCGCAACTGGGCGGCGGAACCCTAGCCACTCTTCAGTTGGTACAGTAAATTCTAACTGAATTACCCGCGCCAGCAAATTAGAATTGGCGCTGGCGCGGGCACTCATTAACCAGCCTGGTGGTCTAATTCTATCTCTGCTTTGAGGAGATCCTCATCGCGGCTGAATTCAAACCCCAGGTTTTCGGCGATGCGCTTCATGCCCCGGTTCTGTGGCAACATGTAGGCAGTGACCTTCCTGATCCCCTCGTTCTCGCCAATTTGCAGGAGGCGCTTGAGGAGTTCGGTGCCCAGCCCCTGCCGCTGGAAGTTGTCGCTAATGAGAAGGGCAAATTCCGCTTCATCGTCGTGAATTGTCTTGCTGAGGCGTCCAACGCCCAGAACCTCCTGTTCGCCACTTTGCGGGTTGCGCCTGACGGCGACCAGGGCCATCTCACGGTCATAGTCGATGAAGCAGATGCGCGTCAGTCGTTCGTGCGCCGTGCGCTGGTCCAGATTGAGCGCACGGAAGTAGCGCATGTAGACGCTCTGTTCGGAGAGCGGCTCGTGGAACTTGACCAATAACGGCTCATCTTCAGGCCGAATGGGCCGGATGAGGACGTCGGTGCCATTATCAGTCGTCCAGTCCCAGATGTACTGATTTGGATAGGGTCGAATGGCCAGTTTAGGCAAATCTTCTTCTTCCACGTCAGGTTCGTAGAGAACAACGCGCGCATCGAGGGCGATGAGCTGGTGCGAGGAGGCCAGGAGGGGGTTGATGTCGATTTCGCTGATCCAGCGCTGTTCAGCCACCAGGAAGCTAAAGCGCACCAGTAGTCTCTCCAAGGCATCCAGGTCAACCGGATCGCGCCCGCGCACACCCTGTAGCGCCTCATAGATCCTCGTGCTTTGCATCATGCGCCGGGCAAGCGTGGTGTTGAGCGGCGGCAACGCCAGGGAACGGTCGCGATAAACTTCCACCAGGGAGCCGCCGGTGCCGAAGAGCAGGACAGGGCCAAATTGCGGGTCAGGGCTGCTGCCTACGATGATTTCATAGGCCTCGCTGAGATCGACCATCGGTTGCACGGTGACCCCTTCAAAATCTTCAGGGCTGCCGTGTTCGGAGACGCCATCGCGAATGGCGGCGTAAGCGCTTCTTACCTGCTCCTCGTTCTTCAAATTGAGGCGAACACCGCCAACGTCAGTCTTGTGCGTAATCGTCTTTGAGTTGAGCTTCAAGACGACGGGGTATCCAATGTCGCTGGCCGCATTGACAGCGTCATCAGCGGAGGCGGCAAGGCGGGTGTCAACCACAGGGATATCATAGGCGGCAAGAATCTGTTTTGATTCATATTCGGTGAGAATGGTGCGCCCATCGCGGCGCGCTTTTTCAATGAGCGCTGCGGCGTCGGCATGGGCCTGTAGCGCCAGGGCGGTCTCAACTGGAGCCTGTGGCGTTTCGTAGAGGCTGCGCAGGTTACGGTCATAGCGCCACATGTAGTTGAACATGCGCGCGGCGGTGTCAGGATAGTCAAAGGTGGGAATATTTGCCTGATTGAGAATGGCTTTGCCTGCGGCTACATCGGCGCCACCCATCCAACTGGCCAGCACTGGCTTGCCAGGAAGCTTGGCGTAGGGTCGCATCTGTTCCGCTGTTTGCGTTGGATCTGTCATCGCCTGCGGCGTCAGAATGAGCAGGAGGCCATCGCTGGTGGGATCGTTGGCGACGACTTCGAGGGTTTGCGTGTACCGTTCAGGATCGGCATCGCCAAGAATGTCGATGGGGTTATTATGGCTCCAGTGCGGAGGGAGCAGCTCGTTCAACGCCTCCATCGTGTCGACAGTCAGCGGCGCAAGTTCGCCGCCATCGCTAATGAGGGAGTCGGTGGCCAGCACACCTGGGCCGCCGGCGTTGGTGATGATGGACAACCGCCGGCCCTGCGGGCGGGGCTGCTTAGAGAGGATTTCGGCCATGTTGAACAGATCGTCAATGCGATTGACGCGCAAGACGCCGCTGCGCCGGAAGGCAGCTTCCAGGACTTCATCGCTCCCGGTAAGCGAGCCGGTGTGGGAGGCAGCCGCTTTCGCGGCGGCTTCGGTGCGGCCTGGTTTGATGACGATGATCGGCTTGGTGAGAGCGACTTCGCGGGCAGCCGACATGAAGGAGCGCGCGTCGCCGATCGTTTCCATGTAGATGACGATGCTTTGTGTGCGCGTATCGTTGCCCATGTAGTAGATAAGGTCGCCCCAATCTACGTCGAGCATGGAGCCGATGGATACGAAGTGGCTGAAGCCAACGTTTTCGTGGAAGC
Organism: uncultured Ardenticatenaceae bacterium; assembly: GCA_964602995.1. Taxonomy (GTDB): domain Bacteria; phylum Chloroflexota; class Anaerolineae; order Promineifilales; family Promineifilaceae; genus JAAYYY01. Next base: position 7,573 of record CAZRTM010000136.1, read on the forward strand.
TCCAGTCCAAAACGGCCGTACAGAGGGCGCCACTCTGGCTAATGAATCCCACGGTGCCCGGCCGCGCCATTTTGCTGGCAAAGGTGGCATTCAGGCCGGTGACAGGGCTCATGACGCCGAGGCAGTTGGGGCCGACAATGCGCATATCGCCCTGGCGGGCAGTTTCTAGAATTTCTTGCTCCAGCGCCGCCCCTTCCGGTCCCCGTTCTTTGAAGCCGGCAGAGATGATGATGGCGCCCTTTACACCGACATCCACACATTCGCGGATGATGTTGGGCACAGTTTGGGCCGGTGTGGCGATGACGGCAAGGTCAACTTGCTCTGGCACCTCGGAAATAGTTGGGTAGGCCTTAATGCCAAGAACACTGGAGCGCTTGATATTGACGGGGAAGACTGTTCCCCCAAAGGAGTTGGTGATGAGATTCCAAAGCAACGTCCGGCCAACGCTGCCTGGCGTTTCGCTGGCGCCAATGACGGCGACTGTTTCTGGCTGGAAGATGGCATCGAGCGGCTGGTACTCATAGCGCAAGAAGTCGTGAGCCGATTCTGTACTGACTTTCTTAGTTCGTAACACGTTTTAGCCTCCTTAATGTACCCTCACGCAAGCTCGCAAATAAGTATAGCACGGGATTAGTCCATTGCATGGCGCAGGGGCCTGTTTCACAGGTATAATGCCAGTATTGTGACTTTCAATTAGAAATAGATTGACGATAGTCATATCGTCATTTTCAGGCAGTTTAACTTTATTTGAGGAGCTTATGAGCCAACCCCGTCCGACCGGCGTCAAAGCCGATCGTAGCCAGCGACTACTGACGATCACCTGGAGTGATGGTCATGAAAGCCAATACCCGTTTGATGGATTACGGGCCGTGTGCCCTTGCGTGGAATGTCGAGGTGGACATGCGCATATGGGTGCGCCGCCTGACCCGCGCGAAGTGCGCGACGCGCCAGAAACCGGACTAAGTCTGGAGCAGATTGAGCCTGTGGGCAGCTATGCGCTTCAATTCTTCTGGAGTGATGGGCACTCAACCGGCATATATACCTGGCCAATGTTGCGCCAGGCCTGCCCCTGCCCGCAATGTCTCCCCGAATCTGAATAGAGCGATAACCCGCTTCAGCAGCTGGGGCCTCAACTGGTCTCAGCCGTCTCCTCTTCTTCGACGTCCTCCAGGCGGCTGACGGCCGGGCGCTGGGCGATAACCGCCTGTCGTTCCATGTTGGAGACGGCGCGGGCCACATTTTCGATGGCCACCCGTTGCTTGCGGTAAAGGTCCGACTCGCTCATTGCCAGGCGGCGAGCGACATCACGAACGCGCTGGCCCTGCACGAATTTTAGCTCCAGGATGTTGTAGAGGATCCACTCTGCGGTGGTCATACTACGCTCCCCTTCTGGTTTCTGTTGCTCAATGGCTCGCTCCAGAATAGAGCGCAGCGCCTTGGTCGAATTGCCCTTGTACTCTTGCAAGGCTTCCTGGACCACGCGCAGCCGTATCAGGGGGCTTTGTGTCAGCTTGGGGCCGCCCCAATAGTGAGTCAGGGCGTCTTTGACCATATCGGAGAAGTCAGGGTCGTTGATGAGCGTTTCTTGCTCACTGATGGCGGCCGTCAATAAGCGGGAGCCACTATAGGCGGCGGCGCTCCGCCGCGCCTGGAGAGCTGTAATTTCTGGGAGCAGCCCTTCGACGGCAGCGAATACTTCTTGCTGCAAGATGCGATCTTCGAGCGCTTTCTCCGCCTGTTCTGCAAATTGGTCAAATATGATTGTCTCGGCCTCGCTTAGATCGGGGTGGGCAGCGCGGGCCTGAATACCCAGAATGCCCACAAGGGCATCTTCCTGGCGGTTATACAGCGTACGAATCCAATAGTTGTGCCAGAGGACAAACCCTTCCTCTGTCTCTAGCTGCTCACCAGAACCGTTCTGGCCCATGGGCTTGGTCAGCTCGCGCCAGGTTTCGTCCTCAATGTTGTCTAGCTCGGAAAGGGGATCGACGACGACTTCTAATTTTGGCCCATCAGGTGTGAAGGCCGCCACGAAAGCACTGGGAATGCGCAGCGATTCGCAAATGGTGACCAGGACACTCTCCAGGAATTGGTGGAGATCGCGCGTGGTTAACAGTCGCTCACTTAGTTCCTGGATACGACGCACATCGGGGTCATTATTGAGGTGGAAGAGCCGTTCTAACGGTTTCTTAAAGGCATGAATGGCCCACTGGACGATCATGACGGTGGCCACCACGGCGAAGGCCTGAGCTGTTTCAACCGGTAAGCCGAGGAGAGAGCTGGTGCGCCCCACGAGAATGTACACGAGTAGTACGAGGGTG
>CAZRTM010000137.1:0-9683 GCA_964602995.1 uncultured Ardenticatenaceae bacterium
CGGCCCACGGCCGTCCCCTGCGCCAGTTGCAGAAGACTCAGCGTCAGGTTGTGGGCCTGTTCGGCGTCAAATCGTTGCAAAAAGGGAAATAGCGCAGACTGGTACAGATTCATATACGAAGAAAAAAAGCAGCGCGACGAACCCGTGACGCTAGGTACTTTTAATCATCCCCCAGCCTGAGTACCGCCATGAATGCCTCTTGAGGCACTTCGACGTTGCCAATCATCTTCATGCGCTTCTTGCCCTTCTTCTGCCGCTCCAGCAACTTCCGTTTACGGCTTACGTCACCACCATAACACTTTGCCAGCACGTCCTTGCGCAAGGCCTTCACGGTCGCCCTGCTGATGACGCGTTTACCCACAGCGGCCTGAATAGGTACTTCGAACATCTGGCGCGGAATTTCCTTCCTCAGTTGTGTCACCAGTCTCTGGCCGCGATGGTAAGCGTCATCACGATGGACAATCATCGCCAGCGCATCCACCGGCGTCTTATTCACCAACACTTCCAGTTTCACCAGATCCGAGGCCCGGTAACCGGCAAATTCATAATCCATCGATGCGTAGCCGCGCGTACTACTCTTTAGCTTGTCGTAGAAATCGATGATGAGTTCCGCCAGCGGAATATCGAACTTGAGCACCACACGACCCGGCGCTGGATACTCCTGGCCAATGAACTCACCGCGGCGGCCCATTGCCAGCTCCATCACCGTGCCATAAAACTCGTCTGGTGTGAAGATTTGCACGTGCATCCACGGCTCGCGGATTTCTTCAAACTCGCTGGGATCTGGTAAGTCGGCCGGGCTGTCAATCTGCTGCACTTCACCCGTATGCGCCCGCACAATCTCATATTCCACACTGGGCGCGGTGGCCACAATGTCCAGATCATACTCTCGCTCCAGCCGTTCCTGAATGATCTCCATGTGGAACAGCCCCAAAAAGCCGCAACGGAAGCCAAAGTTAAGCGCGTTAGACGTCTCCGGTTCGTAAACAAGGGCAGCATCGTTAAGCTGCAACTTCTCCAGCGCCTCTTTCAGTAAAGCGTAGTCTTCGCCCTCTGTGGGGTAGATGCCGGCAAAGACCATCGGTTTTGCCGGACGGTAACCGGGCAGGGGCTCGCTGGCCGGCGCTTCGCGCAACGTGATCGTATCGCCAACCCGGCACTCGCGAACCGTCTTCAGCCCGGTAGCGATGTAACCGACTTCACCGGCAGACAGAGTGTCTACCGCTTTCATCCGCGGGCTGAAGATGCCCAGCTCAATCGGCTCAATCTCCACCCCATTGGACATCATGCGGATCCAGTCGCCATGCCGGATAGTACCGTCAAAAATGCGAACATAGGCCACTACGCCTTTATAGACATCATAATGGGAATCGAACACGAGCGCCCGTAGCGGAGCATCTGGATCGCCGCTTGGCGGTGGCACATTCCTGACCACCGACTCCAAAACGCTCTCCACGTTGGTGCCCAATTTAGCGCTGATTGGGATCACTTCTTCGCCCGGAATGCCCAGCAGCTCCTCGATTTCCATGGCTACCTCATCAGGCAGCGCGGCGGGCAAATCGATCTTGTTGATCACCGGCACCAGCTCCAGGTCTGCTTCCAGGGAGAGGTAAAGGTTCGCCAGCGTTTGCGCCTCGATACCCTGAGTGGCGTCCACCACCAGAATAGCGCCTTCACAGCTCTGTAGGGCCCGGCTCACTTCGTACGAAAAGTCCACGTGGCCCGGCGTATCGATCAGATTCATTTCGTAGGTTTCGCCGTCCGACGCCGTGTACGACATGCGCACAGCGGATGCCTTAATCGTAACGCCTTTCTCTCGCTCCAGGTCCATATCGTCGAGAACCTGATCCTGCATCTCACGCTCGGAAATCGTTCCCGTAACCTGTAACAGGCGATCGGCGAGCGTCGATTTCCCGTGATCGATGTGGGCAATTATGGAAAAATTGCGTATCTTATCTCTATCCATAAGCCCAAGTATATCAGAGCGTTCAACAAAATGTCAGTGAGGCTAACCTTCTCCTATGAGCGAGCAACAGCAACACGACCCACTCCGCCCGCAGGCCCACGACCCCAACCCTGAACCACCTTCGCCCGGCCCCGCCTTCACCCTGCACGATCCGGCCGGGAAAAGCAGCAAAATTCACCCAGACGACCTGCGCCGCCTACCGGAGACGGCTGTATCTGGTTGCTACATCGTCAGCACAGAGCATGGCGCGTCCGGCCCTTTCACCTTTGGCGGAGTCCGGTTGCTCGATTTCGTCCATCACCATGTGAGCGTGCCCTGGACTGAAGTGGAAGTAATCAGCGCTGACGGCTTTGGCAACCGCGTACAGCGCGAGGAGCTGGAGAGTGCCGGCCTGACCGGTCCCATTCTGCTGGCTCTGACCATCAACGGGAAGCCCATGACCAGGCAGCAAGGGCTGGTGCGCATGGTCGTGCCCGGTGAGCAAGATGACGCGCTGCGACAGGTCAAGTGGATTGGTCAGATACGAGTGAAGTAAGAGCTCCCATAATCTTTGGGTCGTTCTTAGGCCAGCACCCCATCAATATCCAACCTGCCATCATCCCCGCGCCCTGGCCGCAGCCACAACAAGAACTCCACATTCCCTTCCGTTCCCTCAATGGGTGAACGAACAATGCCCGAAGGACCGAGGCCCTTCTCTGCGCACCAATCCACCAGCTCTTCCAACACCTGGCGATGCACGGCCGGGTCGCGCACAATCCCGCCCTTACCCACTTGCTCGCGCCCTGCTTCAAACTGCGGCTTGACCAGAGCCACAATGTTAGCCTCTGGCGCCAGCCATTTCTGCACAGCCGGTAAAATGAGGCGCAGCGAAATGAAAGAGACGTCAATAGCCACAAACGAAACTTGTTGCGGCAACGATTCCAGGTAACGCGCGTTTGTGCGCTCCATGACGACTACCCGTTCATCCTGGCGCAATCCCCAATCTAGCTGTCCGTAGCCAACATCGATAGCATAAACCAGCCGGGCGCCACGCTGCAGCATCACATCCGTGAAGCCACCGGTGCAGGCGCCAACGTCGGCGCACACCAGACCAGACACGGAAATGTCAAACGCATCCAGAGCACCAGCCAGCTTATATCCACCCCGGCTGACGTAAGGCAACGCCTCTTCCAGCTCAATACGGGCATCGACCGGAACCTGCGTCCCGGCCTTATCAACACGCTGCCCATCAACCGATACTTCCCCGGCCATAATCAGGGCCTGCGCTCGCGAACGGGTTTTGGCCAGCCCGCGGGACACCAGCAATTTATCCAGTCGTTCCTTCTTCTGTGCCATAACGGTGGCGCTCTCTTATGCTCTTTCCATGCGCCCTGATTCTGCCCATCACCAGGCCGGCATCATCAAGCAGACAACCGCTCCAACCAATATTCAAACGCATCCTGCAAAGATTGGCGCAGGTGGATCTTTGGCGTCCAACCGGTGTCCTGCTGCAAACGGGCATAACTGCCATATAACACCGGCGTGTCTGACGGGCGCATACGCTCCTCGTCATATACGATCTCCACAGCCACCCCAGCTATCTCTACCAGCACGTTAAGCAAATAATGGATCGGCGCCGCCTGCCCCGAACAGATAATATACGTCTTTCCCGGCTGCCCTCTCTCGGCCAGACATTGGTAGGCGCGCACAACATCTCGCACGTCTGTGAAATCCCGTTCAGCCGAGAGATTGCCTACAGAAATAACCGGCTCACGCTGGCCCAGCTTAATGGCCGCCAGTTGGCTGGCAAAATCTGGAACGACAAAACCCAGCGACTGGCGCGGACCAATGTGATTAAAAGGGCGCGCCTCAATCACAGGCAGCCCATACCGCTCCCAATATAAAGGAATCAGCAGCCCGGCAGCCCACTTGCTGACCCCGTAAGGATGGTGTGGCGCCGGAGGGCTATCTTCATCAATCGGCAACTGCTCGGGCTTGACAACCCCATAGATTTCGGCGCTGGTGACTGCAACCACTCGCGGCCGTCCCGCCTTCACCGCCGCCTGCAACAGATTTGCCGTCCCACCGGTGTTCACGCTAATCGTGCGGCCCGGATATTCCCACGACTGCGCCGTCAGTGCCCAGCCTGCCAGGTGATAAATCACCTCTGGCCGTGAAATCTCCAGAGCCTTTTCCAAGGAATCCGTATCGAGTAAATCGCCCTCTATGGGGGTGAAGGAAGGATGATCCCCCTGGTGATTTGATTCGTTAGCATCGTAGACGAGGCCATATACCTCGTGATCTTCGGCTAGCAAATTGTCAACCAGGTGAGAGCCGGCAAAGCCCGTGGCTCCCGTCACAAAAATTCGCATGGATGCCCCTTTTGCAACGATTTTCTCTCAAACAAGCGGCTGTATAGAATAGGTCACCGCGCTATTATACCTGCCACAGTCGAAGCGTGTATAACCTTGCATGTTACAGGAGTCAGCGGATAATGCCTGTATGGTAAATTCGACTCAGGCCCTCCTCCAGGCGATGAAGCAAACGTTAGGCAAGCAGTTGCACGCCGCCTACCACGTCCATGTCAGCAGCGCCGGATATTTCATTCAGGGCCGAACCAGCAGTACGCTTCTACTCGTTGTAGAGGATTACACGCTACTTCATGAAATGCGGCAGGTGATCCTCAGGACCACGCCCGAAATCGGTTCAGACTCCACCCCGCTTGTCGCTACACGAAAAACACTCCAACAGCACCTCTTGCTAAATCCCCTCTTCGCCCATCATCTGGTTCGCTACGGCACCTGCCTCGACGGCGAGGCCTTACCAAATGTGCTCAGACAGCGGCCCAATGCCAGGGAGCAGGTTGCCTATCTCATCAGCCGCGCCGTGGAAGGCTCGGCGGCGCTTGCTCCACAGAGGCTCGACCCTCAGAGCGCTGCCATCGCCGGTCAGGAGCTGCGTAAAGTGGCCGCCACTTTCAACCAGCAAGTCAACGGTAAACAGCTATCACCAACAGACCTCTTTTCCCTGACACAGACATACCTGGAGCGGCTTCTGGCGCGATTAGAGGGGCGACAACCTGTGATGGACGCCGCCGGAGACGGAAAGTTACAGATAGAATCTATCTTCGAGGACCGGGCATCGTTACTGATTCTCATCCCGCCTGGTGGAGGACGTCTCATCAGAACGTTCGACTGGTCCGCAGTTGTAGAGCGTATGCCCTACCATCTCTCACGTCTCGCTGTCAGCACTGCCGGGCAACTGCGCCTCGCTACCATGTTTGAGCGCCCTCTTGATTACATTCTCGGCACCTACCGCCACGTCTGGGGCAAAAAAGCGCTTGACGGATTAGAGGTTTCCGCCCACTTCGTCTTCCGTCAGGCAGCGCGCAAGCCTTCACAGCTCCTGGTGAATGGATTGCCAGGCGACTATCTCGTTGCCAGAACCGAGGAAGAGATTCACCGCGTTATCCACGACTACCAGAACCGGCTGCTCAATATACGCCTGGAGCAAGAGCTGTTGGCCAGAATCTACAAACCACGGCTGTCAGGTGTGCACTTTGACTCTCCCGGTCCGCTGCCAAGACGTGATGAGTCACTTGACGTGCGCATCGACGCCATTGCAGACCAACTCGACTGGTGGGTCGCGCAATATACACAGTACCTGACGAGTGAAGCAGCCGGCCAACAACTGTCGCCTCTATGAGTAACGGGCTTGCCGGCTTTCTCAAGCGCCAGGAACTGGAAAAGGCGGAGTTTGGCGCCGGCATTCGTCTCTTTCTCCTGCTCCTTATCGCCTCATTTCTGCAACCGCCTCCGCTCCTCATAGTTCCCGGACCGCCCCAAACAGTGCAGACAGAACACCCCATTGTCGGCGTCCACACCAGGCTGACTGACGAAGTTGAAGAGTGGAAAATTCAACGCACGCTGCAAATGGTGCGCGAGATGGGCGCCCCCTGGATTGTCGAATTTTTCCCCTGGGCCTATTACCATGCTGAAGATGGTGGCATCGCCTGGCAGCATCCCGACATGGTGGTCAACCACGCTGCCGCGCAGGGGTTGACCATCATTGCCCGCATCGGGCTGACCCCCGAATGGGCCAGACCTAAAGACACCCCTCTGACCTATCTGGACGCCTCAGCCTATGACGACTTTGCCAACTTTGCCGCCGCTTTTGCCCAACGCTACCGGGGCAAAGTCGATTACCTCATCGTGGGCAATGAACCAAATCTGAGCTACGAGTGGGGCTATCGCCAGACAACGCCAGAGGACTATGTTGACCTGCTCAAGGTTGTTTATCCGGCGGTCAAGGCAGCGAACCCAGACATCGCTGTTCTGGGCGGCGCCCTGGCCCCGACCCTGGAGCCGCCCGGTTCCCCCTGGGGCCTTAACGACCTCCTTTACTTGCAGGGCATGTATGAAGCCGGCGCTGCACCCTATTTCGATGGACTGGCCGTCCACACCTACGGCCTGACCTTCCCGCCAGATGCCGAGCCAGGAGCAGAGATCCTTAACTTCCGCCGTGTGGAGTTGGTACGCGACATTATGGTCGAATATGATGACGCCGAGACGCCCATTTACATCACCGAGGCCGGATGGAACGACCACCCTCGCTGGACGCGGGCAGTGCGGCCTGGGCAGCGCATTGCCTACACGCTGGATGCCATGCGCTACGCGGAGGAAAATTGGCCCTATGTGCACACGGTGGGCATCTGGGCTTTCCGCTTCCCCGCTCCTACCCGCAGCTACATGGATTACTACACCCTGGTTACGCCGGAATTCATCCCCAAACCGATTTACCGTGAGCTGCAAGCGTACACCGGGAATGCGCCATGAGCAGAACAGCCATTTTCACAGCCCTCGCGCTCACGCTGTTCGCCCTGGTCGCGCCGGGTTGCACCAGGCAAGGTGCAACGTGGCAGCGTATTGAGGAAGAAGGCATCTTGCGCGTGGGACTTGATCCCACATACCCGCCGTTTGAGACAGCGGATGATCGCGAGCTGGAAGGCATCGACGTCGATCTGGCTCGGGCCTTGGCTGCAGAGCTGGACCTGGAGGTAGAGTTCGTCTACTTTGGCTTTGACGGCCTATACGACGCGCTGGCAACCGAGCAGGTTGATGTTCTGATTTCAGCGCTGGTCATTCGTGTGGAGCAAACGAAAGATTTCGCCTACAGTGAGCCATATTTCAACGCCGGGCAAATTCTCATCGTCCCTTCTGAGAACGAAGAAATCCAGGAAATGGCGGATCTTAATGGCCGTATATTGGGCGTGGAGCTGGGCGCCGAAGGTCATGTAATTGCCACCCAGTGGGAGCGCCGTCTGCCTGACTTCACCGTCATTCCCTACAACTCGCCGCAAGAAGCGCTTGACGGGCTACGGCAGGGTGACAGTGATGCTGTGCTCATCGACGCCATCAGCGGGCGGCTCTATCTCAAGGAACATAGCGAGCTGCAGGCGCTTGACGAACCGGTTACTGTGGAACCTTTTGCCATGGTTGTACGTAAAGAGGATCAGATATTACTGAAAAACCTGGATCGTGCCCTTGAACGCCTGGAACAAAGCGGGCGTCTTGAGATGATTATCAATAGCTGGCTTGGGTCGAACAACACCGGCTAACAGTCGATATCTGGTTAGCTACGCTCTTTTCGCTAATCGGCTTATAATCAGAGCGGTTGTGACGGGTTCGTGCTCGCCCAAAGAATCAGCTCAACAACGGAAACATAGCAATCACCTATGAAAAAATCTCCGCTACTTAAATACAGCGCTTTTCTTGCGCTCTTGCTCTCCCTTTTTCTCACATCTGTTCTCAGCGCCAGTGCGCAAACGAAGAGTTACCATTGGGAAAGGTTCGATGTTGACATTGAGGTGCTGGAAAATGGTGACCTGCTTGTTACCGAACATCAGGCGCTTAACTTTTCCGGCGATCCTTTCACCTTCGGCTTCCGCTCCATTCCCATCGGGCGCAATGGCAATAACGACGGCATCACCGATGTCACAGTACGCGAAGGTGACATCCTCTACGAACCAGAGCCATCTGCGGCCCAGCACACGGTGCAGGTCTCTCGCTCAAGGGGTGAAGTAGAGATCAACTGGTACTTCCCACCGGCCGTCGGCACACGAAACTACACCATCAGCTACCGTGTCCATGGCGGTGTGCGCACAGAGGAATCCGGCGACCAGATTTTCTGGAATGCACTGCCTGCTGACCTCGGCGCGCGTGTGCAGAATAGCCGCATAACCATCCGCCTCCCAGAGGGGATACAGGCCGCATCTACCACGGCCCGAATCGATGGACGTGAACGTGACACCATTCAGACCACCGTCTCTGAGGATGGGCGCACTGTCACATTCGAGCTGCTTCAGCCCCGGCTGTCGGGCAGCGACGTAGAAGTAGGCGTCCGCTTCCCTACAGGACAGCTTGAGGTGATAACGCCAGCCTGGCAGCGATCGGAACAACGGGACGACGTCATCGGATTAATCTTACTCGTCGTCGGCTTGCTAATCACCATCGGCGGTCCGCTTGGCGCCCTCCTCCTCTGGTACCTGTTCGGTCGCGATCCTCAGGTTGGCCCGGTGCCAGAATATCTCACCGAGCCACCAGACGACACCCCGCCTGCGGTTGTGGGAACGCTCATCGATGAGACAGCTCACATACACGACATCATGTCAACGCTCATCGACCTTGCTCGCCGCGGCTATCTGACGATGACGGAGACGGGGATTGAAGATTACTCCTTCCAGCGCACGGACAAGCCGCTGGACGACCTGCGCCCCTTTGAGAGAAAGACGATTGATGGCATTTTTGGCAAGCGCAGCTCGCGCGACCTTGATAGCCTGCGCTATAAATTCTCGGAACGCCTGCCGGGCATTCGCAAGGAGCTATACCGCGAGCTACAGGAGTATGGTTTTGTGCGCAGCTCTCCCGAAGGGGTGCGCAACACCTACGGATGCCTGGGCTTTGGTGTCCTGGCCCTGGCCTTCTTCGTCTTCCTTATTGCCATGTCCGCCGTCGGTGAAAACGTCGCCACCGCCATCTGTCCGGCACTGGGTCTGGGCCTGACCGGCGTTGTGCTCTTCATAGTCAGCCGCTATATGCCCTCTAAAACGGCTGAGGGCGCCGAGGCTGCAGCGCGCTGGCTGGCCTTCAAAAATTATCTCAAGGACATCGAGCAATATACGAACCTTGAGGAAGCAACAGCTATCTTTGAAGAGTACCTTGCTTATGCCGTTGCTTTCGGTTTAGAACGTAGCTGGATCCGCAAATTCTCTGCCGTTCCCAGTGCCCCTATGCCCACCTGGTACACTCCCTTCCCCTACTACGGCCATGGAACGCGGCAACGCGGCAGCAACATCCCCACCTCGACACGTGGCGGCACAGCAGGTGGTGGACGTCCTTCCCTGGAAGGGATGTCCGGCGGTCTGACTGGCGGCCTGTCCGCCATGTCCGGTGGCCTGACCCGCATGCTAACCAGCACACAAACCGTGCTCCAGAGCACCCGCTCCTCCTCCAGTAGTGGTGGTGGCGGTGGCTTCAGCGGCGGCTTTAGTGGCGGCAGCAGCGGCGGCGGCAGCGGTGGTTTTGGTTAATCGATCTTGAGCATCAGGCAGGACCTGCCCTTACTGCGGGTCCTGCCCCACCAAAAAGGATAACGATGGGTCGTACAATCGGGCTTATTCTAATCGCAGTTGGCATCATCGGCTGTATTCTACTGGCCGTGCTCATGAGCACCTACGTGG
>CAZRTM010000138.1:0-9600 GCA_964602995.1 uncultured Ardenticatenaceae bacterium
AGACCGGCCCGAGCGATAGTTCTCTGTCATCCTGAACGGAGTCTGCGGAGTGAAGGATCTCGACCCTGCCACGCGGGGGATTCTTCGGCATTCGCCTCAGAATGACGGCAGTCGTCGCCTCGGAATGACGGTGGGCGATACGGCGTTGTGCAAATAGGGGGTGAAGGATGTTACAAGGGAAACGAGTTGTACTGCGGGCGCTGAAGCGCGAGGATCTGGAAAGGTGGTGGAGCTTTAACAACGACCTGGAGGTGGAGCTGGCCGGTGGTGGGGATCCGCCGATGCCGCAATCATTTGCACGGCTGCAGGCGGAGTTTGCCGAGAGTGCGAGCAAGGGCGGGCGGGACGATGCCGTCTTTGCCATTGAGGTGGATGGCGCCTTTATCGGTATCTGTGGGCTGTCGAACTACAATCACACGGCGCGCACGTGCGAGCTGGGCATTGCCATTGGCGATAAGGCTTATTGGGGGCAGGGGTATGGGCGGGAGGCCGTGGCCTTGCTCGTCGAGTACGCCTTTCGCTATCGCAACTTCCGGCGCGTCTGGCTGTGGGTACACGCGCGCAATGAGCGGGCGCAGAGAGCATACCGGGCCTGTGGTTTTGTGGAAGAAGGGAGGCTGCGCGAGCACGTGTGGAGCGATGGCGCCTATGACGATGCCGTTTATATGGGCATTCTGCGCGATCAGTGGCTGGAGAACACCTCGTAGATGTCCAACCATTCCTGCACGCTGAGCGTCTCGGCCCGCCGTTTGGGGTCCACACCCGCTTCTTGCAACATGGCAACGGTTTGCTGGCGGTTGTAACCCAGGCTACGTAAATTCTTCTGTAGCTGCTTGCGCTTCTGGCTGAAGCCGGCGCGCACAATGCGGAAGAACGCTTTTTCCGACGCCAGCGGCAGCAGCGTCCCACGGCTGAGGTCCACGCGCAAGATGGCGGAATCGACCTCGGGGCGTGGCCAGAAGGCGCCGGCCTTAATTTGCCCCACCATTTGCGGTTCGCCATAGAACTGCACGCTGACGGCCAGGAGGCTCATCGCTCCGGGCTGGGCCGTAATGCGCTCGGCCACCTCTTTTTGCACTGTCAGCACCATCAGCTCGGGCTTGCCGCCGCCGGCCAGCAGGTGGCGCAGGATGGCCCCGGTGATGTAGTAGGGCACGTTGGCCACCACCTTATACGGGTCGTCGCCAAACCAGGCGCGGGGGTCCTGCTCCAGGATATCGCCGTGCACGATGGTCACATTGTCGTAGCGGGCCAGCTCGCTGTGCAGGATGGGTAGGAGGCGGTCATCCAGCTCCACGGCAACCACGCGCTTCGCCGTGCGGGCCAGGTGGGCGGTGAGGTTGCCGATGCCAGGGCCAATCTCCAGCACGTTGTCCGCGGCGCTGACGTCCCCCGCCTGCACAATCTGGGCCAGCACGGCGTCATCGTAGATGAAATTCTGCCCCAGGCTCTTCTTGGGCTGCAGATTATGTTGTTGCAGTATCTCTCGGGGATGAGGCATCAGGCGTCCAGGGCCGGATCAAGGCAGGGTGGTGGGGATGAGGTAGTTGATGTCCTCAGGGTCGGGTACCGGCGTCAGGTAGTAGACGTCCACATAGCCAGACCAGCTCTTATACTCACCGTCATCGTACCCGAGGTCAATCCAGCGCCCTTTGACGCCGCCGCCGGTGTCGCCTGCATAGCCAGTGCCATAGTCGGGAACATAGACCCAACTGCGGAAGGGCACCACGCGCGGATCGACGGCGACGATGCCGGTTCCGGCGCGCACGCCGCTGGCGGTGATGCCATAGGCCGGGTGGTCGGGCGCTTTGCCGGAGCTGGCGGCGGTGTAGGAGGTGACGCGCATACGCACCTTACGCCAGTATTCGAAGTAACCATTTGGCGTCTCGATGGCGCGCACCACGATTTGTGTGCCATAGCCGATGATTTCCGGCACCGGCTCGCGCGCTATCCATTCGCCATCGGGAGTCTCGCTGACCGGAGCGCCGTTTTCATAGCGCACGCGAATACGCTGGCGGCGGATGCCGGGAATGCCGCCTTGCAGCACGGCGCGGTTGTCGATTTCAAGCTGGTCGGTGGGCTGGAACAACGTTTCATAAGGAATAGGCTGATCTTCCGTGCGAAAATCTTCGGTGACGCGGACAACCTCGATGACGGCGTTGGCCTCCAGCGTTGTCTCGGGGCCGGGGCGGGCATAATCCATCCCCACCAGGCCAATGCCCAGGTCCGCCAGCACGTCCAGCGAATTGGTGTGGTGGCTGCGCGTTTGAATGACGCGGCCGTCGGCGTGGATGGTCAACGGCTTGGAGCGCTGCACGTAAATGTGCATGTTCTCTTCCAGCCAGGCGCCCGGTTGGGGCTGCACACCATCGGCAGCGAAGAGGTCGATGCCCGCTTCTTGCAGGGCCGCGCCCACTGTTTGCGCTGCCGTGCGCAGGGTGCGCCGGTTGTCGTCATCATGAATCGTAATCGTCTTGAAAGCGCCAATCTCGACCGTAGTAGGAATCGCGGTGCGGTCCAGCGCGTTGAAAGCAACTTGCCGGCCATCGGCGAAAATCTGGTCGGTGCGCTGCACGTTGATGCCGGCTTCCAGCAGAAAGGCGCCTAGCGTGGGCAGGTGCGTCCAGAGCGATTGGGAGCCTTCTTCCGTGCGCAGGGTGACGGCGCTGGCTCGTTCGACGCGGATGGCGGTCTGCTCTGTAACGGGGGCTGAGAGGGCGGGTTGAACCCGGTCATGGCTGCGCAGTTCGATACCGGCGGCCTCGAGGACTTCCGACACGGTTTCGAAGTTGCCGCGTACGATCTGCGCCTGATCCTCATCATAAACCGTATACTGCTCCTGAGTGACCATATACCCGGCGGCCACAACGCCCACGAAGGCCACGAGGCCTAGCGGTATCAGGAGGAAAGTCAGCGATGATTTGCGAAAATCAGGCATAAGTGAAGTCAGGCATTAGCGGCTGTGGGTTGCAGAAAGTGGGGATTGAATGGAGTGGAGGTACGCCGCGCTGAAGTAATGTATGTATGGCGCTGCTGGCAAAGCTGCTGGCAGAAATAAATGTATGTCCATGGAACCGATGGTTACCAGGTGATCCTGGGCACCCGAGGGAAGCGCCTTAGTGCTGCTTCCTTCCGGACCTGACACAGTTCGACGGCCCTCGCTGCCAGGGACCCAGTCACCACCGGTCTCATGGACATACATTAGGGTTATGATTATACCACTCCTGGTTTAAGCTTCAACTTCTCTAACGCAGCTTGAATACTGCCGTCATTCTGAGCCGAGATCCTTCGCTCCGCAGACTGCGCTCAGGATGACACCTGTTCCCGTCATTCTGAGGCGAATGCCGAAGAATCTCGACGTGTCGGGGCTGAGATCCTTCGCTCCGCAGACTTCGCTCAGGATGACGGGAAAATGGACTCCGTTCAGGATGACGGGGGACGGGACTGCGCCCAGGATGACGGGGCATGTTGATGGTGTACAAGGCGCTAATTCCACTGGCCGAGCGTTTCAGGGCCGCGGTCGATTTCCCAGGGGTAGATGATATAGGCGTCGGTGACGGCGGCGTAGTAGGTGGGTGTGTGGCCCGGGTAGAGGGAGTGGGCCGGTTTGTAGTGCAGCACGCAGCTATCGGGATAGCCGCCAGCGGCATCAATGCGCTTGCTTACCGTCACAATGTTGCGGCCGCGCGTCCAGACGTCGTCAACCACCAGCACGCGCCGGTCTTCCAATAGTTCATCTGAGGGAAATTCGATGAATTCGGGCAAGGCGTACCGCTTTTCCGGATGAACGTCGTCGACTTCGACGAAATCAGCCGGGAAATCAGCCGGAAAACGGACAGAGGCAGTCAGGATATAGGTGATGTTAAGCGCTTCGGCCAGCATCCCCCCCGGAACCAGGCCGCCGCGCGTAATCACGACCATGCTGTCATACTGCCCTCTGATTTGGGGAACGAGATAATCAATTAGTTTGTCTACATCTGACCAGGTTAATACTTCTCGACGCACAGAACACTCCTATCGATTTGACGTGCAGTGGGCGGACCCTGCGCAACGGTCAATAACGCCACGGGTCGCGTGGAGGATCCGGAAACCGTTGGTCTCGCGAGCGGGCCGGTAAACCCACTTGAAATGGATGAATGAGGACCATGCCTGCGACAAACCCGCCGATGTGCGCAAAAAAGGCGACGCCGCCAATTTGCATATCCATCGTGCTCAGGCTGGCGATGCCGCTGAAGAACTGGTACACGAACCAGAACCCCAGGACGATGATGGCGGGCACGCGAGTGACAAAGCGAAAGACGATGGTGGTTATCTGGGCATGGGGGTAGAGCAGAAGATAGCCGCCCAGGACCCCGGCAATCGCGCCACTGGCGCCAATGTTGGGGATGGTTGAACCAGGATTGATAGCAATCTGAGCTGCCGTTGCGACAAAGCCTGCCAGAAAATAGAAGATAATGAACCGAACGTGCCCCAGCCTATCCTCTACGTTGTCGCCGAAAATCCAGAGATAGAGCATGTTGCCCAGCAGATGCGCCCAGCCACCGTGGAGAAACATAGAGCTGATGACAGTGTACCACTCGCTTTGCGGTTGCTCCAATAATTCAGCAGGAATGACGCCATACGTCAGAATGAAATTGTTAAGTTGTCCCTGTGAATCCAGATAAAGCTCGCCGAGGAAGACAAGGACGTTGGCCAGAACGAGGCCATAGGTGACCAGCGGCGTACCATGAGTTGGATTATTATCACGGAGCGGAATCATCGTTTATCGGCGACCGGAATATATAGTTGTTACAAAATCCCTGACAGCATACTGTACCGTTGTCAGGGACTGTTTGCTAATTGTACCAGAAATGGGCGTAAGCGTGCCCTGCCCTTTTAGGGACAAAAGTGCCAGGAAGGAGCAGCAGAAGCGCCGCTCCTTCCTGGCATCTTGCAAAGGCGTGGAAAAGCTGTTAACGGGAAGGGAAGCGCGTCAGGACGGTAGCAAGGTCAGGCATGGGCATCCGTTTGCCCAGCTCAGCGCTGTCCGGTACGCGCAGGGAACGGGTGCCGCCTCCCAACTGGTAGATGGGAAGCAGGGTGCCCGGTTCAGTCATATCCAGGGGGACGATGGCCTGTCCCAGCAGATAGCCTTCGTTGTCGATAGCGCAACTGGTGACCTTGCCCACCACCTTGCCGCGGCGGTCCAGGATGGGGTCGCCTTGCTCGGGACGGCGCACGCCCTTCTCGTTCATGCGGAAGCGAACCACGGTGCGGTCCCGCTGCTGGTCGTTGGTAATATAGGCCTCGCGCCCGATGAAGAATGGCTTCCAGGTCTTGACATAGGAGCCAAAACCGGCGTCGCCAGGGTCGAGGCACAGCGGGCCGGCCATCTCGTGGCCGTAGAGCGGCAGCCCGGCTTCGGTGCGTGTGCTGTCACGCGCGGCCAGGCCGGCGGGCTTGATGCCATACGCTTCACCGGCTTGCAACAGTGCATTCCACAGCTCAACCGAGCGGTCGGGATGGACGAAGATTTCATAGGCCGTGCGCTCTCCGGTGTAGCCGGTGCGCGAGATGATGACGTCGAACCCGCCAAGATTGCCCTGGGTGATGGCGGACCACTTCAGGCCCTTGATGCGTTTGGCCAGCGCTTCGTCGTCGCACAGCTCCATGAGAATGTCTGTGGCGCGTGGTCCCTGCAGCGCCAGATCAACGCGCCGGTCATCGCCGGAGGACGGGTCGCGCAGGTCGCGCAGCGTCGCCGGATGTTGGATGCGTACGGCCGGGCGTTTCTCGTCGATGCGCACGCGCCCTTCGTTGACCGCAGTCAGCCAGGCCCAATCTTTATCGTTGTTAGAAGCGTTGACGACGAGCATGTATTGCTGCGGCCCGAGACGATAGATGAGCAGGTCGTCGATGACCTGGCCGTCCGGTGACAGCAGGAAGGTGTAGTGGGATTTACCGACTTCGAGCGTGTCGATGTCGTTGGAGGCAACCGTGTTCAGGAAGTGGGCAGCATAGGGGCCGCTGACTTCCAGCACGCCCATGTGGCTGACGTCGAAAAGTGCTGCTGTGCTGCGCACGGCGGCGTGCTCTTCGCTAACCGAGGAGTACCAGACGGGCATTTCCCAGCCGCCGAAGGGAACCATGCGCGCGCCCATCTCGACGTGGGTGTCATAGAGCGCGGTGCGGCGCAGCGGCGCATCCTCCGGCTCTTGCCACTCGAATGGGGGAAGGGGGTCGCCGCTGGCCTCGCGACGCCAGTGACCAACGTAATAAGGCTTACTGTCTGCAAACGCATCATCGCTTGCCTGTGGGGCGGCTGTTTCGCCGTCGGATTCCTTGTTTTCGACGACGACGGCGCCCGGCAGCTTGACATAGACGTCTTCCGGATCGAACTGTACATAGCCGTCGGAAAGCGCCTGTAGCCACTCGGCGGCCTGTTGCGCTGTGGCGGCGTCTGCAAAGCGCAGCTCGTACCGCTGGTCGTCCACCCGGCGCAGCGTGGCGTCTGCATCCAACCCTTCGCCGAAAATGTGGGTAGGTTGCGACTGCCCCACTTCCAGGCCCAGAACGTCACTGGAAAGCGCAAAGCCGAGGAATTCGGCGGCGACATCACCGCGTAACTGTACGGTCTCGGACACCGCTTGCGGCTTTGTGCGGCCGGTCAGCTCACGCACCATTTCACGCGCCTGCTGCAGTGCGCCGTAGTCTACCTTGGCGCGGAGAAGGCGCTTGCCGCCCATAGCCGAGTAGAAGAATGGCTTGCAGTTGTTGAGGACGGTAGCCATCGCCTCGGCCAGCAGGTCGATTTCGCGGTCACCGAAGCCGAGCTGGCTGATCCAGACGGTGCCCAGGCGTATGCCGGAGGCGGAGAAGGCGCTTTTGTCGCCAGGGATGGTGTTGCGGTTGGTGACGATGCCGGCCAGATCGAGGATGCGCGCGGCCATGTCGCCGGTCAGCGCCACACCATCGTTTTGGATGCTGCTGCGAACGTCGACGAGCAGCAGGTGCGTTTCGGAGCCACCGGCAACCACGCGCAGCCCGTGCTCCTGCAGCTTCTCGGCCAGGCGCGACGCATTGCGCACGATCCGTTCCTGCAGTGCCTTGAACTGGTCCGTGTTGGCCAGTTTGAGCGCGATGGCCAGGGCAGCCATGGTGTTGATGTGCGGGCCACCCTGCTCGCCGGGGAAGACGGCGCGGTCCAGCTTTTTGGCCAGTTTCGCGTCGTGGGTCAGCAGCATGGCGCCGCGCGGGCCGCAAAGGCTCTTGTGGGTGGTGGTCATGACCACGTCGGCGACGCCGATGGGGCTGGGGTGCACGCCGGCTGCTACCAGGCCGGAAATGTGGGAAATGTCGGCCAGGAGGTAAGCGCCTACTTTATCGGCAATTTCGCGAAAACGATTCCAATCGACGATGCAGGGGTAGGCGGAATAACCGGCGACGATGATGTTGGGTTTCGACTCCAGCGCGATGGCTTCAATGGCGTCATGGTCGAGCTGCTGCGTGGTCTCGTCTACATTATAGGCGACGGCGTTATAAACCTGGCCCGAGCGGTTGACGGGGCTGCCGTGGCTTAGATGGCCGCCGTCATTGAGGTTCAGGCCCAAAATGGTGTCGCCTGGTTGCAGCAGGGCGTTATAAACAGCGTTGTTGGCCGGCGCGCCGCTCAGGGGTTGGACGTTGACGTATAGGCTGTCGGGGCTGACGCCGTTTGCCGCAAATAGCTCGGCAGCGCGGCGGCGTGTGAGCGCCTCAAGAATATCGGCGTATTCGACACCCTTGTAATAGCGTGGGTCGCTGTAACGGCGATAGTGGGCTAGTTCTTTCTCAATATCCAGGATTTCTGCTTCGGTTTGCTGGCGACTGTCTTCGCGGGGATAGCCTTCGGCGTAGATATTGGCAAAGCGACTGCTCATGGCTTCACGTACGGCATCAGGGGCCATACTTTCGGAAGGAATGAGAATGATAGTCTCGCGCTGGCGCTGGTCTTCGCGCGCTAAGAGGTCGCTGAGGCCAGGATCGAGTTCGGCCAGGCTGCCCTCGAAGATGAATTCATCGGACATTATGGTTACCTCGCTATGTAGGATTTGGGATGTTAAACGATATTACAATTTCCCCCGCCTGCATTTTAACAGGAATCGTGCCAGTTGCTAGTAAGAATGGGAACTTGTATGACAAATTGCACGGCGTGGATATGACAAATGACCAGCAGGCTGCGGTGCTGCCGCTCTCCGTTTTCACGGTATAATCGGCATATGTTTACTCTCGCTCAGGCGAACGTAACAATCGTCGGACTCGGTCTGATGGGAGGCTCTCTGGCGCTGGCTTTGCGGCCCCATGTGGGGCGGCTGACGGCTGTTGACCCGGACGCCGCGACTGTTGCGCGGGCAGTGGAAGAGGGCATTGTGGACCGCGCGACAACCGACCTGGGCCAGGGCGTGCAGGAGGCAGATTTGCTTGTGCTGGCCGCGCCGGTGAAGGCGATCCTGCAGATTGTGCAGGCGCTGCCCGGTCTGCGACCCGACGGCTGCCTTGTGTTGGACCTGGGCAGCACGAAAGAGGCCATTTGCCAGGCCATGGACCAGTTGCCCGCCACATTTCGGGCCGTGGGCGGGCATCCCATGTGTGGCAAAGAAGTGGCCGGGCTGGATGCCGCCGACAGGCAGTTATACCAGGGCCACTCATTTCTGTTGTGCCGCACAGCGCGCACCGATGCTGAGGCTGAAAGTGTGGTCCTGGCTCTGGTGCAGGCGATTGGCGCCACTCCCCTTTTCCTGGAGCCGGCCGTGCATGACGACCTGGTGGCGTTGATGAGCCATCTGCCTTACTTTGTTTCGTCGCTGCTGCTGCAGCAGGCGGCGGCCGTGGCGCGGGAGACGGGGGCGGCCGCAGAGGAAAGCGTTGTCTGGCAGGTGGGCGCGTCCGGCTTTCGGGACACGACCCGGTTGGCAGGCTCTGACCCCCGCATGTTTGCAGACATTGCGGCCACTAATCGCGATGCCATTCTGGAGCATTTGCGCCGTTACCGGAGGAATCTGGATGAGTTGATCGTGCTCTTAGAGCAAGTGGAGGACGAGGCGCTGGCGCAGTGGCTGGCAGAACGCCAGCGTGAGTACCAGCTTTATCGCCGGGTGAAGGCGAAATAGGAGCTAGAAATGTATTTGTTATTGATGGTTGTTGACGACGCCACGCAACTGAACAAGGTGTTAGGGGCATGGATGGACGCAGGCGTTGAAGGTGTGACCATTCTGGAGAGCACTGGCATCGGCCGTGTTCTATATCGCAGCAAAGCACAGCCGGCGTATGGGGGGTTCAGTCAGGTGTTCGGCAGCGGTCGTGTGGGGCATAATACCCTTTTTGCCGTGATTGAATCGATGGAAGTGGCAGAGGCAGCGGTTGCAGCGACAGAAGCGGTCGTTGGCAGCATGGATAATCCTGATACGGGTGTGATCTTTGTCGTTCCGGTCGCCAGGTCCTGGGGTTTCCCAAAGCGCCAGAGTGACGAATGATTGTTGACGCTATGTCCCTGATTTCACCCTGTTTCATCTGTTTCCCCTGGCGCCCTGTTAACCAGAATTTTGAAAGCTGCTGTGGCCGGTCTCATTATTGCTGTGGCCG
>CAZRTM010000139.1:0-7304 GCA_964602995.1 uncultured Ardenticatenaceae bacterium
CTGGTGGCCATCGATGGTCACAATATCCTCAACCTTCAACCCACCCAGGCTATCCGGCCGCGCGTTGGCCACGTTGGCGCGGATTTCATCTTTGCGCTCCTGGTCAAAGGTGCTGTCGATGCGCTTGTAATAGTGCGGCCCCACCTTTTCAAAAAGCAAGTCAAGTAGCTGCGACGGTTTCTTGCCGGTGCGAACCATCATGTCCAGCAAATAGAGGCCGGCCAGAATGCCGTCGCGCTCAGGAACGTGTCCGTGGAAAGCGTAGCCGCCACTCTCTTCGCCGCCGATCATCGCATCTACTTCCAACATCTTGGGGGCGATATATTTGAAGCCGACGCCCGTCTCATACACCGGCACGTCATAAATTTTGGCCAGCTTGTTCAACATCTTCGTGGTCGAAATCGTCTTCACAATCGGACCGCGCTCGCCGCGTATCTCCAGGAAGTAATAACCCAACAGGCCAAAGACGCGAAGCTGGTCGATGAACTCACCGTTCTCGTCGCCAAACCCAACACGGTCAGCATCTCCATCGTTGATGATGGCGACGTCAGCGTTTAGCTTCTGCACGAAGCTCAAACCGTCGTCTACATTGGGCGGAATCGGTTCAGGTCGCGACATGTGCGGAAAGAGCGGGTGGCGCTCGTTGTGAACCTCATGCACCTCACTTTTACCGCCATGCAGTAATCTCGGGTACCAGCCTGCCCCGTTGCCCCACATGCAGTCAACCAGCACATTGAAGCCGGCCTCTTTGATTGGCTCAACATCTACCAGCCGGTTCAACAACTCAGCATACGCCGGGGCCGCATCAAAGCGCTCCACCAGCCCGTCACTTATGGCGTCATCCAGTTTCATCCTCTTCACATCAGATGCCCGCTGCGGGATGAGCGCCTCGATTTTCTTCAGCTTGTCCGGCGGAATGGCGCCACCCTGGGGATCGCGCACCTTGAAGCCAGAATCGGTTGGCGGATTATGGCTGGCCGTAATATTCACACCACCGCCCGCTCCCTTATGGACCACCGAGTAGGAAATTGCCGGCGTGGGGGTTGCTTTATCTGTTAACCAGACGCGAATGCCATTTGCTGCCAGGACCTCTGCTGCGCTCGCCGCGAAATCTTCAGCCTGGAAGCGCTTATCGTGCCCGACTACAACACCTTTTTCAGCCAGGCCATTTTCCATAAGGTAGGTGGCAAACCCCTGTGCGCAACGTCGTACATTGTCAAAGGTGTAATCTTCAGCTATGCGGCCGCGCCAGCCATCAGTGCCAAACACAATATCTGTCATCTATCCCTTCCTCACTCTCGCTTATATCAGTCAGCAGCTTAGCTTTAGGGCGCGTCGTGACAACGTTGCACCCGCCTTTCCTACATCGGCGTCTCGCCGTTCTGCAACATCTTCAAATCTTCGTCTACCATCATCTGCACCAGTTCGCGGAAGGAAACGGACGGTTCCCAGCCCAGCCGTTCACCGGCCTTACTGGGATCGCCGACCAGGAGATCGACTTCGGCCGGGCGCATAAACTGCGGATCTTGCACCACGTAATCGCGCCAATCCAGATCCAGATAGGAGAATGCCGCATCCAGGAACTGCTCCACCGAGTGCGTCTCACCGGTAGCGATGACGTAATCGGTGGGCGTGTCTTCCTGCAGCATCATCCACATGGCGCGCACATAGTCACCGGCAAACCCCCAATCACGGCGTGCGTCCAGGTTGCCCAGCCGCAGTTCGTCAGTCATGCCCAGCTTAATCATCGCCGCATGATAGGTAATCTTGCGTGTGACAAATTCCAGGCCACGGCGCGGTGATTCATGGTTGAAAAGGATGCCCGACGTGCAGTGCATATCATAGCTCTCACGGTAATTGACCGTGATCCAGTGCCCATACACTTTAGCCACACCATAGGGACTACGCGGGTAAAATGGGGTGGTTTCCTTCTGCGGCACTTCGCGCACCTTGCCAAACATCTCGCTGGAGCTGGCCTGGTAAAAACGGATCGTCGGATCCACCAGTCGAATGGCATCCAGAAGGCGCGTGACACCCAGGGCAGTTGCTTCGCCGGTAAAGACCGGTTGCAGCCACGATGTCTGCACAAACGATTGCGCCGCCAAATTATAGACCTCGTCAGGCCGGTACTCTTCTAGAATGTGAACCAGTGAAATCTGGTCCAACATATCACCAGATACCAGTTTGATCCGGTCTTGAATGTGTGCAATACGGTGGAAATTTATCGTGCTGGTACGGCGCACCATGCCCACCACGTCGTAACCTTGCTCTAAAAGGAATTCAGCCAGGTAAGAGCCATCCTGACCCGTAATGCCGGTAATTAAAGCTGTTGGCACAAATGTCTCCTCTCGCAGTCAAACAACACTGCCTAGTTTCTTCGTTCGTTTTGCTGAAACGTTCTCCTGAAAGTTGGGTACCGGATTATAGCCCAGGCAAAGTCGGCGGCAAGTTGACGCAGGCCGGCGTAGGCCAGCCGTACAGCAAGCGTTTTCAGAGCAGCTAAGAGGCTTCTGGTTCTGCCACAAAATCGCGCAGGGCCAGTGCGCATCGCGCCACAAACTTTGGCGCCATGTCGCGCAGCCTTGGATTGTCACTCCGTCCCGCCATGTAGGCAGCCATCAGCAACGTACGTGCAGCGCGGAAAGTTGGTATCAGCGCTGCTTGCTCCTCGGGTAGTTCGCGAACCTGGCGGTAGCCTTCCAGCTGAGCCTCGCAAAGTTCAGGGAAATCAGGTTGCCCCTGTAAATACCATTGCGTCACCGCCAGATCATAGACAAAGTGTCCCCAGCCGCAGTCGTCGAAGTCAATCACATTGACTCCATCGCCCTCAAAAAGGCAGTTCCCGTGGTGCAAATCAGCATGAATAAGCCCGAACCGATCCGCATCGTAGCCAACCTCTTGCATCGCGCTCTGTAAGCGGTGGCGCGCAATGGTAAAAGTGGCCAGATCCTGCGGCTCAATAATTGCTGCTCCATTCGAAAGCCCTTTGTCCACCAGCCGTTCCATCTCGCCCGGCTCTTCCTCGCTTCCCCACTGCACGTTCGGTCTTGTGAAATGCGCCGGTGGCTCAAATGCAAGCGCGTGTTCGTGCAACATCGCCGTCAGCCTACCCACACGCTCAAGAGCAACCGGAGAAATCCGTTTGCGGTAAAACTGCCCATCTACCCACTTGAAAAGCACACAGCAACGTTCTTCTGGCACCCCCTGCCCCTGCGCCTTTGTCACCAGGTCACCAGCCCTATTCAACACTGGTTCCGGCACGGTCAGCTCAGTGTCCTTAGAGAGAGCCGCCAGCCAGATTGCTTCTGAGCGAATCTCAGCTTCGCTGCGGTTGTTGGGCCGGTTGATGCGCAGCACGTACCGCTCTCCACCAGCGCCCTCGACACGGAACGTCGTGTTTTCCAGATGCACCAGCGGTTTAATATCCTTTACGATGAATGGGTACTCACTCAGGACCGACTCTGCCATCCGTCGCAGCCGCAGGAGTTGGCCGCGGTGTGTCAGCGATTCAAAGGGTTTCATTCCAGTGCATTCCCCCGTTGCTTAATTTCAGTCATACAACGCCCCCTCCCTGACCATTCCCGGAGCGCCTGCCAGCAACTTAGTATAATGCAGCAACCGCGGCACGGCGAACGGACATGGTTGCCGCGCCGCTCTACCGTCTTATAATCACGCGCCATGATGCATTCGGGAAAAGGTTGGGTTGCCCTCCTGGGCATTCTCCTCTATTTCGCGCTGACGCTTGCCAGTGTGGTAGACGATAGCCCAACGATGGATGAGCAAAATCACATTGCCAGAGGGCTGGCGTTGCTGCGCACCGGCGACCCACACATGAGCCTGGAGCACCCACCGCTCGTCAACTCCCTGAGCGCCCTGCCTCTGCTGACGTTGCCAGAGATTCGCCTGCCAACTGACCATCCAAGCTGGCAGCGGCCCGAGGGTTGGTATGAGTTCGCCGCACTCTTGCTTTGGGACTACAACCACGACGTCACGCGCATGGTGTTCCTGGCGCGCATCCCCATCATCTTTCTCGGTATTGGCCTGGCTCTCACCGGCTTCCATTTTGCGCGCGCCGTGTGGGGCAAGAACGCCGCGCTGTTTGCGCTCTTCTTTCTGCTATTCGATCCCAACCTCCTGGCCCACAGCCGCTATGCCACGACCGATCTGGGTGGAACCGCCTTTATGTTCCTCTCAGCCTTCCTCCTCTGGCGCATGTGGCAATTGCCCGGATGGCGCGCTTCTTCCTTTGTGTGGGCCGCGCTGGCCCTGGGCCTGGCCCTCAGCGCCAAAATGTCAATTCTGGCCTTCGTCCCCATCTTTGCCCTGCTGGCCCTGTTGCCCGTCTTCCCGCAAAGTTGGAGTCTGGCCGCAGCCGCACGCCGCTTGAGCCAGTTGCTGCTGGCTTTGCCGCTCGCTTTCGCCGTCGTCTGGGCCAGTTACGGCTTCCAATGGGGAGCGCTGGAGTTCCAAACACCCTGGCTGGCTTTCTTAGAGCGCTTCAATGGCCCCATGTATGGACCCATGCCTACCTATTGGGCTGGTGTGGAGCAGATTCTGTTGCTCACACAGGGGGCGCGCCCCGCCTTCCTGCTGGGGACTACTTCGCTCGAAGGGTTCGTCGCCTACTTCCCCATCGCCTTTCTGGTCAAGACGCCACTGCCAACTTTGGCCCTGCTACTCGTTACGCTCATTTTCCTTTTGCGACCGGCAACACCAAGAGCGTGGAAGAAGAAGGTACTATTTTTCCTCTTCCCCGCACTCATCTATTTTCTGCTCAGCCTGCAAAGCTCGCTGAACATTGGGTACCGCCACCTTTTACCAACCATACCTTTCCTCTATCTCGCCGGAACCGGCCTCTTCACGCCCGGCCTTGTACAGCGTCCATCGCTTGACCTCCGTCTGCAACGGCTCGCCCCGCTTCTCTTTGCCGGGGCACTCCTTCTGACCACCCTTGCCATCCATCCCCACTATCTCAGTTACTTCAACCTCGCTGCCGGTGGCCCGCGTAATGGGTACAACATTCTGATCGATAGTAACATCGATTGGGGCCAGGATCTCCTGCGCCTTCGCCGCTGGATGGACGAGAATGAGGTGGACCACGTAAAGCTTGCCTGGTTTGGCTCGGCCGAACCGGCTTATTACGGTATTTCCTACGATCCGCTGCCCGGCCTGCCCCACCACTTCGATCTATGGTTTAATGTGCCCTTCGACCCTGCACAACCAGAACCGGGTACCTACGTGATTAGCGTAAGCAACCTGTGGGAGCTCCCGCTGCAAGATAAATACGTCTTTTCCTACTTCCGCCAGCGGCAACCCGACGCACGCGTAGGCTACTCCATCATGATTTATGAAGTCCATTAGCACATTCATCCTGCTGACCCTCGCTGTGCTTCTTGCTGCGCTCCTCGTCTGGCTGCTTCCAGACGCTCCCAGCCGCCACTATCCGGCGTTCGTCCTGCTCTGGCTCCTCCCCGCGCTCGCCTGGTTTTTCTGGCTGCCCGGCTCCCGGCTACAAAGGTTTCTCTCAGGCGCCGGGCTTGGCTTTCTCAGCGTAATCCTCCTGACCCTGCTCATTCACATCTTGCCAGGGCCTATCGCGCGCTGGCACCTCCTCATCGCCGCCATCGTCGCCTCCCTTGGCCTGCCCTTACTCCTCTATCCGGTCCGCGACTGGGAGCCTCACGCGCTGCCACGACCACCCTGGCGGCGGGCGACGAGCACCAACCGCAACTTCCTTTTTCTTTTCGCCCTGCTCGTGGCCCTGGTGCTCCTCACACGCCTGCCCCAGCTCGGTTACAAGGAGCTGCAGGGCGACGAGGGCTTGATCATGGAGCGGGCAGCAGCCAGCCTGCTAGGGGACGATCAGGCGCTGTTCTTACACCAAAAAGGGCCCGCCGAGATTCTGATTCCGCTGGCCTCCTGGGGCCTGACGGGAGCGACAACGGAGACGTGGCTGCGACTGCCCTTTGCCTGGGCTGGCATATTAGCCGTGTTGGCTCTCTATGCTCTGGCCCGCCCCATCACCGGTCGCTGGCCCGCCCTGCTCGCCGCCTTTCTCTTTGCCGTTGGCGGCTTTGGCATCGCCTTCTCGCGCATCGTCCAATATCAGAGCCTGGTTATGCTCTGGACCATCCTTGCCCTGTCACACGCCTTCCTCTACCGCCGTCACGGCCGTCCTTTGCACCTTATCCTCTCTGCCGCCTTCGTCGCCGCTGGCCTTCTGGCCCACTACGATGCCCTGATGGTTGTGCCCGCTGTGGCCTGGCTGCTTCTGCAACGAATCGTTGAACAACGGGCGCTTCCCTGGAAAGCGGCAACAGGCGCTTTGCTCCTGGCAACGTTCATTCTGGGCCTCTTCTACATCCCCTTTGCCGCCAGCCCCACTTTTGCCGACACAGGCAGCTACCTACTCAGCGACAGGCTCGGCGGCAACCTCCTGAGCTGGAGCGGCGCTGAGGTCTGGCGCATGGTGACCTTCTACAACAGCATCTACTATGTCGCCGGTCTGGCCCTGCTCACACTGACCGCCCTGGTGCTGGCTCGCAGGCAGGATGGCTTTGCCGCACTTGCCATCTATGCCTTCGTACCGCTCGTCTTCTATACAGCCATCGTGGCCGACCCACGCACGCACGTCTATACCTTCTTTCCCGGCCTTGCGCTCCTTGCCGCGTTGGGGGCGCAGGCGCTCTGGCAGCGCACCAACGCACCAGCGCTGCGCAAGGCCGGCGTAGCGTTGCTGGCCCTCTTTCTCGTCATTTCCCTGGCCTACGTAGCTCTCCTCTTCCTCGATACCTCCGTCGAGCGCCAGCGCAATTGGAGCCAAGCCCAACCGGCCCTCTATCCCACCACCTGGACCGAGCCGCCGCTCTATGGCCTCTTCGGCTTCCCCTACCAGGCTGGCTGGCGGGCCGTTCCTGAGCTGGTGGAGGATCTGCCATATGCCAGTAACGAAGAACAAGAAGTTAGCGGCTGGTACATGGCGCAGGCCACCCGCACTCATTGTGCTGACTACGCCACCTTCATCATGGCCGCCAACGTGCAGGATCCCGTTCCCACGCCCCCCGGCGCGCCGGACGACCTCCATCTGCACCACACCATCACCGTCAACGGGCGGTCCACCATACAAATCTATGGCCGCCAACCTGCGGCCCCCACCGAAGTCGAGGCCACAGGCATTCAGCTCTGGCGTACTCCCGAGCAAGTTGTGCCGCCACGCCCCAACCCACAGCACGACCTGCAAGTGCAGCTCGGCGACCGTGTGCGCCTCCTGGGCTATGATATTGACACCTCGCGGCTGCAACCTG
>CAZRTM010000139.1:7404-9500 GCA_964602995.1 uncultured Ardenticatenaceae bacterium
CTGCTCACAGAAATCGAGGTGCCTGCACCATGACCAGAACCTGGCTCTACCGTCGCCTGCTGGTCATCCTGCTCCTCTGGCTGGCTGCTGCCCTCCGCCTGCACCATTCTCTGCAGCTGGGAACACAGACCGACGAAGGCATCCACATTGCTGCCGCCGAGCAGATTGCGAGCAACGGCGTAAAATTATACGGTGAGCTTTTTGAGAACCGCACGCCCGGCGTTCACTGGTTGCTGGCAGGCGCCTACAAGTTAACCGGGCCATCTGTCTATACCGGCCGTCTGCTAAGCATCAGCATGGCCGTGCTGACGGTGACGGCGCTATTTACCGCCGCCATCCAGGCCGCGCCCCTGGCCACGTACAGAGTGCGCTTCTGGGGCGGCATTCTGGCGGCTGCGCTCTTTGCGCTGGCGCCGTTGCCCCTCTTCTGGGCCAGATACACGATGCTGGAACATTTTGCGGCTGCAGCCGCAGCAGGCAGCATTGCGGCCCTCCTTTACGGGCTGAACCACCATTCGCCCGCTGCTACATTCAGCGCCGGGTTGTTGGCGAGCCTGGCCGTTCTCTTCAAACAAACCGAACTGACACTCATCGCCGCAACCGCCGTGGCGCTGCTCCTCTGGCTCTGGCTGGAGAGAGAAAGGCGTGCCACACACCTGCTATTATTCTGGTGCTCAGGCGCGCTCCTCATCGCCATTCTATTTCTCGCCGTTCTGGCCTGGCAGGGAGTGCTCTCCCCATTCTTCATGCTGCTATCCGGCGCAGAACGCATCCAGCCCCTGGCAAACCTCGGCGCAAAGACGCAGACAGCGGCGCACTGGGCCATACGTCGCCCCCACTCCCTGTTAGCTCTCGCGGCCCTGCTTCTGACCCTGCGCCGCCGCACGCCGCAGCTTCTTCTGCTCCTGCTATGGGCTGCAGCCGCCTGGAGCGCTCTTTTCTTGCCGGCCCGCCTGGACCTCACCTCTGGTGGCTTCTCCCATTACCTCATCGTACCCGCTGCCGCCATCTCCGCTCTGATTGGAGCAGCTTTGGCGGCAAGCGCGGATTTGTTCTCCGATAATCGCTATGCGAAATATATTGCGCTGACTGTACTGGTCGCTTCCCTGCTCACTGCACCTGGCTGGTTCCAGGATCTGTCCGCTGCCATCAATGAAGCAGAGTATCCACAGCCCACCTTTGCCGCTGAAAGGCGCATTGGTCACGCCGCTTCGCTGCTGGCCGCCGAAAGTGAGCCGATTGTGGTTCTTTCCAATGCTGTCTTCTACCATTGGGCGCAACGCCGTCCGGCCAGTCGCTTCTTCCACTACCCCGCCTATTTCTCAGAATCTGACATTGGCACTACGGCCGCCGCTGAATTAACAGAGATTCTTGCTAACCGCCATGTTGGCGCCCATGCCGGCGCCGTCCTCATTTCACGTATGCACCTGCAGGAGCGGTTACCGCCTTCCCTGCTCGACGCACTCTGGCAGGAGTGGACGCCGGTTGCGCTTTTTCCCTACCCATACCAACGTGACGTCATCCTGTTCCGACCGCGGCTGGTAGCCGCTGCAGCGCCAGCGCAAGCCAGCTTTGACGCCGGTATCGACCTCATTTCCATCGAGTATGAGCAGTTGGACGGCGACATCTATTTGGCGACGCTGGTGTGGCAGGCGGTACAGCCGCCGCAGCTAGACTACACTGTTTTTGTTCACGTCCTCGACGCACAGGGGCAGTTGGTCGCACAGGCTGACAGCGTCCCTATGGCCGGCTTCCGTCCCACGTCAGGCTGGCATGCTGGCGAACTGATAGTAGACTACCATTGGATTGAGTTGCCACCGACGGCCAACAGGGACGAGCTGTCACTCAGCGCTGGCCTCTATTTGCCACAATCCGGCGAGCGTATCCCGGTGCAGATTCATAACCACCTGCTGGCATCAGAGAATGATGCAATCAAGCTACCATTAGAATGACGAGTATCGACTTATCGCAGACAACACCGCGCAAGAGGCTTTTTCACATCGGCCTCGTTGCCCTCATACTGCTTCTCTTCGCAGCCTATCTCTACAACCTCACCGGCTGGCAAATCTTTGACGATGAGGGGGAGTACCTCTATC
>CAZRTM010000140.1:0-5358 GCA_964602995.1 uncultured Ardenticatenaceae bacterium
AGGTGGCGTTCACTTCCTCTATGTCGATGCCCAGGCGCAGCGTCTGGCAGCGGGAGACCCTCTACCCTGGTGGGGACGCTTTGGCGAGCAGGCCATGC
This sequence comes from uncultured Ardenticatenaceae bacterium, assembly GCA_964602995.1. Taxonomy (GTDB): domain Bacteria; phylum Chloroflexota; class Anaerolineae; order Promineifilales; family Promineifilaceae; genus JAAYYY01. Next base: position 99 of record CAZRTM010000140.1, read on the forward strand.
GTTTTTGGCTGGATCCGCATTGGGCGCGCAGTTATTGGCCGGAAGCGCAACACCACGTCTTTGTTCCCTATGGCCTGACCCTTTTCCCTCCACTGCATAGCTGGGCTGTTGAGTCCATGGACGACTATTTGCGCCATATGTTCCTCGAAGCTAATGAGGCGCGGCACCGCGACGACGAGATTCCTGAGCGTCCGCTGTACGTATTTGATGGCCTCGCCTCGCCTGGCGCCCAACTGAAAATGGCCATTCTTGATCTTGACGCTTTCAGGCCGCTGACCTCTTGCCTTGAATGGTTAAATGATAATTTGCGGGTGCTTAAACACGTTGAGCTACAGACCTTCATCAAAAGCATGGCAGATGACGTGGCCCGCCTCGACCTGAGCCGGCGGCTGGCCAATGAAGCCGACGCGTCTATGGCTACTTTCGAAAGCAAGGCAGAGAGGGTGCAGAGGCAGATGGCCGAGGGCCTCCACAGCACGTTCAGGGATATTGAGGCTGAAATAAATGAGGTTCTACAGAAGAGCCGTGCCTTTGTGGGTGAGGCGCAGAAGCTTAACCAGCGGCTCCGGCGAATCAGGGCCCTGCATCTTGAACTGAATGCGCTCGTGGGCCAGATCCGGGTTGATGAGGAGCAAATTGATGAGGAGTTAAAGCATCTACGACAATACTATGCTGACCTTATCAAAGAAGTGCAATCAGATATTGAGCGGGCCAATGCTACGCGCCACAACTTGACTCGTGATGTTGACGGGACGGTTGAGCTACTCGAGGAAACGCATCGCGATCTGAAGCGTAGACTACGCGAGCTCTATCACATTGGACGCTAGACAGAGTGAGGCTGAACGATGAGTCACGAACAATCACCCTTTCAGGTGCTGTTGGAGAAGCCAGAGCAGCTGCTGCAGGCAACCAGAGAGAATGTGACCCGCGCCGAGCAGGAAGGAAAAGAATGGCCACGAGAATGGGAAAGGGTGAGCCGCATCATCCTGCCACAGCTACGCGAGTGGCTGAACCGGCTCCAGGGGTTGCAGCTGCCATTTGACAGGCAGGTTCTGCACAGGATGGTATTCATGCTGCGCCTGCGCTACTCCATCACCTGGTTGCACATCCCCGTCCTCTTTGCGCTAGGGAAAGTGATAGTCCTGGGATTGGCTGTGACGCTCATGTGGTTGTGGACAAAGCGCTGGTATATTCTGGTGCTGCTCCTCTTGCTCGCCGCAATCTACTTCTTGCCGCGCCTCATATCCTCCCTGCTCTCCTTGGTTGAGGGAGGGCTGTGGTCAGTGGCAGCAGGCCATCTGCCACCATCAATCCAGGCAGTGGCCACTAACCTTATTAGCGGGGTTCTCTAAACGATGTCCGATCTTTTCTTTAACTCCCCTCTACTGCGCCATATGCCCCGCCCCAGGATCCGCGCTGCTGAGCGGACCGCTCGTATCACTGCGCGCCTGGTCCTCTTTCTGCCGCTGGTTTTCTTCACCGGCATCATCATTCTCGTGGTGCAACGCCGGCTGCTCCCCCGACGCGGCGTGTGGGCCGTCCTCTACTGGGCGCACGACTATCTCTATTTACCCCTGAAAGGGTACACGTTTACCCAATTTTATCCCTACAGCTGGATATGGTGGGCCGTTGCAGCGACCGTGGTCGCACTGGTATTGGTTTCATGGCTGTCGGACCTCTCATTCATCAAGCGGGCGCACATCATCCTGCTTCGTCTCATGGTTCCCCGCCCAATCTTCCACGGCCCCCTAATCCGCGGTGTTGAGCTTTTGCGGCGCATACGCATCAGGCCAGGGCTGATGCGTGCTGTCGCCACGCACCAATGGGAGGTGGCTATCATCGCCCTGACAGATTTCGAGCTGGGCCAGGCACCGGTGAGCGTTAGCGTTCGTGTCGCTAACCTGACGCACTTTCTGCAAAAGTTAGACGCTACCGAGGCCGTAGAAGAAGCCGGCTTCTGGCAATCGCTCCTTCGCTGGCACCAGGCCTACCTGGCCTTGCACGCCTACACATCTGGCCTTGACGACGAGCAGCGCGTTGCGCGCCTGATGGGCCGCATGCTGGCCATGATGCCTGCTGCAGCCGTGCCAGAGGCTGACCTTTCTGCTGACCCCTTCGACCCGCGCCGTTTGCTGGTCGATCTGGCTATGCTGGCGGCGCTGGGCGAAAAGATGTGGGCGGCGCGGGCAGGTATGGAGCTGCGGCTAACTCCTTATATGGAGCTTGACCGCCCGTCTCTGCTTAAAGAGCTTGTGGAATCGACAGAAGCGCGGCGTGAATATTTCTACCAGACCTACCGGAAGATGGAAGGCGACTTGCGGCGGCAGGCAGGAGGGGCGGCATTTGACGTGCAGAGACCCCTTCCGGCGCTCACTGCCCGGTTCACTTTGCTGCCATTGCTCGGCACCGTTGCCGTTGACGTTGCGCTGCACACGGCCCTTTTCCTCGGCAGCTCCTACCTGGCCGGCGCCTATCTTGATGCTGTTGACAGCGTGAAGCTGCTTTTGGACGTGACGGACGATGAGATGAGCGGTCATGATGATTTGCGCGCGCTCCTCCAGGGGACGCCAGCGCGCGAAGCCTACCGCTTATTGGGCCACTTGCAGTTGGCGGAGCTAAAGAGACAACAAATCCATTGGGAGTTTGCTCTGGCCCAACACGAGGGAATCTTGACCCCTGAATTGTTTGATTTGGCGCAAACGTCGGCCGCGGCCTGGTATGGCGCCGCCCCCACTCAGCGCGAATTGGAGCAACCATAAAGCGATGAGAGCAAAGTGGCAGATTGGAGAGAGAACTCCAACAGAGCGGGCGCAACGGGTTTTTGAAGGTAAAACGCTGCGCATGCCGCTGTGGCAGCGAATCGATGTCGCGTTGCTGCTCTGGATAGTGGTTGTCTTTATATTCATCATCGGCCTGCATACTTCCCTGGTTCTCTTGAGGCAGCGCGCCGGGGCGTTCGATCCGCCCGTACTACGCCAGGTTCCCGACGAGCGAATTTTGACCAATGTACGCGACGCCCTTCCTCGCGATGCCTTGCTCGACGCCGTGTTCCACGAACCTGACAATCGCATTTATATTGCCCAGGAGGACGGCGTTATCCATCGCTACAATCCTGCGACCGGGCTGTGGTCGACGGAACAGCCCTTTGACACAGACCAGCCTGTTGATGATGATTTCGTCTTGCTGCGTTCCGGTTGTGGCGCCGACCACCAGAGCAGCCGTGCCAGCACCTGCCCTGATAGGGACTCGGTGTGGGCGCTGGGCGCAGATGGCAGCCTCGCGCGCCGGGTGCATGGTCGTTGGGAGATCGTCGTGAGCAACTCCTCTTTCATTGGCGCGGATGGCCAGCCGGTGGAGAGCGAGCAACTTGTAGCGGCGGCCATCTCAGAGAACGGGACGTGGCTTGTTGTTGGCACCAAAGAGAATGGGGTGGGGATTTACAACATCGAACAACGCCGGTGGTTGCCTAACCGGCCGGACCTGGCCCGGGAATTGCCTTCGTTGTCCATCACCCAGCTTGTTTTCTGGGATGGTTACTTTTGGGTAGGGACTCCCGAAGGATTAGGCGCCTTCCGCATCAGGGCCGACGAGCCTGTCCCGTTGGGTAAGCTGGTTGCCGGGCGTATCGTTGATCTGGACGCTGATGCCCGTGGCGCCCTGTGGGTGCTTGGCGAACGACCTTGCGCCGAAAGCGGCACAGCCTGCCTGTGGCTGGGTAAATTCTCGTCAGCCAACGCGGACGTGGTGACGGTCATTGACCAGCGCAATCACTTTCCCTCAGTCAATCTCGCCAACCTGCAGTATGCCCAATATTGGGACCACCAGTTGATATTGGTGGGCGAGGCCGGAATATACGCCTACGACGACCGCTTGCATGGATGGGAGCAACTGTTTGCAAATCCCGTGCTTAGCACGGCATCCAGCGCCGCGGAGGGTTTTTTCTTCGGCTACTCAGGCGGTGTGGGCGCCGCCAATGCCAGCCTTGACGTCGACACCTGGGATTTGCCCGGCGAAAACATCATCAAGCTTGTCGTACGCAACGAGCGAACATTCCTGGCTCTTTCTGATAGGGGCAATGTATATGTCATCGATACAGAGGAGCAGGAGGAGGTGCAACTCGCATTTGAACGGGACGACACTGCTCTAGACCCGGCAACCTTCACGTCCGCGGTGGCCAGCGATCATATTGTGCTCTTCTTTGGACCTGACGGAGCGCTGTTACATGATACGCGGGCGCGTTCTTATGAGGACATCGAGGCTGATGATCTTCCTGACTGGCTGAAGAACCCGGCCACCCAGTTCATCACGACGGATGACACGATCTACGCCTTACCTGATCCCTCTGCTACGCGCGTATCAATCTATCTGCTGCCCGTCGCCGAGCTGGCTTCGCGTTCCTACTTTACCAGCGGGGATGTCGAGAAGGCTGCCGTGGTCTCTATTAGCGGGCCGGTGGAACGCGTCTGGGAGTGGGGAAATGACGGCCTGGGTCTGATTGCCGGTGGTGGGCGTATCTACCATATTGCTGGCGAAACAAGTAGTTCGCTCATTGGGGAGCGCCTGCCGAATTTGTCGACTGGCCAGTTCCGCGACGTTGTGCAGATGGGCCGGCGCTTCTTCGCTTCGTTGGGAGACCGGATCCTGGCCTACGACCTGCGTGACCGTGCATGGTCGGAGTATTACGGGGTCAGGCTGGGCGATGCGGAAACGGCTGAGGAGCTGGCTGCATTTGAAGGAAACCTGCTTTTGCGAACCAACCGTGGCCGGCTGCTTCAGGATGGAGAGGATGCCGTTCACATTGGGGATGAGCGTGGATTCGAGATTGGTGACGCCGAATTGAGCGATGTGCTGGCCACTGCTGATACATTCTACCTGGCGGGGAACAACCGTGTGGAGCGTTATGACAGCACGGAGCGGCAAATCGATGCCATGTGGGAGGTTACCGGCCAGGGCGCGCTGGCCCTGATTGGCCTGGTCGACGACGCCCCCCTGTCACTCAGCGGGGAGCGGGCTTTCCTTGGCGAGCAGGGCCTCCTCCCGGATGCTGGCGCGGTGCAGTCGCTTTCCATGGGGGCCGGCCGTATCTGGACGGTGCGCGATGGCGGCGCCTATCCTTATCTGCTGGGGCACGATCCCCAGCAAGCGAACCGTCTTGAGCGCGCTCTCTGTTATTTTCGAAACCCGGTGGCGGGGGCCGGCACCACTGAAATTGTGGATGCCAGAGAGTTGGACGGTGGCCTCATCGCCGTAGTGACCAACG
>CAZRTM010000140.1:5368-9427 GCA_964602995.1 uncultured Ardenticatenaceae bacterium
TTTACAACCCTGGCGCGCGCAGTTGGTATAACGCCGACCCCAATCCGCTCTCAGGTCCAGGGCGTGTTTACCGGGTGCGCAGCGGCAGTGGTGACTATCTTGTGTTGAGCGAGGGAACAGAAAGTGAACAGCGCCTGTTCATTATTGATAGCGCCTCCCTCGACGTGCCCCATAGCTGTGAGACCGGGCCTGTGACGCTGGACGTTGACGAGGCGCTCTCTCCACTGGCAGTGGCTGTGAACGAAGCGGAAGGACAACTGGCCTGGCTGGCAGAGGATGGGGCGCTGTGGTTCCTGCAGGATGACAGGCCCACCCAGATCCTCGATGCTTCCAGACCTGCTCCAGCTCGGGACGACATCCGGCGTGTATACGCGCGCCAGGAGGCTCTTTTATTCACCACAGACACAGATATCTGGCACTATGACCTCGACACACACGGCTGGCGGCGAATTGAATTACAGTTGCCAGCCGGGAGTGCGCCGCTTGCCGACATCAATATTGAGAGCAGCGCGGAGGAGAACGTGGTGGTGGCCAGCACCATCGCAGACCAATATTTCCTCGGTACTTTCGCTGAAGAGGATGATTCTGTGTCGCTGAGCGAGGTTTATGGAGGTGGCGACGACTTCTTTGGAGCAAACGCCGAGGCGCTTCAGGATGTGCAGCTACGTGGGGAAGATGATGGCTTATGGAGCTTCATCCTCAGCGACCGCATTCAATATTTCAATCCGGACGACCGTTCCTGGCAGCGCACGGATGTTTTTTCCTCAACAACGCCCATAACTTTCCGTGAGGTGGCAAATCGCGGTGTAGTGGTCGGAAATCAGGGGCGGAGCTGGTGGATTGCGCGTACTATTGAAGATCACCCCATGGCGTTCACACGCTACGACAATAACAGCGGAGATGTGCAGGTGGCCTTAGACAGCGAGGGCGGTATCTGGCGACTGCGTCCTGACGGCGCTGTTCTTCACTGCACGCCGGCCGTCGATGCTTACGACTGTGCGACGCACCAATCGCCTGCCTTCATCCTTGAACGCGATGACGTGTTGCACACTTTTCAGTGGGCCGGCCACGTTCTGTTTGAGATGGGAGACGGCTTCCGCGCCTTCGACGAGGAAGCGGGCACAGAAGTAACGCTCCCCGCCGCACTGGCCGTGCTAACGGGCGTGCAGGCCATGGTAAGACACGAAGGATGGCTGTTGTTCTTTACACCAGAGCAGGTGATTGGCCTGGACGACCAGCTTGCACTGGTTGTGTCGGAGACAATAAGCGACTTTGCTTTTGACCGTGGCGGCCGTCCCTGGGTACGCATGGAAACAGGCTGGCACTTTCTGTCAGGTGGGGAATGGATAGCGGCCCGAACGGAGACGGGCCAGAATGCGGATGAAGCTGGATTGAGCACCTATTTCGTGCCCGGCCGCGAACTGGTGGCTTTGGACGGAGAAGGGTTCCCTTACTTTTGGGACGGTGGACAGCTACGGCGTGCTGACCTGCCGCTGCCCCCTTCTTTGCAGAATTTGGACGCCCTGATACGAGGCGCCAGCAGTGACTGGTGGGTGCTCTCTTCGCGGCGCTTGCAACACGTCTTGCAGGGCTTCTGCACAGAAGCTGGGGAAGTCGTTGGTTCTGCGCCCCCTTCCGCTACACCTGCCCCTTCAGCAAGCGGGCCGATCACCACTTCTGTGACGCCGGCGCCGACGGCGACGCCGCACCTGGTCCCATGTCTGTACACGGCGGGCAGTGTGACGCTTCCCTTCACAACGGTGAGTTTCGCAGAATTACAGGGTGGCAGTGGCATCACGGTGTGGGGCGCGGATGGAGACGCCTATCGTATTGGGCCAGCCCAAGGTGGGGCATATTCCGTGACGCCGGTCCCCGATGTGGCTCCTCGCGCTGCTGATGCGCCAGAGGACCGCTGGGGGCAGCTGCAACAAAATGCCGTTGTGCTGGCGGACGGGCAGATGGCATATGATCCGGTCACGGAGTTGGTGACAACCGGGCAGGGCGCTCTTTTTGCCCGCCGCGTAAGTGGGCAAGAGCACGAGCTGGCCGGTGTGGCGGTCGTGGCCCGTGCTTCCGGTGACCCCTTCCAGCTGCCTCCTGCCCTGGATGTTGGTTGGCTCAGGTGGCAAAGAAATGACGATGCCTTTCGCCTCCGGGCGCAGCCGGCCGACGTTACGCTCAGCAAGGAGGAGTTCATCTTCAACAATCGTCTGCTTTTCGAAGATGTGCAGGCCTTGCTGGCGCCGGAACCTGAGCGGATCTATGCGGCGACAGACCGTGCGCTGTGGTATTTCAGCGGCCTCAACCTTGGTTTGAACCAGGACTCAATCATCTATCTAGCGCCGACGCAGCGCACGTCGCTAATCACCACTGCCGCGCATGGTCGCTTTGTGGCCAACAATCATGAAATCGTAATCGAGCGCGGATTACCTGCCGAGCGGGAACGTAGCAACATACAGGTCACCGTTGACGACGTGCGTTTTGTTGAGGAGGTGGCGCGGAGGCGGGTACAGGCAACTTTCCTGACCCCCGGCGCTGCTTCCTCGCCGTTTGCCGAAGTTGGTTTCATCTGGGATAGCGGGCGGCGTAGTGTGGGGTATGACGGGACGCGCCTGTTGTTGCAAAGCGATGCCGGGATTCATCCTGTCGACCGGTTGCAGGCCTTTGATGCTGGCCCAGATGCCCTTGCCCTGACCGAGGCACTGTTGGAATCTGACACAGGGGGAGGCGTCTTCCTGCGCCATGAGAACGGGTTGTATCGCCGTGAGCAAGGGAACTGGATTACCGCGCCGGTCGACCCGCTTCACAATCGCCAGCTGGTCGACAACAGCATATGGGACTGGCGATTACAAAATGGCGCCTTAACCATAGAGCTGGGCGGAGAGCGCGGTTCATTTGCCCTGGTTCAGGCCGGGGCGGGGATGGCCTTCACCTCAGATTTGTTGCGCGCAGCCACTGCCTATCGGGATTCCCTTTATGTAGCCACTGATGCCTTCTTTGAGGTTGCACCGCAGGCAGCTGCTCTCGCCAATCTCGCGGCAGACCGGCGTCCCCCCATTGCGAGTGATCGCTTGCAGAGCACCCGCTATGTCGACGGATCAGAGCGGATGTTTAACTATGCCGGAAACAGCGTCTGGATGTGGAATGACGATCAGGAGCGCTTTGACTCTATCCGGGCCACGGAAGATCCCACACGCCGGCATCTCCTCGCGCAATCTAATCGATTGCGCTTCACGCGCATAGACGGCCGCGTGGTCAAAGAAGTGCGCCTGGATACCCTGGACGGCGATGAGCGCTGGGCTGAATTCTCTTTCGTGGAACAGCAATTCCCCTTCGACTACGTGACCTCGCTCGCTAACCTGGATGGAACGCTTTTTGTAGGTACGGCGGCCGGCCTGCAGGTCTATGAAAGTGCCGGTGAGTTCGCGCTCAACCGCCTGAGCGCTCTCTACGATATGCGCGGTGCGGCATCTCAACCGCTGGCGGCCGTTCTCCGCGCGGGAGTCCCTGTCCAGGGTTCTGAGCGCCTTGTCGCCCTGTCAGATGAGGTGTGTGTCGAGCAGCTCAGCGGACAGCAATTAACGTTGTGTGACGAATGGCCTGATCTGGCACAACGTGTGCGAGTGGAAAGTGAATATTGGCGCTGGACGGAGGGGCAGGGGGTAGTAGGCCACTACCGCAGAAGTGACGGGCAGCTGGGCGCCGAACCAATACAAATGCAGGATGGACGCCTGCCCCACGATAACCTGAAGGATGCTGTGGTTTGTGAGTCGGGAGCGTTCACAATCTGGCGAAATGGCTGGCTATCGGCGTTTGGCAGTGCTGGAGACCCCTTTACTCTGGATGGTGCCATGCGAAATTACGAGATGGCTGGCGCCGGAGCGGAACGCTTTATATGCATCAGCCGCCCGGTGGCGATGTCGCAGAAACTGCTGGATAGAGGCCTCTACATGGTAGGGGCAGAGCAAAGCATGTGGCTTTATGGCAATGGCAACTGGCGTCCGGTGACGGACCCCGACGTCAGGCGAGATGTGCTGGCCTATGCGGAGACGCCGCCTC
>CAZRTM010000141.1:0-9264 GCA_964602995.1 uncultured Ardenticatenaceae bacterium
AGTAATCCATGCCTGTGCCCGTAAAGCGCAAAATCATCGGCTTCCATAAGGACGAGGTGGGCGACTGGGTGGCAGATCTTTCTTGCGGCCATACGCAGCACGTTCGGCACAATCCGCCGCTGGTCAGCAGGCCGTGGGTGTTGACGGAGGAAGGGCGGCAACGCTTTTTGGGGTATGAGCTGGTGTGCAAGAAGTGCGCTGAGGAAGGGGTCGAAACGGAAGAGCAAGGGTGAAGTAGTTTACCAGCCGCAGGGAATGGTGCGTTGCTCCTCATCGCTCTGTTGGGCCAGCTCGATGATGCGAATGACGTTGCGGGCTTCGATGGGGCTGACGAGGAGGGGAGCGCCGCTCGTAATGGCCTCGTACACATTCTGATAATAATCTTCGTAACGGCCGGGGAGCGTCTCTATCCCGCCCTCAATGTGCAAATCGCCAACGTTGGTGTTGAGCGTGCCCCATTGCTCTGGCGGCTCCATACCCCACTGCGGGTCGCCGGGTAGCGCGCCCTGCTGCAGCATCGCTTCCTGGGGGTCAAGCCCGAATTTGACGAAACTACCCTGATCGCCGAACAGGCGAAAGCGGGGTCGTGGTTCGCGTGCCAGAATGCTGGCCTGCAGGCGTACTTTGACCTCATCGTAGCCCAGCCACACGTCAAATGCATCATCGGCCTCTGCGCCCTCGCGTTGCCGGCGCACATCGGCTGTGACCGAGGATGGCAGGCTGAAAAGCTGCACGGCCTGGTCGATGAGGTGCGCGCCCAGATCATAGAGGAGACCTGCGCCGGGCAGTGGCTGCTCGCGCCAGGCGTCCTCCTTCAGGTAGTTGCGGAAGCGGTCGAAGGCCGATTCGTAGTGCACAAGGCGGCCCAGCAGTCCCTGGCGCAGAAGGGACTGTACTGTGTGAAAGTCTCCGTCCAGGCGGCGATTGTGGAAAACGGTGAGGATGAGGTTTTTTTCCTGGGCGAGCGCGATCAGGCTGTCTGCTTCAGCACTGGTAATGGTAAAAGGCTTGTCGACGACGACGTGGCGACCGGCCGCCAGCGCCTTGTGTGCTAATTCGTAGTGCGAGATATTGGGGGTGGCAATGACCACCAACTCTATGTTGGAATCGTCGAGCAGCTCGTCGATGCTGCGCACGATGGTGGCCTGTGGATAACGTTGGCGGGAGCGTTGGGCGTGGCGTTCGACAACACTCTTGAGGCCCAGGCCGGGCGTTGCCGTGATGAGGGGGGCGTGGAAAATTTCACCCGCTTTGCCATAACCAACCAGTCCTGCATCGATTTGTTGCATTTGTTACCTCAAAGGCGTGACATCTTACTGCTGACATGACAGCCGCATTTCTGCAGCATTATAAAGCGCAACAACTCAACGGCAAAACTATCTTTGAACCGTTGACAAAGTAAGTGGTGCGGATTAAACTTTGTGAGGAAGACAAAGAAAGCTGGGGGGGAAAGGATTTCGGGCACAGGCTTCATGTCACCAAACTTCTCGTCTAACGCCACGTCAGGAGTACGCGAACTTCGCGAGACGAATCTGAGCCGTACCCTCAGCCTGATCCATCGCAAGGGCTCGATCTCGCGTGCAGCCATTGTGCGCGATACGGGGCTAAGCGCCACGACGGTCTCTTTGCTGGCGAACGTGCTCCTTGAGAGCGGGTTTATTCGCGAGTCGGGCGTTGGAAAGTCCAGTGGGGGGCGCCCGCCTATTCTTCTGACCTTCAACTACTCCTTCCGCTATCTCCTGGGCATCGATATGGGGGCGACACATCTGACGGTTGTACTCATGAACCTCGCCGGTGACGTAGCAGCGCGCTGCCACCGGCGTTATGACGTGGCAAACGAGCCAGCGGGGACAGTCGAGCTGATGCTGACCCTTATCGATGAAACGCTCAATGAAGCAGGGCAGTCCCTTGATAAGGTGTTAGGGATGGGCATTGGGGTGCCGGCTCCGCTGGAGGGAGAGGAACTTAACCGGCCCTCGGGCGCCATTTTACCGCGCTGGGAAGGGTTCGACCTGATCGGCGCGCTGGCGCCCACGATAGCTGTGCCGATCTGTGTTGAGAATGATGCCAACGCCGGCGCCATTGCCGAGCGTTGGTGGGGCAATGGCCAGGAATACGAGAACCTGGCCTACATTAAATTAGGTACCGGCGTCGGCGGTGGGCTTATCGTCGGCGGAACGATTTACCGCGGTGATGGAGGCACAGCCGGCGAAATTGGCCATACAACCGTTGACCTCAGCGGACCGTTGTGTCGTTGTGGCAAGCGCGGTTGTTTGGAGAGCTACGTTGGCGCCCCGGCTCTGGTTGAGCGTGTAGCGCAGCTACGCCTGGCAGCCTCTGCGGGAGAGGATCCGGTTGAATTGGAATCGATTCAGGCAATTATCGAAGCAGCGCAGGCTGGTGATGAGCAGTGCCACGAGGTGTTGGAACAGGCCGGCCATTATGTGGGGGTGGGAATTGCCAATTTGTTAAACTTGCTGAACCCAGGCTTGATCGTGCTCGGCGGCGAAGTGGCAGCGGCGGGCGACAGTTTCATCAACGCGGTTCGTGCTTCGGTGCGCGAGCGCGCATTGTCCAAGGCGGCCAGAGAGGCCCGGATTTGCCTCAGTGCCGTCGGCCCCGACGCGGTGGCCATTGGCGCCGCAACAGTCATGCTGGAACACGCTTTCGAGCCTGCAAACCTATGGCGAATTATGCCCGGATAAAAGCCGTTCATGGCGATTGTTGAGTACCGCAAAGGAGGTAAGGTATCGCAATTTAAGTATCGTAGATGGTTCGGTTACAAGTTGGTTGGGCGCATTCCTTGTGTATGCGCTGGATGGCTGGATATTTCGTATCCCACAACTAAGGAGAAGAAAAATGGGCAAGAAATATGTACGTACCCTTCTTGTGCTGATTGCGCTGCTGGCGTTGTCAATCTTTACGCTCACGGCGTGCAGCACAACCGCTGAAGAGCCAACCCCGGCTCCTGAGGGAGAGGTAGAAACAGAAGAACCAGTAGAAGAGGAACCGACCGCAGAAGAACCGGAGACAGAGCTGTCTGGTTCGGTAGGCGTGGTGTTGCCGACACGTGAGGAGCCGCGCTGGATCCAGGACGAGACTCGCTTCCGTGAGGCGTTTGAGGAAGCTGGCTACGAGGTGGAGATCCTCTTCAGCGAGGGTGATTCCTCTCGTGAGCTGGCCAACGTGCAGGACCTGATTACGCGTGGTGTGGAAGTGATCATCATCACGCCTCATGACGCCACAGCCGCAGCAGCGGCCGCGGAAGCAGCAGCGGATGCAGGCGTGAAGGTCATCTCCTACGACCGCCTGATTCGCGAGACGGATGCCGTTGATTACTACGTGACGTTTGACAGTGTGGCCGTGGGCGAAGCGCAGGCGCAGTATCTGGTGGACCAGGCTGAAGGCAGCGACAATCCGCTCTACCTGTACGCCGGGGCGGCGTCGGACAACAACGCCTTCCTCTTCTTTGAAGGAGCCTGGAACGTTTTGCAGCCGGCGATTGCCGACGGCACCTTCTACATCGTCAACTCTACGGAGGCAGAAGCCCTGGCCGGCGAGCCAGAGCTGACGCGTGAGCAGATGGCCGACATCATCGGCCAGATCACGACCGAGTGGGACTTCGACACGGCGCGCAACCTGGCCGAGGCCAACCTGACGGCGGCCAGCGCGGAGGACAAGGGCGACGTGTTCATCCTGGCGCCCAATGACGGCACGGCACGAGCCATTGCCGACACCTTTGCCGCTGATGCCGACGTGAGCAGCTATGTGGTCACTGGGCAGGACGCTGAGGTGGCCTCCGTGCAGTACATCATCGACGGCAAGCAGTCGATGACCGTGCTTAAGGATGTGCGCACGCTGGTGAACGACGCCATCAATGCCGCCATTGCCTTCCTCAACGGCGAAACCCCGCCAGAGACTACAACCTATGATAATGGCGCCATTGAAGTGCCGGCACAGCCCTCTGAGGTACTTACCGTAGACCAGTCCAACGTAGTTGCAGCGATCATCGACTCCGGTTACTGGCCTGCTGATGAATTCACAGGCCTTGAAGATATGGGTGCGGAAGAACCGGCTGAAGAAGAGCCAGAGACAGAGCTGTCTGGTTCGGTAGGCGTGGTGTTGCCAACACGCGACGAGCCGCGCTGGATCCAGGACGAGACTCGCTTCCGTGAGGCGTTTGAGGAAGCTGGCTACGAGGTGGAGATCCTCTTCAGCGAGGGTGATTCCTCTCGTGAGCTGGCCAACGTGCAGGACCTGATTACGCGTGGTGTGGAAGTGATCATCATCACGCCTCATGACGCCACAGCCGCAGCAGCGGCCGCGGAAGCAGCAGCGGATGCAGGCGTGAAGGTCATCTCCTACGACCGCCTGATTCGCGAGACGGATGCCGTTGATTACTACGTGACGTTTGACAGTGTGGCCGTGGGCGAAGCGCAGGCGCAGTATCTGGTGGACCAGGCTGAAGGCAGCGACAATCCGCTCTACCTGTACGCCGGGGCGGCGTCGGACAACAACGCCTTCCTCTTCTTTGAAGGAGCCTGGAACGTTTTGCAGCCGGCGATTGCCGACGGCACCTTCTACATCGTCAACTCTACGGAGGCAGAAGCCCTGGCCGGCGAGCCAGAGCTGACGCGTGAGCAGATGGCCGACATCATCGGCCAGATCACGACCGAGTGGGACTTCGACACGGCGCGCAACCTGGCCGAGGCCAACCTGACGGCGGCCAGCGCGGAGGACAAGGGCGACGTGTTCATCCTGGCGCCCAATGACGGCACGGCACGAGCCATTGCCGACACCTTTGCCGCTGATGCCGACGTGAGCAGCTATGTGGTCACTGGGCAGGACGCTGAGGTGGCCTCCGTGCAGTACATCATCGACGGCAAGCAGTCGATGACCGTGCTTAAGGATGTGCGCACGCTGGTGAACGACGCCATCAATGCCGCTATTGCCTTCCTCAACGGCGAAACCCCGCCAGAGACGACCACTTACAACAACGGTGTGATCGACGTTCCGGCGCAGCCCTCTGAGGTGATTACCGTAGACCAGTCCAACGTAGTTGCAGCAATCATCGACTCCGGTTACTGGCCTGCTGACGAATTCACAGGCCTTGAGGAGTAAGGGTAGTGGTTCGAAGGAGCGGTGATTTCTGTCATCGCTCTGTTAGCTAAGTGAATAGGCTCAGGTGGTCCCGGTTGGTTCTGCCGACGGGGACCACCTGAGAATTGTCCTTAGCCAACAGGTGACTGCTTCCACTTATCAGCAAGCTGAAGGATCAAGTTATGAGTCAAACCGCTGACGGTTACAAGAATTCCACTGAAACGCCAGTCGTAGAGATGCGTAACATCAAGAAGAGCTTTGGCGCTGTTCAGGCTTTGCGTGGCGTCGATCTGGCGTTATATCACAATGAAGTATTAGGGCTGGTGGGCGATAATGCGGCCGGTAAATCTACGCTGATGAAAGTTCTCAGTGGCGCTTATACGCCTGATGAGGGGCAGATTTTCATTGAAGGCCAACCAGTTCACTTCTCAAGCCCCATGGATGCGCGCAACAGGGGCATCGAGATGGTTTATCAGGATTATGCTCTGTCCAATAACCTGGATATCGTTGCCAACGTGTTCATGGGGCGCGAGGTTGTGCGCTATAGTCTGGGGCCACTCAGCGTCATGGATTTCAGGTATATGCAGCAAGAGACGAGGAACCTGCTGGATCGTCTCAGGATTGATATTCCCTCTGTGCGTCAAAAAGTAGAGCGATTGTCCGGCGGGCAGCGCCAGGCGGTTGCCATCGCTCGCGCCACGGCCTTTGATGCTAAAGTGATTATCATGGACGAGCCTACAGCGGCGTTGAGCGTGGCGGCGATTGAAAAGGTGCTCGAATTGGTGCGGCAACTGAAAGCCCAGGGTTCTTCGATCATCATGATCAGCCACCGTCTGGAAGATATCTACCAGGTGAGCGATCGCATGATTGTGCTGCGCCAGGGGCGTAAGGTGTGTGATGCAGTGATAGAAGGTGATATTCACGAGTTCCGCGAGCGTGTTGTGGCCTACATGATCGGCGCTCGTGATGACTTCGCTGAACGCGCGGCTGCTTGAACCTCGAGGAGGCTCTAGATGTCTATTGTTGATGAAACTGGGAAAACGATGCCCGAGGCCATTCGCGACAATGGCGCTGTTACACCGTCATTCTTCAATGAGGCCCGGACCCTGTTGCGCGAAAACATCCGCGACTATGCGATGTTCATCGCCCTCTTTGTAATCATTGTCATTTTTTCCTTCACCACAGACGGTCTGTTTATCTCCTCGCGGAATATTGTTAACCTGATAAACCAGACCGGCTATATTGCCGTACTGGCTGTCGGCATGACGCTGGTCATCGTCATTCGCCACATTGATCTATCGGTAGGCTTCCTGGCAGGATTTCTGGGCGCGATTGCGGCAATTGCGATGGTCGATTGGGGGTTGCCGGCCTTTGCCGCCGTTCTGGTGGTGTTAGGGCTGGGCATCACGGCCGGTTTGCTGACCTCTACGCTTGTCGCGGAATTAGGCATCCCTGCCTTCGTGGCTACCCTGGCCGGCTGGCTGGGTTATCGCGGCGCTCTACAGCTTGCCACGCGCTCAACGGGCACGATTATCATCCGCAGTGACGCTTTCAATGCTATCGGGAACGGATTTATTCCCGACATCCCTGATATCGGGATCCTATCCGATATACACAAAGTCACTCTGCTGCTCGGTCTGGCTGCCATTATCATCTTCGTTGTCAGCCAGGTCATCTCCCGCAGCAAAATGCAGCAACAGGGCTTTGAAGTGGCTTCGACTCCTATGTTTGTGTTGAAGCTGCTTTTCGTCTCTATGCTCGTCGGGGGCATCGCCTGGATCCTGGCCGGGTATCGGGGCCTTTCCTGGACCGCGGTTGTAATCCTGGTCGTGGGTTTGTTTTATCATTTTGTCACAACAAGGACGGTGCTTGGCCGGCACATTTATGCCGTGGGCGGCAATCCAGAAGCGGCGGAATTAAGCGGTATCAGCGTAAAGAGGATTACCCACATCGTTTTTGCTTCGATGGGAATGCTCTCAGCCCTGTCCGGCATCCTGTTCGCCTCCCGCCTGCGCTCGGCGACCACGACGGCGGGCACCCTGTTTGAGCTGGACGCCATTGCTGCTGCCTTTGTCGGCGGTGTGTCGGCGGCTGGTGGTGTAGGTAGCGTCTTTGGCTCTCTGATCGGCGCCTTGATTATGACGTCGCTGACCAGCGGCATGAACCTGATGCAGATCGATATTTCTTACCAGTACATCGTCAGGGCGCTGGTGCTGGCGCTGGCGGTGATCTTCGACGTAGCTACGCGGCGAAGGAGGCAGTAGGGAGCCGTTTCGCAGCCTTCAGGCCCCTTCCAGCCCAAGCCCGCCAATGAACTCGCGGATCGCTTCGATTTGCGGCTCCACGCCATCTGCGTCGTATAACTGCCACAGCTCAGTATGCTCCAGAGAGCCACCCGGCGGCAGTTCTGTGAGCGGGGAGAGGGTTTCCAGTTCCAGCGAGCCTTCGTCGGTGAACGCTTCCGTATTGCAGCCCATATCAGGGTGAGGCAGCTCGGGTTGGGAGCGGTAGCGCTTGCGGAAGAACACGCCCTGGCCCAGGTGTCCGGCCCAGACGGTGTTATCAGGGCCGTGGTTGCCCTGACCGCGGTTGAGGTAGCCAATTTTGAAGCGGGCTTCGTTGCCAGGCTGGCTGCGCACCAGAATGTAATCGTCGTGTAGCTCCAGCCGCTCGTCATGCCATTTGGTGTAGGGCCAAAGGACGAGCTGACGGTTGGGCTGTAGGGCGCTTTCGTCAAGCGGGGTTGTGGTCTGGGGCAGGATGGCCAGGCCACCCGGCGCGAACTGAGTGATGCCCCAGGCCGCAAGCTGTACAGGCCATAGCCCTTCGTTGGAGAGGATATGTTGCACGGTGAGCGCCGGGCGCTTGGGGTCCAGGCGCAGCTCGAGGGCCTTGGTGATGTGGCTATGCGGGTCTGCCTTGAGCCACATACGGACGCCGTTCTCAATTTCTTCCACGCGCAGCCCTTCATCGTCGGGAACGTAGGTGCGCGCCTCGGTCTCCGGCGCGTGCCACAAGCGGTGTCCGCCATAGAGGGTGTAGGGACCGTGCGGGCTGGGAAGCTGCTTGTGCGGCAGCTCGGCAAAGAGGTTCTGCTCCCTGCCAGCCGGGTGCAGGCGCACAATGCGTGGCCCGGCGTTCTGTAGGATTTCGACGGTCAGATGGTCGTTGCTGAGAATGTAGGTGGGCAGGCCGTGGAACGTTCCGCTTTTCAATTGGATCTTCCCTTTATCTGATTTGTTTATTGATCTTCTTCTTTGCCTCCAGCTTCTAATAATAAGGAAAAAACGGAACCAGACAATGTCCGGCTCCGTTTTCAATGGGAGCTTCTATTCTATTTGGCCTGGGCGCGGGTCGCGCTGTGTCAGGCCGGCTGACGATTAGTGTAACTGACCGCGGATTTCGCCGGGTGGATTGGCGTCGGTGTGCACGTTGACGTAGGCGCCGCCAGACTGGGCAGCGGCCAGCACGTCTCCAATGGTTTCCCATCCGCAAGCGTTCCCTGCATCGGGAGCGGTGACGGTGGCCTGGGCCAGAATGCCATTGGTGGTGACGGTAGGGCCGCCGTAGAGAGTGACGCCAATGGGTCCACTCACGCCGACCACTCCGCAGTGGATGTGAGCCACGCGCACGTTCTCGATGTTAGCGACGATGAGCTTGTAGCTGAGTGAGCCATCACTGTTGAACTTGACGATTACCTGTCCCTGGGCGTTGGTATCGACCGGGGGTACTTCCTCTCCGCCGTGGAGGTGGGCACGGAAATTGTTGCTATTACCCTGGGCGGCTACGCTGGCTACGGCGAACAGGGTGAGGGCCAGTATTAGAAGCAAGAAGATGGAGCGTTTTACTCGTCGGTTCATCACGTTCCTCCCGGCCTGATGCATGGACCAGGCCCTGTGCTTACTCAGACCACGCTGAAGGTGGAAGAGTTGATGCTACCTCCGTTTCACACGTAAGCTCTCGTCACAATCACCTCCTTTGTCACTGATATGGCCTGACTCCGGGGCAGAGGGGGTGGCGCGAAAAGACCACCCGTGTATTAAGTCGTTTTAACGAGGGATTGGTTACGGGTAATGGAGGTTTTATGGTAGGCGTGGAGGGGTTGGCAGCCAGAAGTGGTAGAGCGATTTGCCAAATCGCTTTACATAAGAGCGATTTACCAAA
>CAZRTM010000142.1:0-9160 GCA_964602995.1 uncultured Ardenticatenaceae bacterium
TAGGACCATATGTGGCATCTGCGATGGTCATATGTCCTAATCTCCCGACCGTGCCACTCGGCCTCGCAAGGCGGGCGGGCACGGTCGGGAGACCGGCCCGAGCAATACGCTGCCCCAGCCTTAATTCTCCTTCCAGGCCGTCGCCTCATCCAGCATAGCTTTCTGCTCCTCGCTCAGCCGGATCTCAGCGCCTTTCATCGTATCCCGTAGCTGCTCCACGCTGTTTGCGCCAATGATGGCTGAGGAAACGGCAGGGTTCGCCAGAATCCAGGCAATCGCCGTCTGCGCCATCGTCGCTTCGTGCTCCTGCGCCACAGCTTCCAGTTTGTCCAGCGCCTGGAAGCCGCGCTCATTCATATAGCGTCTCTGCACCCCTTGCGCCCGGTCCGATTCTGGCAGCGGCTCATCGCGCCGGTACTTGCCCGTCAGGAACCCGGCCGCCAACGGGCTATAGGGAATGACGCCCACTCCCTGGTCCAGGCACAGTGGCTGCAGCTCTTCCTCAAATTCCCGCCGGTGCACCAGATTATAGTGCGGCTGCAGGCTATCGTAGCGCGCGTAACCGTTGGCGTCACTGACCCACAGCGCCTTCATCAAGCGCCACGCCGGGTAATTAGAGCAACCCACATAGCGCACCTTGCCCATGCGCACCAGGTCATCCATAGCCCGCATCGTCTCTTCCAGCGGCGTATTCTCGTCGTAGGAGTGGGTCTGGTAGAGGTCAATATAATCGGTCTGTAAGCGGCGCAGGCTCTCGTCGACGGCGTTCATGATATGGTGTCGCGACAGCCCCTGGTCGTTGGGATCATCACTCATCGCGGCCCGCACCTTGGTGGCAATAATCACATCCTGGCGACGCACCCCACTGTTCTGCAGCCAATTGCCGATAATCTGCTCGGCCACGCCGCCCTCATTGCCCTCCACCCAGCGCGAATAAACATCGGCCGTATCAATGAAATTACAGCCCAACTCCACCGCCTCACTCATCACCTCATGCGCCGTCGCCTCATCAGAACTCCAGCCAAACTGCATAGTACCCAAACAAATCGCGGATACCTTCAAACCTGTGCGACCCAGATAACGATACTCCATCCTAATCCCTAATCTCCAGTCTCCAATCTCCAATCAACCAATCCCCACCCTACTGATTCGCCGCCCCCGACTGCGCCTCCTCAGGCGGCAACGTCGGCGTCGGCGCCACATCCCCTTCTCCGGCCGGAGTTTCCTCCCCGCCATCCTCTTCTCCGGCCTCCCCTTCTTCTGCTTCCTCCTCCGGTTCTTCCCCGGGTCGCACCAAACCGTCGAATTCCCCTTCTTCAAAGCGCTCTTCTTCCCACAGAGCGTCGCCGACATAAGGCTCGTCAGGGTTGAAATAGTTATAAACGGCGCGCGAAATCTCGCGCAGGATGGGGAAACTGACTGATGACTGCAGCCAATCCCCACTCTGGTGCAAAAATTCCACAAGAACGTAGTCACCGCCTGGCGAGAGCACAATACCCGCGTCAGCGTGTGTGGCGTGCGCCCACCCATGCTTGTGTGACACAGGGACGTCATTAGGCACGCCGAAGCGGATCAGGTTGCCCTCTTCGTTGAGCACCATCAGGTCGATAATGGCCTGGCACTCCTCCGGCGTAATCTCGTCGGGATAGACCGCCAGCAACGTGCCGCCCCCCTTCGAGCAATAGTAAATCATCGCCAGCAACGATCCGATATCGTCGGCCGTCGTCTGCATCGTGGGGTCGGGATGAGTCGTAATATCCGTGCGCGAATTGGCTGGCGTCGTGTAGGTTGTGGGCCGGTGCGCAGGTATGGTGGCATCGTAGGGCACGGCCATAAACGTATTCTCCAGGCCCAGCCGCCACATCGACTCTGTGAAAATATCAGCGCCCTTATACGTATTGTCCTCACCGGCAATCACGTGCAGCAGCAGATTAGCGGCATAATTACTGGAATGCACGGCCGTGTCCGTGAATATCTGTTCGTGATACTCGTTCAGCGGCAGTTCTAGATGGCGATACGCTTCCGCAAAAATGCCAATCTTCAAAATGCTCAGGCCCGACAGCGCCACATCCGAATTGATGCGGATCTCATCTCCTGTCTCCAAATCCATAACGAAGATGCTGCCCATGCCGTCGAATGACTTCAGTTGATTGAGAATCACCGCTTCCAGCAGATCGAAATTCATCTCCGGCGCTTCTTGCTCCACAATGACCAGGTCCGCACGACGCTCTTCAGGATCATAAAGCGCCTTCTCCACCAGCGGCAGACTGGCGTCCACATCAGTCACAAAGCCACCCTCACCCGGTTCAAAAACAGCCGTCTCAGCCATAATCTGCGGCGATTGGCCCGGCTGATCCAGGAACCCGGCAATCATCTCGATTATCTGGCGCAGCTTCTCCGGATCATGGGTGGCTCGCAAGGGGATCGTCACCGGCTCCCACGTCCAGCCAATCGTATGGTAGAAGAAGCCAACCCAGTAATTCTGTTCCTGGTACGCCTGCACTGCTTCGGCCACCATCCGGTCCACATCTATCTCAAAACCGACCTCGTCCACTTCCATCTCAATGCGATCGGAGTGGTGGAAAATCGCAATCGGGCTTAGATAATGCTCGCGCAGCTTCTCTGCAGTTTCCTCTGGCGTCAATCCGGACACATCCAACCCACCCACGCGCATCCCCGTGGGGAACGTATCTCGCGCCTGATGATACAGAAAGAGCTGATAGGAAAGGAAGCCAAGCCCTGCCATCAGCAGCAATGTCAGAGTAATGCGCTTCAGAACCTGTCCAAATGAGGTGCGTTTCCTTCTCAATTGGCCCTCGAACTTTCCAGATATGGACTATCGAAGTTGAAGTAATTATAAGTAGCGCGGGAAATATCCGCCATCAAAGGCGAGCTGCGTTCCCAGGGCAACCAATCCTGCTGGTAAAAGATTTCCACCAGCACATAATCGCCGCCGGGGGAAAAGATGATGCCGGCATCGGCATGAGTATCGCCAATCCACGCATGCCGGTGTGCAATGGGCGTCCCTGGCGGCACTCCCTCCTCAATCAGGCTGCCAATGCGATTCTGCTGCATCACAGTCAGAATCGACTGGCACTCTTCAGGCGTGATCTGGTCGCCATAGGCCGCGCGCAAGGGGCCGCCTTTGCCTTCGGCACAGTAATAGAGCATCGCCAGCAGCGTCCCCATATCCTCAGCCGTCGTCTGCATGGCCGGGCTGGGTGTAGTGGGCAGACCAGGCATCGTATTGGCCGGCGTCTCATAGGTCGTGCGGCCACCCTCCAGCGCCCCTTCGCCATAGGGAATGGCAATAAAGGTGTTTTTCAGCCCCAACCGCCACATCGACTCTGTCATTAATTGTGAGCCAAGATAAGGGTTGTCCTGGCCGGCGATGACGTTAAGCAGCGCATTCGGACCGTCCGGTTCCGTGGTCAGCAGCGTCTGCGTGATATTATTCATCTGCGAGACGCTGGGCGTCCCTTCCAGCATACGATAGGTGTCGAGCACAATGGGAACCTTCAGCAGGTCCATGCCCGACATCGCAATGCCGGCGTCAATAAACACCTCTTCACCACTCTCCAAATCGAGGATGAAGACGCTGGCCAATCCCGTAAATCCCCGCTCCTGCAAATGGTTCACAATCAGCCGTTGCAACAGGGTGATGTCCGGCCGCTCGGGCTGAATAGGTGTCAGCGTCAGATGCGCCTCACGCACCGTCGGCCGGTAGAAGGCAGCGCGCACGTCGTTCAGACTGGCATCAATATCCGTCTCCACGCCGGTCGCGCCATATTGGAACGTCAACGTCGTGGGCACCGGCTGTGGAGGTTGTGTGGGTGTATCAAAGCCGCCTTTCACCGTCTCCAACACACGCCGCAAAGTCTCTTCGTCGTGGCTGGCCCGCAGCTCGACCATCTCCACCTCTATCGGCCGGTTCCACAGATAGCCCCAGAAGCCGGCCCAAAAATCCTGCTGCGAGCGCTGGAAATCGGCCTGATTGAGCATCACCTGCAGGTCCAGCGTGAACTCAATATCGTCCGGGCTTACGGCGATAGAATTCTCGCCGTGATAAATAATCACATCGGAGGAGTAGCGGCTGTTAACCGCGGCCTCCGCTTCATTCGCCGTCATGCCGCCCACCTCGACGCCTGCAATGGTCAGGCCCGTGGGCATGAACTGCCGCACGGTACCATACTGGTATACCTTGTATAGCAAAAAGACAATACTGGTGACGATAACCGTCATAACCAGCCATTGTGCTAATCCGGGAGAAGAGTGGGAATTCATCCTGGTAAAGCCTCGCTGCGATGTACTTGAGATCTCTTTATCGCCAGTGCGGCGTCAATGGAGTCGATGGTGAATTGCAAGAGGGGTGATGGCAGCGCGCTGCGCTTGAACCACTTAGCAGACAGAATCTCTGAGCTAAATGTAAAGGGGCCGGGTTCGACCTCGGCCAGAAATGCCATATTAATGCCCATCATATCCTGCTCGCGGGTAATATGCACAACCGGACCCAGCTCTGCCGTAAGCCCTACTTCTTCCTTCAGCTCGCGCAGAGCGCAATGCTGCGGCGTTTCACCACGATCCATCCATCCGCCGGGCAATCCCCACGGCGAATAGGGGTGAAACACGTGCTCCAACAGCAATATGCGGTTCTCCTGATCGACTGCAACCACCGACACGCCAATCCGATGGCGCGGCACGACGAGCCGGATTCCCAGAACCATCGCCGATTGCACCAAAGGCCAGCGCACCATTCGAGCTACAGTCTTTTTCCATCTGTCCGGAATATGCAAAATGTCTAAATACGTAATCTTCTATGATTGAACATCTTCCCAGAGCATGTTCTTACATCTCAAGCATGCCAGTATAGCACAACATAAGAGCCGCTTCTAACTACGATAAATTGACAGCCTGCTCTATGCAGTCCGTTCTCATCTTGACCTCATGACTGCTGCCAAGGTGCAACTTTCCCAGGAACGGCGCGTATAGCATCACAGACTGAAGCGAAAAGGAGTTTTGAACGATGAAGCCACGCTTAGTACGTAGTGAAAGCGAGCGAATGATTGCCGGCGTTTGCGGTGGCCTGGCGGCCTACCTGGGCGTCGATCCCGTCCTGGTACGCCTGGCATTTCTCCTCTTAATTCCCGCCGGTGGGGTTGGCGTCCCGCTCTACCTGATCATGATGATCATCGTCCCCGAAGAGTCAGACGTTGACCTCTCGCAATCAGAAGTAATCGAAAAGAATATTGAAGGCTTCGGCGATACGATCTCATCCTCAGTTGAACGCAACCGCCAGCATCCCAACGGCCCTACCATCGCCGCCGGGCTGCTGATTGTGATGGGCTTCTACTTCCTGCTTGAAAACCTCGGCTGGGTCAGCGGCAGTGTCTTCTGGCCCCTGGCTCTAATCGCCCTTGGCATCTTCCTCCTGGTGCGCCGCGATCGCTAAGCCTGTAGCGTAAATCTAAGCCCAAGCCTGAGCCCAAGCCTGAGCCTACTTCAGGCCTCAGGCCCCAGGCCCTCATCCCTTCTGGCGCGCCAATGGTGACCGCGGCCGTCTCCTCTTGCCGCTTTCAGCATCGGCATCGGCGCCGGCGGAACTGGAGCGAGAAGTCGAGAGCAGCGGGAGATAAATATGGAACGTCGTTCCCTCGCCAACCTTGCTTTTCACCTCAATCTCGCCGCCGTGAACTTCCACAATCCAACGCGCAATAGATAGCCCCAGCCCGGAACCACCATGCGCCCGTGTGCGCGCCTTATCCACCCGGTAGAAGCGGTCAAAAATGTAAGGCAAATCCTCCTCAGGAATGCCAATGCCGGTATCCGAGATGGACAGGTGCGTTCTGTGCTCCGATTTGGAGAGGCTGAGGTGTACAGTGCCACCCGGCGGTGTATATTTAATCGCGTTGTCCGTTAAATTAAAGATGAGCTGCTTCAAGCGGTCTGCATCCCCCAACACCGCTACCTGATCCACTTCATCCAGCACAATTTTCACTGGCCGGTTCAGCTTTGAGAGCTGGCGATAAGCATCGAGCAAAACCGTGTCCAGCTCCACCAGTTTGCGCTCAATGGGCAAACCGCCAACGTCTGCCCGTGCCAGCAGCAACAGGTCATTCACCAACCGCGTCATGCGTTCCAGCTCGGCCTGAATATCATCCAGGAAGGAATCATCGGCCACCCCCATGCGCCGCATCAGATCGACGTTGCCGCGAATGGTAGTCAACGGTGTGCGCAATTCATGCGACACGTCGGCCAGGAACCGCTGCTGCGTGCGAAACAGCGTTTCCAACCGTTCCAACGTCTGGTTCAACGCCAGCGTCAGGTCGCCAATCTCGTCGTTGCGCCCCGTATCCGGCAGGCGGCGGCTGAGGTCGTCTGCGCGGCTGATCTGCCGCGCCAGCGACGCAATATTCTCCAATGGCCGGAATACGCGCGGCGTAATCCAGGTCACGGTGAACATCGACGCCGTCAGAGCCGCCAGACCGATAAAAACAGCGATAATTAACAGGCGGTTGAAGGTATCGTAATCCTCAATGACCCGCGCCACTTGCAGATGGCCTACAAGCTGCTCCGACTCGCCGCGCTCCACTCGCAACGGAATGGTCAGAACACGAACCGGTTGTTCTTCATACTCCAGCGTATTGAACGTACGGTCCGCATTCTGCAGCGCCGTGGGATCCAGAATTCCCTCGAATCCCATCAGGTTGTTCGAGCGTTTAAGCACGTTCCCTTCTTCATCCACGACCATGATAAACGTATTGGCGCGCTGGAAGACAGAATCATCCTGCGTGGGGATGAAGAGGGAAAAGACATCACGCTGGCTATAGACCTGTGTGCCTTCCAACATCTGCACCGCCGTCTGCTCCAGGCTCTCATCAATTTCAGCCAGGAGGGAAGCGCGCGGTAACTGGTAGACGACAATCGTGAAAAGGAGGAAGGCTCCCAGGAAGATAGCAGTATAGAAGAAGGTCAGCCGGTCACGGATAGACATATGGCAAGGCGCCGGGCGCCGGCATTGCCGGCCCCGCCGCCACTACTCCTCGCGAAGCACGTAGCCAACACCACGAACGGTATGAATCAGGCGCGGCTGGTCTCCAGCTTCTGTTTTCTGACGCAAATAGCGTACATATACCTCAATGATATTGCTCTCGCCGCCAAAATCATAATTCCAGACCCGGTCGAATATGACGTCACGCGTCAAGACCTGGCGCGGATGGCGCATGAACAGCTCCAGCAGCTCATATTCTTTGGCTGTCAGGTCAAAAACATGCTCGCCCCGCCGGCCACGACGTGTACCGGTGTCCAGTTCCAGATCAGCAAAGCGGAACACCTGCGGCTGGGCCGGTTGCGCCCGGCGCAGCAGTGCGCGCACACGAGCCAGAAGCTCGTCAAAGGCGAACGGTTTCACCAGGTAGTCATCCGCCCCGGCATCCAGCCCAGAGACGCGGTCTTCAATCGCTTCTTTTGCCGTCAACATCAGAATCGGTACTTCGCTGGCAGAACGCAGACGGCGGCAAACTTCAATGCCGTCCATTCCAGGCAACATGATGTCCAGCAGCACCAGATCAGGCGGATTTTCACGGGCGCTCTCCAACGCTTCCTGCCCATCTGCAGCCGAATCTACTCTATATCCTTCAAACGTCAGTCCCCGTTGCAGGAACTGGCGAATGCGGTCTTCATCTTCAACAACAAGTATCCTTGCCGACATTCACTTTTCTCCATGTCCTACTATAATAAGGGCATTCCAGGCCCTATGTGCAAAGTGCATCATAGTATTATATGTTTGCACTATTAAATATTTCGTTAAAATAGGTAAACGAGGTAATACGGGTCGCAGGACGAGCGAAAGCAGCTTTCCGCGCTGCTTTCGATTATCGTTAGTATAATTACCCCCTTATGAATGACGCAACCAGCGTCGCCCAGCCGTTGTTATTTCGCTGGGATCTCGTGGGAAGATGGAAGGCTCAAAGTAGTAGTTACA
Organism: uncultured Ardenticatenaceae bacterium; assembly: GCA_964602995.1. Lineage (GTDB taxonomy): Bacteria > Chloroflexota > Anaerolineae > Promineifilales > Promineifilaceae > JAAYYY01. The sequence goes on from CAZRTM010000142.1 coordinate 7,982, forward strand.
ATGCGGGGAATGGAGAAATGCCAGCGTGGATGCTATCTATCAATTCAGCCTGGAAGCTACTGCATGGCTCCAGGCAACATTTCTGCAATTAGCGTCAATCTTTGCCATCATTAGTGACCTCGGTCGCTTTGAATTCTATCTGGCACTCATCCCCCTTGTCTACTGGTGTATTCACAAACGGATCGGAAAAGAGCTGGCATACGTGCTGGCCCTGGCCAACATCATCACCAATATTGCAAAGCACGCTCTGCGCGCGCCTCGCCCTTACTGGCTGGACGCAGAACTAGGTATGAGCAACGAGCTTTCATACGGCATACCCAGCGGCCATGTACTCTCAGCTACAGTGACCTACCTCTACCTCGCCTCTCAGATTAAACGGCGCCTGGTCTGGATCCTGGCCGGCCTGTTCATCCTCATCATGGCCGTCAGCCGCGTCTACCTCGGCGCCCACTTCATCCATGACACTGTTGCCGGGTTCCTGCTCGGTGTGCTGATTCTTGCCGGGCTTTATGTCTGGCGCGGCGCCTTCCACCGCCCCTTCCAGAACCGTATACTCGGCCAGCGCCTGCTCCTGGCGCTCCTGGTACCGGTCTTCTTCCTGGCGCTCTATGTGGGCATCTTGTGGCTCCTGGGCGCTCCGGCGCAGAACACGGAATGGGCTGCCTTTGTCGATCTGGCCGAGTTCTCCATGCGTGAAGAAGTAACCACGGCCGCCGGTATCCTCTTAGGTCTGGGTGTCGGCTTCATTCTAGAGGCCAGCCGCGTACATTTCCTGGTCGAAGGCTCCATCCCAAAACGTGTCTTCCGCTATATCTTCGGCATGATCGTCACTCTGGCCATCTGGCAAGGCCTGGGCAGCATCTTCCCCGACGAACCACAGTGGCTGGCGCTCCCACTGCGCTTCTTCCGCTACCTCCTGGCCGGCCTCTGGGTCTCCTACTACGGCCCCCTCGTCTTCGTCCGCCTCCGCCTCGCCAACGCCTCCCCCGAACCCGACGTCTCCCTCACCATCTCCCAGGGCGGCATTATGGACCGGTGATTGGAGATTGGAGATTGGAGACTGGAGATTGGAGATTAGAAATTAAGCTTTTGCCGCAGATGCCCCGGCGCGGGGAACGCGGATGGACGCGGATGGTTTGGATGGTTTGTAGCCGAGGTTTCCATGAGTCTGTTGAAAAA
>CAZRTM010000143.1:0-1609 GCA_964602995.1 uncultured Ardenticatenaceae bacterium
ACGCGGATGGACGCAGATTTTTTTGGGGGTAGCAGGTGTTTCAGTTTGAGTGCCCTTCGTTCTTGAAACTTTCACTCTCAGACCCTATTGCGAAGGCGCTAAAGCACCAACTACAAACCAATAAAATTATCTACCTCCCTCCGCGGTTCTCCGTCCCGCTCCGTGTATCTCCGTGTCCCGCTGTTAATCTCTAATCTCCAATCTCCAATCTCCGATTTCCACTCGTTGGAAAAACGTGAGCATATGACCACGATGGTTGCACTGCCCCTACCGGACACATATAATTTCTCGAGGTATTGTGTGATGGCTACAATCGACGAGACAGAATTGGAATCCTCCTATACGACCCCAGCACCGGTAGAGGCGAAGCGTAGACCGCAACAGCCTTTTAGCATTATCGCCCGGGAGATCGTCGAAACCCTCCTGCTCACCCTCTTCATTTTTTGGATCGTGAATACCGCTACCGGCCGCTACCGGGTGCAGGGCCATAGCATGATGCCCACACTGCACGAGGGCGAGTATCTGATCATTAATAAACTCAGCTATTATCTGGCAGAACCGCAGCGGGGCGACATTATCGTCTTGCATTTTCCGCGAGACCGCAGCCGCGAGTATATCAAGCGCATCATTGGCGTACCCGGCGACCACATTGAAGTCGTCGATGGCCAGGTGAAGGTGAACGGGACGATTCTGGAGGAACCGTATATTGACGGCGCTGCCACCTATAGGCATAGTAGCTGGACGGTTCCCGATGGGCAGTACTTCGTGATGGGCGACAATCGCAACAATTCAAGCGACTCGCGGACGTGGTCCTTCTTGCCAAGGAGCGACATTGTGGGCCGCGCCTGGCTCATCTACTGGGGTGTCGAGGATTGGGGCCTGGTGCCACACTACCCCCATCCGACGACTTAATGTCCTTTACCTTAATGAAGCGGGCGCGATCTAAATCCCGTTAGATTCTCCCCTTTTTCGGCCGAGAAATTTGCATTATCTACAGGTTCAATGGTAGAATCTCTTTCGCTGTTTTGCCCTCATCGTCTAGGGGACTAGGACGTAGGCCTTTCAAGCCTAAAACCGGGGTTCGAATCCCCGTGAGGGCACAGAGGCTCCACCGCGGACCGGTGGAGCCTTTTTCATTAACAGAAGGGGCACGGGCTGGATTTCGGCTTCCGCTGACGCTGGCGGCGGTTTACAAAGTAGCGAGAGGATAGCATGCGCACTGGCATCATGGTGGGATACTCGTCTGGCAAGGTTGAGCTACCAGTGGAGTTGGTTCAGGAAGCGGACCGCCTGGGCGTTTATGCGGTGTGGGTGGCTGAGGCTTATGGGTCCGACGCCGTGACACCGCTGGCCTGGCTGGGAGCTTTGACGGAGCGCATTCACCTGGGCACAGCCATTATGCAGATGCCGGCGCGCACGCCGGCCAACGCGGCCATGACGGCGATGACGCTCAATCAGCTATCCGGAGGCCGTTTCCTGATGGGTCTGGGGTTGTCCGGACCGCAGGTGGTAGAGGGGTGGCACGGAGTCAGCTATGCCCGGCCGCTGGCGCGCACCCGCGAATATGTGGAGATTGTGCGCACCATTTTGCGGCGCGAGCGGCTCAATT
>CAZRTM010000143.1:1709-9148 GCA_964602995.1 uncultured Ardenticatenaceae bacterium
GTGGTCATCGACGATAGCCTGGACGCCTGTTATAACGCTCTGCGCCCCATGTTGGCCCTGTACGTGGGCGGTATGGGAGCGCGCGAGAAGAATTTTTACAACGACCTGGCGGTGCGCTATGGCTATGAAGAGGCGGCGCACGAGATTCAGGAACTATATTTGAGTGGACGCCAGTTTGAAGCAATGAGCCGTGTGCCCGAGGCGCTGATTGACGAGGTGGCGCTGGTTGGCCCCAAAGAAAGGGTGCGCGAGCGGCTCTCGTTGTGGCGAGAAAGCCCGGTGACGACCCTGAACATGATGCTGTCCGACGTGGCAACGCTGCGGACGATGGTGGAGCTGCTGGCTTAAGCTTACGTGTAAGTAGAGGAAAAGAGAGACAAGAGAGATGGCGCGAAAGAATCGTAATCGGCGCAACCGCAATTTCCTGGAAGATTTAGAGCCTTATTATGGGTGTAAGGCAGATACCGGCCTGGGCCTTGACCCGCTGGCGGTGGGCTGGCTGCAGCGCGGACAGACGTTTGATAGCGGGCCGGTGCCCGACGCGTTCCCAGAGGCGTTGCTGCAGTTTTGCTTCGACGAGCACACTGTCTGCGTCCGTCCTAATACGTTACCTTGCCCCTTGTGCGGCGAAAGAGTGGAGCCGCTGACTCGTGACGGGGCCACGGCGCACTTTGGCGTTGGAGAAATCCGCGTGCTGGGAGAAGACGACATCTACGCCTCGCCCACGCTGATTTATCACTACGTGGTGGCGCACGACTATCGCCCGCCGGACGTCTTCGTGCGCGCTGTGATGCAAGGACCAGAGCCTGGCTCCGCCGAACACCGGGCCGTGGTGCGCACACTCAACGCCACCTGAGTGAATTTAATGGGGAAGCGGTGGAGTGGAAAAGGAAATCCCGCGACCTTTTGAATTTTGAAGTCGCGGGATTTACATCGCCTCTGTGGGGACGAGGCTTGCATTCTTAATTTTTGCCGATCTGTTGTGAGATCGCGACTGACCAAAGTACTGAATTGTGGGGTACACGGGAACTAAACAGATGGGCGCTTCCTATGAGTGACGGCCCCGCTTTCTTATAGAACGTTAGCGCCAGCGCCATTGAAGCGCTGCGACGCCTTCGTTACAATGGATATTATGTCTGTTTTACCGCTGGATCAGGTAGACGAGCAAGAGTGGCACGAGAGGCGCGCCCCTGTTGATCTGAATGGACGCGAAGATTTGTTCATTCAGTTAATCGAGGAGCTTGTGGAACGTGCGCCTCTGAAAGGTGACAAATATCAGCGCACCATGCGCCGCTATGTGCGCCGTGGCCTGCCCTGGCTTTCCAAAAGCCAGGTGATTACGGCTTATGAAGAGCTGTGCGACCAGGACCAGATGGAGTATCGGCCGGAAGTAGTCACCGCCCTACAAAAGAAGCCGACCCGCAGCCAGGCCGGGGTCACGGTTGTCACCGTGCTTACCAAACCGTATCCCTGCCCCGGCAAATGTATCTTCTGCCCCACCGACGTGCGCATGCCTAAAAGCTATTTGCACGACGAGCCGGGCGCGATGCGCGCCGAGCGCCACGCGTTCGATCCCTATGAGCAGACGCGGGCCCGCATTGAGGCATTGGAGAACATCGGCCATCCGGCGGACAAGATTGAGCTGTTGATTCTCGGCGGCACCTGGTCCAGTTACCGCCGCGATTACCAGGAATGGTTCGTGCGCCGTTGTCTGGACGCCATGAATGGGGTGGACTCCGCAACGCTGGTCGAGGCGCAGGAACTCAACGCCAGGGGCAAACGGCGCAACGTGGGGCTGGTGGTCGAGACACGGCCGGACCATGTGGACGAGGACGAGCTGCGCTGGTTCCGTTATCTGGGCGTGACCAAGGTGCAGATCGGCATCCAGAGCCTGAACGACCGTGTGCTGGAGCTGAACAAGCGGGGTGAAACGGTTGAGGATATGCGCAACGCTGTGCGTCTGCTGCGCCTGGCCGGTTTCAAAATCCACGTGCACTGGATGCCCAACCTGCTGGGAGCCACGCCTGAATCAGACATCGAGGATTTCTCGCGGCTGTGGTCAGACCTGGCGCTGCGACCTGACGAGCTGAAGATTTACCCCTGCATGTTGCTGCAGAACGCCGAGTTGTACGAGTACTGGCAGCGCGGGGAATATCAGCCTTATACGGATGAACAGATCACGGAAGTGCTGGTGGCCTGCAAGGCGCAGGTTCCGCCTTACGTGCGCATCAACCGCATCATCCGCGACATTCCCACCACCAACGTCGTCGCCGGCATCACCAAGGCCAATTTGCGCCAGATTGCGCAGCAGCGCATGAAAGAGCGCGGGCTGGCCTGCCAATGTATTCGCTGTCGTGAAATCCGTCGCGAGACGGTAGCCCGCGATGAGCTGAGCCTGCGCGTCGAAACGTATGAGACCGATGCCACTCAGGAGCATTTTCTCAGCTTCGAGCGGGAAGATGGGCGCATCGCCGGCTTTCTACGCCTTTCGCTCCCGCGCCGCGACCAGGAACATCCTTTCGCCGCGCTTGAGGGCCACGCCATGATTCGCGAGGTGCATGTCTATGGGCCGGCGGTGCCCATTGGCGAAGATAGCCAGGGTGAAGCGCAGCACGTGGGATTGGGCACGCAACTGGTGGAAAAGGCCAAGGACATGAGCCGGGCCGCCGGTTATGAGAAGATTGCCGTCATCAGCGCCATTGGCACGCGCGGCTATTATCAGCGGCACGGCTTTGAGCTGGATGGCCTGTACATGACCGCTGCTTTATAGCGCATCACCATCGCCAGGCGCACGCGACGCAGACCCAGGATTAACTAGCCCTTGATTTGTAACCAGACGGAAAGCGGGTGGGAGATCATCTTCCAGAGGGCGCACGCTTTGCTGGCAGCGAAGCTGGTTACTTATTGGCGTGCGGAAGAACGGCCGTTGCGCTGGACGGAGACGCTGAACGCGGTGGCGCAACATGATAATGGCTGGCAGGAGTGGGAATCGGGGGAGCGGCTGACCGAGAGTGGGACGCCGCGCAATTTTGGCCAGCTACCGCTCCATCTGACCGTGGAACAGGCGCAGCACGTGGTGGAGCGCGCCTGGCACCAGAGCATGTGGGTTGGTCTGCTGGTGTCGCGCCACGTGACGCACCTTTATGAGCGGCGACGGGGCGAGCTGCAGGCGCTAGACGACCTGCTGGACGAGCAGAAGAAGCTGCGCGCTCAATGGCGCGAGTCACTGGACGTTTCCCAGGAAGACGTCGACTCCGCTTACCGCCTGTTGCTGTGGGGCGACACCTTCTCGCTCATCCTTTGCCAGCGACAACTGCCATTTGACGAGCGACGGCTGGAAATCGGCAGCGGGCCTAATGGCGTACAATACGACGTATACCAGCGCAGCAGCGATGGAGTCGTCATCGTCGACCCCTGGCCCTACGACCGCGACCAGTTTGACGTCGCCGTCGACTGTCACTACCTGAACCAGGTCACCTTCGCCAGCGACGACGAGCTGGCCAACGCCCTGCGCAACGCCCAAATCAACCCCCGCACCTGGCACATCACACGCAATAACTAACCCAATCTCAAGCCTCTAATCTCCAATCTCCAGTCTCCAATCTCTAATCCCCCTCCCTCCACGCCACATAAACATTCCACTCCTCCGCATCGTAAAGGCCCAGTCCATCCCATGCAGGATATACCGTCACGCGCTGGAACCCTGCCTCCCTCAGCATTTGTTCCATCTCCGCCACGCTATAGGTCTGGTCGCAGAGCAAAATCTCGTCCAGTTCGCCCGTTTCCAGGTGTAGCGTGTAGTAGCGCTCGCAGGATAGCTTTTCCTCTTCGTACCAGAATCGTTCACCCAGGCTGAGGAAGGGCGCGTCGCTCCACAGGCCGCGTTCGTCCGTGAACCACCAACTGCTTTCCTTTTTGTCAACGCGTTCTTGCTCCAGCAGCTCCACCACCAGCCGCCCGCCAGGGCGCAGGCTGTTCGCAATGCGGCGCAAGAGGTGGGCCGCTTCCTGGCGTGGGAAAACGGCCAGTTGCCCATAAAGGAACAGGGCAGCATCGTACTGCTCGTGGCCGAAATCAAAGTCGCTCACATCGGCCTGGACAAAGCGGCAGGCGCCGGCAACCCCTGCGCTATGGGCCAGATCGCGGGCGTAGGTGATGGCAGCAGGGCTGAAGTCGACGCCGGTGACGCGCAGGCCATCCTGGGCCAGCGGAACGGCGTACAGGCCCGGGCCGCAGGTGACGTCGAGCAGCTCTATACCCGTTTGCAGAGATAGTTTGTCGCGCAGCCAATCCAGTTGCATCGCGCGTTCGGCGCTGGTGCGCGAGGCCGCGCCGTGACTTTCGTCCAGATGCTCGAGCAACATGCGTTGTGAGAACGCCGGGTCGTCCCAGGGCAGATTGCCGCCGTTTAACCATGGTTCGGGGCGGTCCGGTCGTCTGTAAATGCGCCACAGAGCGTTGGTGAGCGACTCTTTGTTCAAGCTACCTCCTCATTGGCCGGTGTTTCGTGTCTATTGTATCTTCTGGACGTGCGCTTCCCACCTTGCGGCGTTGCCGCCGCGCCCCTTTGGCTGTATTTTTGCCGGGAAGGAGGTCTGCTTACATGACGAATGAAGAAAAGCAGTTATTCGAGACATTGTTCGAGACATTGCCCCAGACGCCACGCGAGCAGCGCTGGCGAGAGCAGGTGGGACCGGTGATGGGTGTGTTGGCCCTGATCCAGCGCCGACACGAGAATAACGGGCGGCAGGAGGAGCGCTTTTTGCTGATCCAGCGCCGCAAACCACCCTATGCCGGCAAGTGGGCGTTGGTCGGTGGCAAAGTTGAATTCGGCGAAACGCTGGCCCAGGCGGCCGTGCGCGAAGTGCGGGAAGAAACGGGGTTGGAATCTGAATTTATGGGCGTGCGCGGGGTGGTGAACGAGCGTATCGTGCCCGACCCGGCAGCAGGAGAGGGCCTGGCCGGTCACTTCCTGCTTTTCGCCTGTGCCATGAACGCGCCTGTGGGCGTAGCCCGCGAACAGGCCGAAGGGAAGGTTGCCTGGTTTACGTTTGATGAGCTGGAGCAGATGCAGGAACAAGGAGAGCTTGTTGCCAGTGATTATGCTATGATCCGGCACTTTGGCCTGCTGGAGACCAGCGTACCGTACTACGAGGTGGAGATGGTCGCCCGAGATGAGAATGAAGCAAACAGCCCGGCGGCCCGCATGAGCCGGTTCCAGCGCATTGTCTGAGGCTCCGGCGCATTGCCGGAATGGGATTCTCTCACAAGAGAATTAGAAACGCTGATTTACCGCTGGTCGCCTGCTATAATCGCGCGGGTACTATACTGATACTATGCCGTTACTACCTGCTGAACTGTTAAATAAACGCTATCGCATCGTCAGCCTGCTCGGCGAGGGACAGGGCGGGGCCGTTTACCGCGCCTGGGATATCCACGACGAGATTGATGTGGTGGTTAAGGAATACCTGGACGCCAGCGTGGAGACGCAGAAGCGCTTCCGCTCTGAGGCGCGCCGCCTCAGCGGCCTGCACCACCCGCAGATTCCCGCCGTGCGCGACCATTTTGCTCTGGAAGGCGTTGGCCAGTATCTGGTCTGGGATTACGTCGATGGCATCGACCTGCGCTCCCTGGTGGAACAGTATGGCCCGCTGCCATCGGACCAGATTATCGAATGGTTGCAGGGCGTTTGCGAGCCATTGGCCTATTTGCACGAGAAAGGCACGGTACATCTGGACATCAAGCCGGCCAACATCCGCGTCGCGCCCGAGGGCAAGGTGTATCTGGTGGACAACGGCCTGCCCGGACTGGGCATTGCGGCCGGTTCACGTGGATATGCTTCGCCAGAGCAGCAGAAGCAGAACGAAGAGGTGGGGCCGGCCAGCGACATCTACAGTCTGGGCGCCACGCTGTATACGCTGCTGACAGAGCAGACGCCGCCCGGCGCGTTGCAGCGGGAAAGCGGGCTGGCCGATATGCCCGGCGCGCGAGAGGTCAACGGGGACGTTGAGCCTTATCTCTCCATCGTCGCCAGCCGCGCCATGTCCCTGCGCCCCGATGCACGCTACGAAACCGTTCAGGAGTTCGCCAGGGCGCTGGAACGACCCTCGGGGCGGCCGGCGGTGCGCACCGAAACCTTGCGCCGCAGCGGCGCTATACCTGTCACACAACCGGCGCGCCAACTGCCGGAAGCACGGCGCAGGCAGATTCAGCAGCGCACGATATATGGGCTGGTAGGCGTTCTGGTGGCTATTATTTTGAGCAGTGTGGCTCTGACTTGGGTGTGGCCCACACCGCTGTTGGGTGGTAGCGAGGAAGCGGCGACGGCGACGACCGAATCGCAGGTGATCGCGGCCCTGACAGCGGTAGCTCCGACCACAACGCCCACGCCAGACCCTACTTCCTTGCCTACCCCAACGCCAGAACCGTTCCTGACCAGTACCGGCTCGCGCATGCTCTTCATGCCGGGTGGGCTGTTCCGGCTGGGCAACGACCAGGGGGAATCGGACGAGCGGCCATCGCGCATGGTGCGCATGGATCCTTATTACATTGACGAGACGGAAGTTACCAACGGCGCTTATGCCCAATGTGTGACAGCCGGGGCCTGCACGCCACCGGCCTACAGCCGCGCTTCATTCTACCCTGACTATTATGGCAATCCCGAATACGACGACTATCCGGTTTTGTATGTGAATTGGTATCAGGCGGATGAGTTCTGCACCTGGCGCGAAGGCCGGCTGCCCTCAGAAGCGGAATGGGAGCGTGCTGCCAGTTTTGACCCGGAGCAGGGCATCAAGACGGTCTATCCCTGGGGGGATAATTTCGACGGCAGCCTGCTCAATTACTGTGACGCCAACTGTTACCGGGGCGACCACGACACTGCTTTTGATGATGGCTATAGGGATACGTCCCCCGTTGGCGCTTATCCCGATGGCCGCTCGCCCATCGGCGCCTACGATATGCTGGGCAACGTGTTGGAGTGGACCAGGGATTGGTATGAGCGCAGTTACTATAGATCGGCTCCTGAAACCAACCCCATGGGCCCGGCGGAGGGTTTCGCGAAATCAGTGCGGGGCGGCTCCTGGCTCTCGGGGCGGGAGGAGCTGCGCGTGACGCTGCGCACCTTTTATGACCCCAATGAGCGGCGGGCCAATATCGGCTTCCGCTGTGCTAAGTCTGCTATTGATTAGTGTGTTGAGCAGATTCTTGCTAAAGGTCATGCCCGTGGAACGAAGTATCTGGTCGCTGAGCAGAGATCCTTCGCTCCGCAGACTCCGCTCAGGATGACGCGTCAGAGTGACGGGGGGGATGGGGCTGCGCTTGGGATGACGCCTTGCCCTCCGTCATTCTGAGGCGACAGCCGAAGAATCTCGCGCATGTCGAGGTAGAGATCCTTCGCTCCGCAGACTCCGCTCAGGATGACGCGTCAGCGTGACGGG
>CAZRTM010000144.1:0-9053 GCA_964602995.1 uncultured Ardenticatenaceae bacterium
AAGGGAATCTTCGAACCTCGCACAGTTCTTGTCACTCTTCAGTTGTTAAGGTGCCCGAGTCGAGGCCATTCCGCTCTCGTACCCATCTAGAGACAACAAAATCCCGCAAGCCTTCTTCCGGCTTGCCGGCTCCGGTACTCTATCTGGTTGTGAGGTCGTCTTTCGCAATGTCTTGCTGAATGGTCTCAGCCCCCGAAACGCTCGCTCATCCTTGAGCGGATGGTCATTATATCAGACCAGGCACTACTGTCAAGGGATTTTACATAAGAACTACATAAATCCCTGGCGCCTTCCCCGCTCTGCTGTTGGGCGTTCCGTTATTCGGCTGTGAGGTCGTCTCGCGGGAGTCTTTCCCCCGTACTCTGCTGCCTCTTCCCGGCAACGAGTGGGGATTATACTCCCTCCCTCGCCCCTGTCAACCCCTTTTATGTTGGAATCATATAAGACTGGTTGTTGCAATGCCTATTCCACGGAGATCAACTGTGCCCTGGCGGCCGCCAGTTGTTCCTCTAACCTTCCTGTTCCACCAGTGACAGCACGTGCTCTGAGCGCGCGGTCCACATTAAAGCGTTCCAGGACATCAAGTTCGAATTGGTCGCTGATACTTTGTAGTGCAGCCAGGTCAAGCCTATCCAATGGCATCCCCTCTCTCTCTGCAAGCCGAACGACCTGCCCCACAATCTCATGCGCTTCACGGAAAGGAATGCCTTTCACGGCGAGATAATCAGCCAGCTCCGTCGCAAACAATCCCGCGTCCAACTGCTCGCGAATCCTTGCTTCATTGACTGTCAGGGTACGAACGGTGCCCGCCAGAACTGGAAGAATCAGAGCCAGGGTGTCATAGGCATCGAAGACCGGTTCTTTATCTTCCTGCAAATCCTTATCATAAGCAGAAGGCAGACCCTTCAGGGTTGTCAGCAGGCCGATGAGATTGCCCACGAGGCGGCCAGTTTTACCGCGAGTCAGTTCCAATGTATCCGGGTTTTTCTTCTGCGGCATAATGCTGGAGCCAGTGCTATAGGCATCGCTGAGGGTGACAAAGCCAAACTCGATGCTGCTAAAGATGATCAGTTGCTCCGCCAGGCGGCTGAGGTGGATGCCCAGGAGTGCTGAGGCATAAAGGAAGTCAACAGCGAAATCCCGGTCAGAAACCGCATCGATGCTATTCTCGCTGATGCGAACAAAGCCAAGAGCGCCGGCCAGCGCTTCACGGTCAATCGAATACGCTGTTCCGGCAAGAGCGGCCGAGCCTAACGGTAAGACTGATGCTGATGTCCTGGCTTGCGTGAAGCGATCGGCATCGCGCCGTAAGGTCCAGAAGTGCGATAGAAGCCAATGACCCCAGGTAACCGGTTGGGCCTGCTGCAAATGTGTATAGCCGGGCATGGGCGTGTGAAGGTGCGTCTCCGCGCTTTCAAGCAATGCCATCTGTAACTCACGCAGCAATCCCAGGATTTCATTAACGGCGCGCATAACCCACAGGCGGAAGTCAGTCGCTACCTGATCGTTGCGCGAACGACCGGTATGCAACTTGCCTCCAACGGGCCCGATTAGCTCCGTAAGCCGTCGCTCCACCAGTGAGTGGATATCCTCGTCCATATTGGTGAAAGGAAGCGCTTGCTTTTCCAATTCAGCGCGCACACGCTCCAGCCCATCTACAATAGCTGTTGCCTCTTCCTCGTTGAGTACACCCGCCCTCTCAAGTGCCCTGGCCCAGGCAATGCTACCGTCGATATCCTCATTGAAGAGACGCCCGTCAACTGGCAAACTGGCGTTCAGGCGGTGAACAAGTGCGTCTGTCTGCTCCTCGAACCGCCCTCCCCATAACTTATTCATTTACTGCCTCCATAGCGCCTCCATAGTACAGACCCACCAGCAGGCCAGCAGGCATCAGCTCCGATAATCCGCATTGATAGCTACATATTCATGGGTCAGATCACAGGTCCAGACAGTGGTTTCGGCTACACCACCTCCCAGTTTCAGGTGGATATTGATGTCCGTCTGTCCGAAGATTCTGGCTGCATCAGCTTCCTGATAGGCTAAGGGCGTGCCATTCTCCACAAGCTGCAGCTCCGTCTCATCACCACTGGATATCCACAGGGCCACGTCGCTTTGATCAAAAGCGACCCCGGCACGCCCGGCGGCGGCCAGAATGCGGCCCCAATTGGCATCACTGCCGGCAAGTGCGGTCTTGACCAGCGGCGATGTAGCAATGGTATTTGCCACCTGGTGCGCATCCGTCTCACTATCGGCGCCACTGACCCGAATCGTCACGAATTTACTGGCGCCCTCACCATCGCGCACAATCATCTTGGCCAGCTCGCGACAAACAAACCCAAGCCCTTCTGTGAACGCGGTCATATCATGCGCTTCCGCGACGGAAAGGCCGCTCGCACCGTTGGCCAGCAACAGGACAGTATCGTTGGTGCTGGTATCGCCATCGACCGAAATGCGGTTGAAGCTCTGGTTAACTGCTTCCCGCAACAGCCCCTGCAACACCGGCGCTGGAATTTCGGCATCGGTGGTGATCACGCCAAGCATGGTCGCCATATCGGGATGAATCATGCCCGACCCTTTCGCCATGCCACCGATCCGCACCTCGCCACCTAGAAGCTGGACAGAGACGGCGATCTCTTTCGGGAACGTATCCGTCGTCATAATCGCTTCCGCCGCCGCCTTGCCGCGCTTTCCGGATAACCGCCGGGCTGCAGCATCAATGCCGGCATTAATTTCTATCATCGGGGGTTGCACGCCGATAACGCCGGTTGAAAGCACAAGAACCTGTTCTGGTTGGCAACCCAGAGCAAAAGCAGCGCTCTGTTGCATCTGGCGCGCGGCCCACAACCCAGGCGCTCCCGTGCAGGCGTTGGCATTCCCCGCATTAGCAACGACGCCGCGAACCTGCGAGCTGTTCGCCTGTAGCGTTTCGCGGTCTAGAATGACAGGCGCTGCCACCACCTGGTTGCGCGTGAAAACACCTGCGGCCGCGCAATCCCGTTCCGAATAGAGCAAGGCCAGGTCCAGGGCGCGCCCTTTCTTCAAACCACAATGCGCTGCACCCGCCACAAAGCCGTCCGGTGTGGTGATTCCACCCTCAGCAATCAGTTCCATAATTCCCTTCTCTCTTGCAAAGATGAAAAGAGCAGACTCCATTGCGGGAATCTGCTCTAAAAATCATGATTTAGTCTCGTTTGAACACAGAGTAATCAGGGGCGGCATAGCGCGTGCGGCCACCGTCGCTCACTTCCATCATGGCCTTGACCTTCATCTGTAAGCCAAAGAGGTTGATGAAGCCTTTAGCATCGCTCTGGTCGTAGACATCTTCTTTGCCAAACGTAGCGAAATCTTCACGATAGAGGCTGTGCGGACTATAGCGGCCCAGGACAGTAACGCTACCCTTATACAACTTCAATTTCACCCAACCACTAACCGTCTGCTGCGTTTGCGTCACGAACGCCTGCAGCGCTTCGCGCAAGGTATGGTACCACTTGCCGAAATAGACAAGCTCCGCATAGCGCAGCGCTATTTGTTCTTTATAGTGGAGTGTATCACGGTCGAGGCACAGTGATTCCAGCTCGCGGTGAGCGGCGTATAGGATCGTGCCACCGGGCGTCTCGTAAACACCGCGCGACTTCATGCCGACCAGCCGGTTTTCGACCAGATCCACCCGTCCCACACCGTGTTGGGCGCCCAGGTCATTCAGATAGGAGATGAGAGCTGCCGGCGACATGGCAACACCATCTACAGCCACCGGAACGCCCCTTTCGAAATCAATCTGCACAACGGCCGGTTCATCCGGAGCTTCTTCTGGGTCAACGGTCCACTGGTACATCGACGGTTCAGGCGTCTGGGCCGGGTCTTCCAGAATGCCGCCCTCGTGCGAAAGATGCCACAGGTTGCGGTCACGGCTGTAAATTGACTTCCTGGTGTGCGTTACCGGCACATTGTGTTTGCGCGCATAAGCCAGCGCATCCTCACGAGAGCGGATCTCCCATTCGCGCCAGGGGGCAATTACCTGGAGAGTGGGATTCAGCGCCTTGTAGGTTAGCTCGAAACGTACCTGGTCGTTGCCCTTGCCGGTGCAGCCATGAGCCACAGCCTCGGCCCCTTCGGCCTCAGCAATCGACACCTGCCACTTTGCAATCAAAGGGCGGGCGATGCTGGTACCCAACAGATATTGCTTCTCGTAGACGGCCCCCGTCTGCAGCATGGGAAACAGGAAATCAGTGGCGAATTCATCGCGCAGGTCTTCCACATAGACTTTGCTGGCGCCACTGACCAGCGCTTTCTCACGCAGCCCATCAAGCTCGCCGCCACCCTGGCCGATGTCAGCGCAGAAGCAAATGACCTCAGCGCCATAATTTTCGCGCAACCAGGGCACAATAACGGAGGTGTCCAGACCGCCGGAGTAAGCGAGCACAACTTTATTGACACTCTTTTTTGACATTCAGTCCTCCAGCCAGGTGGTTCTAGTACTCTGTAGCAGGTAGATGAAGTACCACTGCAGTTTCATCACAGTTATCAAGCAGTGGGCACTGCTGGCAATCATGCCAGACCTTCTCGGGGAAAAAGGCTCTCTCTGTAATCGCAAAATCAAAGCGTTGGAAGAAAGTGACAGCACGTGTGAGGGCAAACAGCGTCGGTATCTTACGCTTTTGGGCTTCCTTTAGAAGCGCTTGCATCAGATGCGACCCGATGCCCATTCCCTGAGCAGCCTCGGCCACAGCCAATGAACGCACTTCTACCAATCCTGATGTATAGCGGAGTAAAGAGACGCAACCAAGCACCTCGTCGCCGGCAATAGCCACCAACCAGTCATCGATGGTGTCGTAGACTGATTTGGCAGAACGGGGCAACAATTGCCCCAGGCGGGCATGGTGGTTCACCAACCGCAAAATTTGTGGCACATCCTCACTTGTCGCCAGTCTGACCGTAACTTGCTCTGGTGTAAACGTAATTAGTGGTACTGGTTGTGTACTTACCCCTTTAACTCTCATACAGGACTCTCCACAAGGTCCAGGCAGGCACTCAGAATGGCCACCGCTTCATCGACCTGTTCTTTGCTGATAATCAATGGCGGGCACAGCCGGATCACATTATCGCCGGCGTTAATAATCAAAAGCCCTTCGTCACGGGCAGCCTGCATTAAGGGTCGCACCGGTACTGAGAACTCAATTCCGACCAGAAGACCCTTGCCGCGCACCACTTCAATGGAGGGGGCATTTAGCTGTCGCAGTTGCTCCTGGAGATAGTCGCCCACCTCGCGCACATGCTCGAGAAAGGCGGGATTGTTCACGCGGTCGAATACTACCTGGGCAGCGCGACAGACCAGTGGCCCGGCGGCGAAGGTGCTACCGTGGTCGCCTGGAGCTATGGCGGCGGCGATCTCATCTCGCACCAGAACGGCGCCAATGGGCAGGCCTCCAGCCAGCGGCTTGGCCAGGGTCATGATGTCCGGTTCTACGCCATAGTGCTGGTAGGCCCATAAGGTACCCGTACGCCCCAGTCCGCATTGTACTTCGTCAAAAATGAGGAGTGCGCCGTACTGGTCGCAGCGGGCGCGGATTTCTTGCAAAAATTCAGGAGTGGCGGCGTTAATGCCACCCTCGCCCTGAACCGGTTCGACGATCACAGCGCAGGTGCTGTCATCAATTAACCCGTCCAGACCAGAAACGTCGTTGAATACGCCGAAGTACACATCAGGGACGAGGGGAGCGAATGGTTGCCGGTAGTGCTCCTTATAGGTAGTAGAAAGCGCCCCCATGGTACGCCCGTGGAAGCCACCGCTGAAGGCAACAATCTTTGTCTTCCCATTCGCGCCAGAGGTGGTGTGCGCGTATTTGCGGGCGAACTTGAGCGCCGTCTCGTTGGCTTCACTGCCTGAGTTGGAAAAGAAGACGCGATCGGCAAATGAATTCTCTACCAGCCGTTCAGCCAGTTGCACGTGGGGGTGGGTATGGAAAAGATTGCTGACGTGTGTCAGGCGACTTGCCTGGTCGCAGACGGCTTCAACCCACTCAGGATCGGCGTGACCCAGGGCATTAACTGCAATACCGGCCATGAAGTCGAGATAGCGCTTGCCGTCTGTATCATAGAGATAAGCGCCTTCGCCCCTTTCAAAAACAATTTCAGGGCGAACGTACGTCTGGACCAGATAGGACGCTTCGCTCTGAATGACTTGTTCTTTCTTCATAGTTACTCTTCCTTGTTCTTCCAGATACCGATTTGTTATTTCACCGACACAAAGCGTGTGCCCGCTCCCGTTCTTAAGCCGTCCAAATCGCGAATGATCACTTCCGGAACACCACGACTTACAACGTCCAATGCTGCCTGTACCTTGGGCACCATGCCGTCTCGTATCACTCCCTGTGCGATCAGCTCATTAGTCGCCGGGGCCGTCAGACACTCAATCTCTTCTCCGCTTTTGCCCATTACGGCCCGCACGTTAGAGACAAATGATAGAGTGCTGGCTTTGAGCGCAGTGGCAATGGCAGCAGCGGCTTCGTCGGCATTAACGTTGTAGAGTGCGCCATTGTGACCAAGAGAAATGGGAGATACAACCGGAGTGAGCTGCGAACGAAGGAGCGTATTGAGCAAGCCGCTGTTCACCTCATCAATCTCTCCAACCAGACCTAAATCGACAGTAGGATGTTGTTTCTTATGGCAGCGCAGCAGCCCGCCGTCCACGCCACTGATGCCCAGCGCCTGCACCCCAACGGCGAGGAGCGCGCGAACAATGGCCTTGTTGGCCTGCCCAGAAAGAACCATTTGCGCCACTTCGAGGGAAGGCTCATCAGTAACGCGCAGCCCTTCAACCTTACGTGGCTCCAGGCCAAGGCGCAGTTGCATGTCGGCAATTGACTTGCCACCGCCGTGGACAATGACAACCGGTTCCCCCAAACCAGCTACCGCCTCGGCGAGTGCTGGCAAGAATGCGGGATCCGCCAGCTCGTTACCGCCAATCTTCAGTACCTGCACTTAGGCCACCTCCATCTGTTGCATGGCATACTCTGGGGCCGGGCCAGACAGCAGACCAGCAGTTTCCTCAATTCCAAACATCACGTTCATGTTCTGAACAGCCTGGCCCGCGGCGCCCTTCACCAGGTTGTCAATGGCGGAGGTCAGGACCAGCGTGTTGCCCGCGAGCGTCAGGCCAATGACGCACTGGTTGGTATAGTTGACGTGGGCCAGCGTCGCCAGCTCACCCGCAGGCAAAAGCCGCACAAACGGTTCATCGTCGTAGATGCTATAGAGCGAGCGCAGCTCATCTTCACTCCATTCCTCAGCCAGCGGCACGTAAATGGTGGAAAGGATGCCGCGCGGGACAGGCAGGAGGTGCGGTGAGAAGATCAGTTTGGGCGGAGCATCATTCCAGAAGCGGAATCCCTGCTCCATTTCAGGAAGGTGGCGATGTACCCGGCCGATGCTGTAGGGAGAGAAATTGCCACTCACCTCGACAAAGTGGGTGTGTTGTTTTGGCGCTCGTCCGGCGCCGGACACGCCTGATTTACTGTCGGCAATGATAGTCCCCGCCGGGATATTAGCCTGCAGCAATGGTTGAAGCGCCAGAAGTACGCTCGTGGGATAGCAGCCAGGGTTGGCCACGAGACGCGCGCCCGGCAACTGCTCGCGGGCGAACTCAGTCAGGCCATATACTGCTTCTTGAAGGAGCGCAGGGGCCGGATGCTCGGTCTTGTACCACGAGGTGTAGGTCTCTTCATCTGCGATACGAAAGTCAGCGCTGAGATCAATAACTCTTGCCCCTGCCTCCAGAGCGGCGACGGCTGTGGGCGCCGCAACACCGTGCGGCAAACAGAGAAATACGACGTCAACATCCTCAAACGGCGCCTGGTCTGCGGCAATCAGCTCCAGAGCCGGGGCCGCCGGATACAACTGGTTCAGGCGCAGCCCCGCGCTGGACTCTGACGTGGTAAAGAGCAACTCTACGAATGGATGGGAATGAAGCAATTTGACCAACTCATATCCCGTGTAGCCGGTCGCGCCAATTATTCCTGCCCGAATCACTGTAACACCTCCATAAAACAAAAAACCCGCCAGACTGGTATGAGTCTGGCGGGTAAAAATCGTACCCTAAGGGTTTACGTCGAGAACAAGATTCAAGTAACCCAAAATGCCAGACTCGAGGTCTGGCGACGACGCAAACGGCGCTCGTATGTTGGGCGAATCAAGCTAACGTAACACATATGTTGAGAATAGTAACAAATTATCGCCGGATGTCAAAAAGAAGTTAACTAACACCTATTTCTTTTTCGGCCGCACGGCGCAGCTCGGCAAGTAGCGCCGCGTGATCGGCGAGTTGATAGTGGGCGTTCAGGCCGCTGGGATTGGGCAACACCCAGAGCAGCGAGCCACCGAATCGCTCGTCCTGAACTCCCAGGGTAACCTCGCGCTTCCCAAATGCTTTGCGGTACGCTCCAATTCCCAGAATTGCTACATAGGCAGGCCGGTACTTCTCTACCTTTTCTTGCAACCGGCGACGCCCGGCAACATACTCTTCCGTCTTCAGTTCGCTGGCAGTCGCCGTCGCGCGCTCAATAAAGTTAGTGATGCCATAACCGAACTTCAACAGCTCCCGTTCCTCGTGCGCCCGCAGCACACGGTCCGTGATACCAGCTGCGTGGAGAGCGGGCCAGAAGCGGTTGCCAGGCCGGGCAAAGTGATGGCCAACCGCACCAGAGAAAAGCCCAGGGTTGATGCCACAAAACAGCACTTTCAGTCCCGGAGCAATGATATCTGGAACATGTGCTCCTTGCGCCCCGGCGAGTGCATCCTTATCTGGTCTTTGTTGGGTCATCTCTAAATCAATACCTCCATGCGCCGCCTGTGCATCGTACAGATATGATCATGATTATAGAGAAGGTCACCTGACCCACAAAAGATGGGACAGGTGACACTTCTGGACAGCAGGCGGCTGAGCTATCCTTGAGACTGTATCGGAATAGAAACTTAAACTTAAACCATTACCTATAAACCCCTACTCCTGTCCAAGGATAGGTAAGAGAGGAGATAACTCAAATGGAAAACATCATCAC
>CAZRTM010000145.1:0-9003 GCA_964602995.1 uncultured Ardenticatenaceae bacterium
TGCCGTAGCGAACCAGATCGTACTTATCCTCGTAGCTTTCCCACTCCTCGTGGATCAGGGGAGCGTCTGGCTGTGCGGCTTCCACCGGATCGAACACGGCCGGCAGCTCCTCGAGATCAAACTCAATCAGCTCGATTGCTTTCTGTGCCGTTTCAGCGTCTATCGCGGCCACGGCCGCCATGGGATCGCCCACATAGCGCACTTTGTCGCGCGCCAGGACGCGCAGATCCCTGAGCCAAAAGCCGTAGAGCCGGTCTGGTATATCGTCGGCAGTAATGACGGCCTTCACGCCGGGAAGTTGCCTGGCCTTTTCTGTGCGAATCGCGCGAATGCGAGCGTGCGGAACCGGGCTGCGCAATACTTTGCAGTAGAGCATATCCGGTCGTTTGATGTCGGGCCCAAATGTCGCCTGTCCAGTGGCGAGTTTGGCAGTATCAATGCTACGAGCTTCGTGACCAATAATGGATAATTCCTTCATTGTTTCCTCTTTCATGTTTGACGTCATCGGTCAGACTCTCGTGTCAGTCTGTTTGCGGCGATTTTGCATACTCTAAAATCGCCTCAAAAATTTGTTGCCATCCCGTGCAGCGACAGATATTGCCGGTGAGAGCTTCCTTTACGTCGTCGAGAGTAGGTTGTGGATTGCGGGCGAGCAGCGCTTCCGTACTCATGAGAACGCCTGGGGTGCAATAGCCACACTGAATAGCGCCAGTTTTGGCAAACGCTTCCTGCAGCGGATGTAGATCGGTCGGTGAACCGAGGCTTTCGACAGTCGTTACTTTGCGCCCGTCTATCCTGCGAGCCAGCGCTAAACAGGAGTAGGTTGGAACACCGTCAACAAGAACGGTGCAGGCGCCACACTCGCCACCATCGCATCCCTGCTTGGTGCCCTGCAGGCGCAGATAGTCGCGTAGTAACTCCAGCAAAAAGACGTGTGGTGGAGCGTCGACGCTAATGGGTTCACCGTTCAGTACAAACTCTATCGGTTGGGTCATCGGTTGTTGTCTCCTCATTCGAGCGCTGCGCGCTCATTGGACTGGGCAAGGATCTGGGAGAGGGTGCGGCGTACGGCTACGCTGACAAGGACACGCCGGTACTCTGCGGACGCCCTGAAGTCGCTGTATGGATCAACCTCAGCAGCGGCAACCTCTGCTGCTTTCTCGATTGTTTCAGCGTGGAGGGGCATCCCTTCCAGCGCGGCCTCGGCCTCTGTGGCGCGAAGGGGCCGCTCACCGGCGCCGATCAAGCCTAGCCTGGCCTCTTTGATAGTTCCGTCCGCAATTTGCAGCTGGGCCGCCGCGCCCGCCAGTGAGGGTGCATAGAGGGGCCACGACTTGTGGTTGTAGGATGCACTGTAGCCATCAGGGGAGGGGGGTGGCAGAACGACTTCTTTCACAAGCTCACCGTGGCCAAGCATATTCTTGCCGCCTCCATGAAGGAACGTGTCAACAGCTATCCGTTTTTCGCCCTCAGGACCGTATACGACAACGTCAGCGGCATAAGCTATCAGAGCACCTGCAAAATCGGCGTCCGGTGAGGCGTTACAGATGTTGCCGACGAGTGTGGCCGTGCCACGAACCTGCAGGGGGGCGAAGCGCCGGGCGATCTCGTTGAGAACCGGATAATGGGTGGCGATATCCTCATTTTGTTCCACCGCATACACAGTTGCCGTGGCGCCGATCCGCATACCTTGTTCAGGGTCAAAGGCGATCCTGTCCAGTCCCGCAACCCGATCCAGATCAACAATGCATTCGGGCGCACAGGCGCCGCGACGCATGGCCGCCAGCAATGCGGTACCGCCAGCCAGCGGCACCGCCCCTCTTATTTCGTTCAACGCTTCAACTGCGTCTTCAATAGTCGTTGGATTGATGTAGCGAAAACTGTCCATGTGACCTCCTCAACTTCCTGTCTCGAT
The DNA here is from genome assembly GCA_964602995.1 of uncultured Ardenticatenaceae bacterium. Taxonomy (GTDB): domain Bacteria; phylum Chloroflexota; class Anaerolineae; order Promineifilales; family Promineifilaceae; genus JAAYYY01. The sequence goes on from CAZRTM010000145.1 coordinate 1,916, forward strand.
TATGCTTGCTACGCCTGCCCGTTGTGACTCGCCTGTTCCAGCGCAGCAAGGATCAGTTCTGGTTTTGCGGGCAGTTGGGTAACGACGACGCCGACGGCATCGTAGATTGCTCCCACAATGGCCGACACCGTGGGAATGAGGGCCGGTTCGGCGACGCCTTTAGCCCCGAACGGCCCACTTGGTTCTTCATCCTCAATGAGGATCGATTCAATCTCGGATACATCGACGGACGTAGGCAAAAGATAGGTGCTGAAATAAGGGTTAACTACAACCCCTTCTTCTATCATCAGATCCTCGCTCAGCGCATAGCCGATGCCCTGTGCAATTCCGCCTTGAATTTGTGCTTCCACCAGGTCAGGGTTAATGGCTCGTCCAACGTCGTGGGCCGCAACGATGCGCAAAACCTCGACCTGACCGGTCTCTGTGTCCACCTCAACCTCGGCGATTTGTGTAGCAAAGGCATAGGTTGGATAGGGAGCGCCGCGACCTGAGTCGTCCAGGCGCTGGAACTCGGGATTAAATGAGACGCCGCTAACAGTTTGCTCGCCGAGTGCGCGGCAGGCAGCCAGGGCTTCCAGAAGCGTTATGGCGTTGTCCGGGTTGTCTTCTTCATAGAGCCGGCCACCCTCGACGACGATGCGTTCCGGTTGCACCTCCAACCTTCGCACTGCCTCGCGCAAGATCGGCTCCATTGCCTTGAGTACGGCGTGGCGCACTGCGTTGCCCACCACATAGGTGCTGCGGCTGGCCGACGTGACGCCGGCATCAGGCGTCCGGCCAGTGTCACCGGTAACGAGCAAGACGTTTTCGACGGGCACGCCCAGCGTATCCGCTGCAATTTGGGCGATGCCGGTGTTGGCGCCCTGGCCCATGTCGGCCAGTCCGGTCATGATCACGACCTCTCCGTTGTCCAGGATTTCCGCAAACGCACTGGCAGGTCCGGGATGGCCCGTCTTGCCAATGCCGTAGTACATACAGGCAATGCCCCTGCCGCGTTTTTTCGTCATTGCTCACTCGCTTCCAACTGTGATTTCCAGCCCACGGCCTCGGCCGCGGCGGAAATCGTTTTGGTCAAACCAACGCTTTCTTTCAGGATCTGTCCCGTGATGGTGGCGTCGCCCACGCGTAGGGCATTGCGCCGGCGTATCTCCAGGGGATCGATAGCAAGGCTGGTGGCCAGACGGTTCATCTGCTGCTCCATGGCGAAGAAGACAGGGGGCGTGCCATAGCCGCGCATGGCGCCGATGGGCACCTTGTTGGTGTAGGTATACACAGCTTCAGCGTGAATATTGGGCAGGCGATAGGGTCCGCCGCAGTGGGCGATGGCTCTGCCCAGCAATGCCGGTCCATGCGAGGTGTAGGCTCCGACGTCGCCAATAACCTCAATCTCGGCCGCCAGCAGTTCTCCGCTGCTATTGGCAGCCACTTTGGAGTGGATGATGTAGGGCATGCGCTTGTAACTGGCGATCATTGACTCTTTGCGGCTATAGACCATCTGCACCGGCCGCCCAGTGTTCAGCGCCAGCAGGGCAGCATGATGCTGTAGGGTGATGTCGATCTTGCCGCCGAACCCACCGCCTGTAACCGTCTGAACAATACGGACCTTATGAACGGGAATGCCCAGGATGGCGGCGATCTCAGCGCGCTTGTAGTGCGGGTGTTGCGTACAAGTGTAGATCGTCATCTCCCCACCAGGTTGGGGCACGGCGACCGCGGCCTCGGTTTCGATATAGGCGTGTTCAATTTCCTGTGTGCGATAGGTGTCTTCGACAATAATCGCCGCACGGCGGAATTCTCTGCCGACATCGCCGTTTACTACCCGTCCTGCCAGCAGACGGCGCCCTCTGTCGCTGACCTGCGGCTGGCCTTCGGTCATAGCCGCGATGGGATCGAAGACGGCAGGCAGTGGTTCATAGGCCACTTTAATGGCCGCCAACGCTGCCTCTGCCGTCTCTTTGTTCTCGGCGGCCACAAGGGCGATTGGCTCGCCCACGTAGCGCACGATGTCCTCAGCCAACACCTGCTGATCTTTAACGAAGAGGCCAAAGTTGCGCTGGCCGGGGATATCTCTGGCCAGAAGCACTGCCGTAACGCCGGGCATTTGCTCTGCTTCGGACGTATCAATGTCCAAAATGCGAGCATGGGGATGCGGGCTGTACAGCGTCGCGCCGGCGAGCGTGCCGGGCAGGCGAATATCGGCGGCGTATTGGGCCTCACCAGTAACTTTGGGACGGGCGTCGATGCGTCTGACTCGTGTTCCGACCACCTTCTGCGCTGGCTGTTCTTCAGGGCCCTTGCTCGTCAGTGGTGTCTCACCCGAATGGCGCCGTTTTTCCGCAGCAGAAAGGACAGCGTCAACGATCTTGGTGTAGCCGGTGCAGCGGCAGAGATTGCCGGACAAGGCCCACAGGACATCTTCGCGGCTCGGTTGCTGGTTCTCTTCCACGATCATGGCAGAAGCCAATACCATGCCGGGGATACAGGCGCCGCACTGCACCGCCCCCTTATTGATGAATGCTTCCTGCATGGGGTGCAACTGATCGCCCTGGCTCAGCCCTTCTATGGTGGTCACTTCCGCGCCATGCGCTCTGGCCGCCGGTACCAGACAGGACATCACGGCCATGCCGTCGAGGATGACGGTGCAGGCGCCACACTCTCCTTCAGCACAGCCTTCCTTCGTGCCTACCAGGTTCTCGTCCTTGCGGAGGAGATTGAGCAGCGTCGTATTGTGGCCGGTGTGGAAGGTGTGTTTTGCGCCATTTACGGTGACCTCAATCGTTTGCCACTCCTGGTCATGGGTGAAGGAAGCCGGTAGCGTGCTGTCCAGTTGCCAGCTTTGGGGCCGGCGCAACATAATGGGGGTGAGAGGAAAGCCTTCGCGCTCTGTACCTCTGGCCAATTTGCCCAACGCACGACTGACGAGGGAGCCAGTGGTCCGTTTGCGATACCACATCGCCCCACGCAGGTCGTCGATGGGCGCTGCGGCTTGCAGCGCCAACTCGCCAGCCTGTTGCACTACCTCTTCATCCAACTGCTTCCCGTTGAGGAATTGCTCGGCCTCCTCAGCGCGCACGATTGTCGGAGCAACAGAGCCAAGCGCAATGGCGCACTGTTCAACCAGGCCATCCCTCATAGCCAGCAGCACGGCGACGTGTACGACAGAAATGGCCTGGGCTTTACGCAGCCCAAGCTTCTCAAAGGTACTGACGACCCTTGCTTCAGGGAGAGGGAAAGCAATATCGGTCAGAATCTCGTCTTCGCGGAGTACGGTCTGGCGCACGCCCTTGTAAAATTGGCTTAGAGGCACCACGCGCTGGCCGCGCGCGGAGCGCAGGGTGACCTGCGCTCCGAATATTGTGAGTGGCGTGATCGTGTCGTTGGCAGGGGAGGCTGTGATCAGATTGCCGGCAATGGTGGCCCGGTTGCGCAATTGCGGTGAGCCTACCTGCCAGCAGGCGCGAGCCAGGGCAAAGGCACGGTCAACGATCAGATCAGAGTTGACGCAGTGATTGTGCGTTACAAGGGGACCAAGGTGAACCCAGCCATTATCGTCAACGTAAATGCGGTCAAGATCGGGGATGCGAGTAATATCAATTAGCGTCGTTACGGTGGGGAAACGGCTGTGGCCCAGATCCACGATGAGATCCGTGGCGCCGGCAACGATCCGCGCCTCAGATTTGTGCTCTGACAGCAGAGCTACAGCTTCATCTAATGTCTTCGGTGTGAAGTAATTTTGCCACATTTGTTAGATGCCTGTTACACGCTTGATTAACTTAACCACCGAGGTATGCTGCTTTGACTCTCGGATGCCGCGCGAGCGTTTTGGCGTCGCCCGACAGCACAATGGCTCCGTTTTCCAGTACATAAGCCCGGTCGGCAATCTGAAGGGCCATGAAGGCATTTTGTTCGACCAGCAGAACCGCCGTGCCATCCTGGTTGATCGTCTGGATGGCTTCAAAGACGACGTGAACCAGCGAAGGAGCCAGGCCAAGGGATGGTTCGTCGAGCAGGATCATTTCAGGCCGGGCCATCAGTGCCCGGCCGATGGCCAGCATCTGCTGTTCGCCGCCGCTGAGAGACCATCCGTATTGCGTTTGTCGCTCTGCAAGGACGGGGAATAATTCGTAGACGTGGGCCAGGAGCTCTTTCATGCTAGCGCCGCGCCGGAACCACGGCGTTGTTGCAAGCTCCAGATTTTCGTAGACCGTGAGACCTGGGAAAACCCGCCGTCCTTCTGGCACGTGGGAGATGCCCAGGTTGGCTATCTTCGTGGGCGGCTGCCTATCAATCCGTTTGCCGTCGAGCAGAACCTGTCCCTGTGCCGGTGTGACCAGATTGCTAATCGTCCGCAGTACCGTGCTCTTGCCAGCGCCATTCGCACCAAGAAGCGCTACGATTTCGCCGGCTTTTACTTCAAGCGAGACCTGCCGCAAGGCTTGAACCTCGCCGTAAAAAACGTCTACTGAATCCAGGCGCAGAGTGTTCATGAGGTTGCCTCGTCGTATAGTAGCTGATCGAAGCTCTTTACATCTCCAAGATAGGCTTCAATGACCCGTTCATTGTTTTGAATTTCGGCAGGGAGACCTTCTGCGATCTTTTTGCCAAAATCCAGCACCGTGATACGGTCGGAAATTGCCATAACGACCCTCATGTTGTGCTCAACAAGCAAAACTGTTATGCCTCGGCTGTTAATTGTCGCTATTTGCTCGCGCAGTGTAATGATTTCGGTTGGGTTAAGGCCCGCCGCCGGTTCGTCAAGCAGCAGCACCTTCGGTCCCATCACCAGGGCGCGAGCTATTTCGACCACCCGTCGCTGACCATAGGACAGACTGGTAGCAGGAACGTGGGCATATTGGGCAAGGCCGAGAAAGTCCAGCGTTTCCAATGCCTTCTCGCGAAAACCCTCTTCAGCCTGAGTGGCACGCGCGGTGCGCAGGATGGTCGCCATAAAGCCGGCGTCATAACGGTGATGCTGGCCTACCATGACGTTCTCTAGCACGGTTAGATTCTCAAACAGGCGAATGTTCTGAAACGTGCGGCCAATTCCCAACTGCGCTCTTTTGTGGGGTTTGAGCCCATTCAGCGGTTCCCCATCCAACTCAATTTCACCACCGTTCAACTGGTAGAGGCCGTTGATCAGATTCAGGCAGGTTGATTTCCCCGAGCCATTAGGCCCAATTAGGGAATGGACTGTGCCCCGCTCGATGGCGAACGACACCTCGTTGACGGCGGTGAGACCACCGAAATGTTTGGTGATTCTATTTGTACGGAGGATGTAATTACTCATGCGCTTTCACCAGGCTCATGCTGAATTATTGTTACTTTCTCCTCTTCAGTCTGAGCCGGGGTTGCAACTGGTATCAACGGCGAACGGTTGCGGTTGAACTTGTTCGCAACCTTCTCGAAGAGGCTCACGATACCGCCTGGTAGGAAAACGAGGATGGCCAGAAAGATGAAACCATAGATCAACATATAGTATCTTTCGCCAACTCTCAGCACTTCGGGGAGGAGGGTCAGCAAGGACGCTCCCAGTGCTGCGCCAGCGGTGGAGCCGGCGCCACCTACCAGAAGCATAGCTACGATGGTAACTGACACGTGGAATTCAAAGGCATCGGGGCTGATGTAGCCAAAGACGAAGGCATACATTGCGCCGGCAATGCCCGCGTAGATGGCACTTAGGGCAAAGGCCAGCACCTTAATCTGCGTTGTATGAACGCCCATCACTTCTGTGGCGACTTCGCTACTCTTGATCGCAATCATGGCGCGACCGTAACTTGAATGTTTCACTCGCTCGCCAACTACCATCGCCACAACCACGAGCACAAGGATTAAGTAGTAGAGGGAGCGCTCGCCTTTGATCGCCCAGGCGCCAACTTCCAGGGGAGGTATACCGATAATACCGTTGTAGCCGCGGGTGACTTTTTCCCAGTTCAACAAGATCTGGCGCACTATTTCGCCGAAGGCTATCGTGGCCAATGCCAGGTAGTGGCCTTTTACACGAAGGGTCGGCACACCAACAGCGATACCGGCCAGAGCTGAGAGCACGATGGCCAGCGCAAAGCCAATCCAGGGTGAAAGCCCATACTGGACGGTCGCAACCCCCACGCTGTAGGCGCCAATGGCGAAGAAACCTGCGTGTCCGAATGAGAGCTGTCCGGCCAGCCCGTATAGAATGTTGAAACCAGTGACGATGATGATGTAGATGAAAGCAACATTGATCAGCCGCAGGTAGTAGCGGGAATCCACAAGTAAGGGAACGGCACAGGCCAGAAGGAATAATAAGATCGTCAGCCCGACTTTCAGATACTTGTTATTCATAGACTATAGCTTTTCCGAGATAGTCTCTCCAAAGAGACCTTGTGGCCGGAGGAGGAGCACTGCTATGAGAATGCTAAACAGGATCACATCGCGATAGGCAGACGACAGATAGCCGGCTACCAGCACTTCCAGAAGACCGTAGAGGACACCACCGACGACTGCGCCCGGAATGCTGCCGAAGCCTCCAATGACCACGGCGACGAACGCTTTCAGGAGAACGGCAACACCCATGGATGGATAGACAAAAATGACCGGGGCCAGGAGCCATCCCGCGGTGCCGGCCAGCACGGAAGCGAGGGCGAAGGTGCCGGCCAACATAGCATTTACGCTCACGCCCATCATTTGTGCCATTTCCTGATCCTGCGCTGTTGCCCGCATCTTTCGACCGAGGCGTGTCTTGAAGAAGAGAAAGTACAGGGCGCCCAACAACAACAGCGTCACGATGCCGATAAACAGATGCTGAGGCGTTATCACAGCGTTGAAAATCGGAATGGGTCTGGCGCCGACCAATGGTCGCATCCCTTTGGGATCCGGCCCCCAGATAATGAGAGCAGCATTCTGTAATATGATTCCGGTGGCCACGGTGGCGATGCCAAACGTAAGTGGGGGACGGTCACGCAACGGGTGATAGACAAAACGCTCAAAGACCACACCGAGTAATCCAGTGCCTGCAATGCCAAGAGCGGCCGCCAGCCAGGGATTAAGCCCCAGGATGCTCTCGAAGGTCAGGACGAGGAACGCGCCGACCATCACAAATTCGCCGAGCGCAA